>DASRPD010000066.1:0-9836 GCA_035646535.1 Acidimicrobiia bacterium
TCAGACGCCTACGTGCTCATCTCGTCAGCATCGAAGACGACCACCGAGATGTGGTTCGTGCCCACCGACGAGCCCGACGCGACGCCGCGGGTCATCTCCCCACGCGAGCAGGGCGTCGAGTACTCGGTCGACCACCACGCGTCCGATCGCGACGGCAGCCGGTTCCTCGTGCTCACCAACGTCGACGGCGCGGAGAACTTCACCTTGTGCTCCGCGACGGTGGACGCACCCGGGCGCGAGCATTGGCATGAGCTCGTGGCCCACGACCCACAGGTCCGCCTCGAGCGAGTCGACGCGTTCGTCGACCACATCGTGGTGTCAGAACGCGCCAACGGGCTCGAACGGCTCCGGGTCCTCGACCTGTCCGATCCGGAGCGCTCACACACGATCGCGCTCCCCGACCCTGTGTATTCGGTGTGGACCGGCGCGAACCTCGAGTTCGACACGACGACGTTGCGCTACGACTACACCTCGCTCGTGCTGCCGATCTCGTCGTATGACTACGACATGGTCACCCGGGCCACGGACCTGGTGAAGCGCCAACCCGTGCTCGGCGGGTACGACCCCGACGCGTTCACCTCGTCGCGGCTCTGGGCGATCGCACCCGACGGCGCGCGGGTCCCCATCTCGGTCGTGCACCGCACCGATGTCCCGCTCGACGGGAGCGCGCCGTGTCTCGTGTACGGCTACGGGTCGTACGAGATCTCCGCCGATCCGGCGTTCTCCTCGTCGCGGCTGAGCCTTCTGGACCGGGGTTGGGTCTACGCCACCGCCCACGTGCGGGGCGGCGGCGAGATGGGCCGACACTGGTACGACGACGGCCGTCTCGCCAACAAGATGCACACGTTCACCGACTTCACGGCCGCCGCCGAGCACCTCGTGGCTGAGCACTACACATCACCCGACCGGCTCGCCGCCCGCGGCGCCAGCGCCGGCGGGCTGTTGATGGGCGCGGTCGCGAACCTCCGTCCCGACCTGTTCCGAGCCATCGTGGCCCAGGTGCCATTCGTCGATTGCGTGACCACGATCCTCGACGAGTCGCTGCCGCTCACCGTGACCGAGTGGGAAGAGTGGGGCAACCCGGTCGCCGACCCCGAGATCTACGCGGTCATGAAGTCCTACTCCCCGTACGACAACGTCGAAGCGAAGCACTACCCCGCCTTGTTGGTGACCGGCGGCCTCAACGACCCTCGGGTGCAGTACTGGGAACCGGCCAAGTGGGTGGCCAAGCTGCGGGCCACCAAGCGTGACGATCGGTTGCTCGTCCTGAAGACGGAGATGGGCGCGGGCCACGGCGGACCCTCGGGCCGGTACGACGCGTGGCGTGAGGAAGCGCTCGTGCTCGCGTTCTTGGTCCACGAGGTGGATCCGGTTGCCGCTGGCGCATCGTCCGGATCACGTGCGTAGTCACTGCGCCCACCTCACACCACCGCCGGAGGCGACACCATCATGTTGAAGGACCTCAGAGACTTCTTGCTCCGCGGGAACGTCGTCGACCTCGCCGTCGCGGTCATCATCGGCGTCGCGTTCGGTGCCGTCGTGACGTCGTTCACCGACGACATCCTCATGCAGATCGTCGCCGCAATCGGCGGTCAGCCGGACTTCTCGTCGCTCACGATCGACATCGGCGACAGCGTGATCCGCTACGGCGCGTTCCTGAACACGGTGATCAGCTTCGCGATCATCGGCACGGTGCTGTTCTTCATCATCCGCGCGGTGACCAAGATCATGCCCAAGAAGGACGCGGCGGCCAACGAGGTCGATCTCCTCACCGAGATCCGCTACCTCCTGCGCGACCGCACCCAGTAGCGGCCTCGGCGGGCTACTCGCTCGCCCCGACCGACCTTCCGAGGTTTGATGGTTTCGTGACGCCCAGCGTCACAGAACCATCAAACCTCGGGGGCGGGGAACGGGCTCGGACTGGAACGGACCGTCCTAGAAGGAGAACGGGAGGATCGTGGCGAGCTGGCGGCTCTGGGCCAACAGGGTCCCGTCGGGTGCCCAGATCTCGCCGTCCTCCTCCAGGAAGCCTCCGGCGGCAGCGCGGGTGCGGAACACGGCCAGCACGTAGGCATCCGGCGCGAGACCCGGATGGGGCAGCTCGGAGCGGAAGTGGATCGTGAGGTCGACCGTGGGCACGATCGCCGGTTCTTGGATCCTCCCCAACATGGGCGGTATCCATCCGTCGGTCATCGCCGCGGCGACGAGCGCGTCGACGGAGCGAACCTCGGGCAACCGGATCCACCCGCCGGTTCCCGGCGCGCCGGGAACCGGCGGACGGCCGATGGCCCAGCGGGTGTCCCAACGCCGCGCGATCGGCGGCGCCTCGGCCGGCAACGGGCGGGGCACGAACGCCTCCGGTCCGGGCACCTGGGGCATCACCACATCGCAGAACTCAGGGCCCGGTCGCGGCGCCGAGAACGCGGCGACCGCGAGCGCCACCAAGCGACCGTCCTGTTCGGTTCGACACGTCACCGTCGTGAGGGAGCGGCCGACGCGTTCGCGGGTGGTGATGAGCCGCACCGTGCCCTCCGTCGGCGGGCTCGCGTAGTGGACGGTGAGCGAGCGGGGCGACCGCTGCGGGTCGTCGACGGTCGCGGCCAGGGCGCGCAGGATGACCGCGGCGAGGTAACCGCCGTTCGGACCCCGCGCGACCCACCACGCCGTCGACATATCGGCCTCGTAGCGATCGGCGTCGATGCAGCGAACCGCGGTCTCCTGATCGAAAGGCGTGACCGGCTCCATGGCCGGGTGAGCCTACGCTTTCGGCCGACGACCCAAACCGTTGCGGACGCGTCGCAGTACTTCACCGGACACACCGACCAGTCGGGCGAGCTCGCCCCGGAGCTCACGGGGCGACTCGCTGCCCCGTCCCACCTGGTCGCTCAACCCTTGATGAGACCCACGACGTTGCCGGCCGGGTCGCTGAACTGCGCGATCGTCGGCCCATCGGGGATCTCCATCACCGGCATCACCGTCTTGCCGCCACGTTGCTCGGCGAGCTCGAGGTAGCGCTGCGGGTCATCGACCTGCACGTACCAGGTGAGGTGGGGCTGACCGTCGGGTGTCGGTCCGACGCCGCCGCCGATACCTTCGCCGGTATCGACCATCCCGTAGTTCATCGGGTTGTCGGCGTCGATCTTCCAGTCGAACAGATTGGCGTAGAAGTCCTGGATCGCCGCGGCGTCCGGGCCGGCGACCTCGAAGTGCACAACCGGGTTTCCCATCGTTGCTCCTCGTTCGTTGATGACGGATCGGGATCGAACGGTGCTCGGATCGAACGGTGTTCGGGGTGAGCGGGTTTCGAGTCGGCGGCCAGCCCGTCCAGGGGTCGGTTCCGGCGTCGCCACCGGCGCCCGCCACGATGAGCCGGGCGAGGTAGTGGTCCCAGCCCTCGGTGTGGCGGTCGACCCAGACGCCGCTGAGACCGGAATGGCGGAGCCGGACGACGGTGGCGGTGCCGTCGGGAACCAGCATGACCTCAACGGTGGTGGAGCCGGGCGGGACCTCGTGGCCCTCGTCCTCCCAGCCCCACGTGAACACGACCCGTTCGTATGGGGCCAGCTCGACGAACTCGCCGCGCGCGACGTTGCGACCGTTCAGGTCCACCCGGTACAGGCCACCGGGCTGGGGTTCGAGCTTGGCCGAGACCCCCATCCATCGGGTCAGCAGCTCGGGCTCGATGAGGTAGCCGTAGACCACCTCGGGTGATGCCTCCACCCGGATCTCACGCTCCACGACGTCCACGGGACTCCTCCTTGGCTTCGACGGTTTCCTTCAAGCGAGCGAGGCCTTCGCCCCAGAAGTCGTCGAGATGCGCGCGCAGCTCCGCGAGCGCCTCCGGACGCATCCGGTACAGACGACGGGTGCCGACGCGGCGCTCGGCGACGAGCCCGCAGTCCTTCAGGACACCCAGGTGTTGGGAGATCGCGGGGCGGGAGACGTCGAAGTGCGCGGCGATCTCGCCCGCGGGCAGCTCATGGTCACGCACGAGCCGCAGGATGGCGCGGCGACGGGGTTCGGCGATGGCGCGCAGAGCGGCTTCCACTGCCGGAGTGTAAGCCGAAGCTTACGGACTCGTCAAGCCCGCAGCACCGGGTCAGCTCGAGACGGGTTGGAGGGCGAGGCGATGGCGCTCGAGGAAGGCAGTGCGACGTTCGAGGGTGCGTTTCCAGGCCAGCAGGTCGGTCTCGAAGTGGGCCCGGTCACCGTCTTCGATGGCGTGCTCGAGCTCGTCGAAGGCTGCCTGTTCGGCGTCGAGAAGCTCGCGGTAGCGCCGCAGGAACGCTTCGTCGACCACGCCATTGTCACCGTCGATCATGGTGCTCCTCTCGGAGTGCTCGTGTGTCCACCGACCGTACCCCCTGGAACATGACCTCGGTGCCGGTTCTTGGTCCAGGGCTCTTGGGCCGGGGGTCGGCCTGCGGCGCCGGGTCAGGATCCTCGGGTCAGGACGCTCAGCACGCGACGCTCAGGAAACCGCGCTCTGCGCCTCGGCGAGGGTGAACCGGCCTTCGTAGAGCGCCTTGCCCACGATCACGCCGTCGCAGCGACGACCGTTGACGGCGAGGGCCGCTATCGCCCGCAGGTCATCGAGCACGGCGACACCGCCGCTCGCGATCACGGGCACCGAAGAGGCCCCGAGGGCGAGGGTGAGGGTGTCGAGGTCCGGACCGCCCAGCGTCCCGTCGCGCTCGATCTGGGTGACGATCAGCGCGGCGGCACCGCAGTCGTCGAATGCCCGGGCCGCGTCGACGAGATCGCGGCCGCTCCCCCGCTCCCAGCCCCGTGTCGCCACCTCGCGGCCTCGCACGTCGAGACCGACCGCGACCGCGCCGGGATGCAGGGTGGCCAGCTCCTCCACGAGCTCGGGACGCTCGACCGCAGCAGTGCCGACGACGACGCGCGCGACACCGGCCGAAAGCAGCGCGCCCGCCGCCTCGACCGATCGCACCCCGCCGCCACTTTGGATCCGACACGACGTGTTCGCGGTGATCGCCTCGATGACCGCAAGGTTGTGGGCCGTGCCCGTGCGCGCCGCGTCGAGGTCGACGACGTGGATCCAGCGCGTACCAGCGGCTTGGTAGGCGCGCGCCACCTGGACCGGGTCGTCGTCGTAGACGGTCTCGGCCTCGAAGTCACCCTGGTGCAGGCGCACGCAGCGACCGCCACGCAGGTCGATCGCCGGGTAGATGTCGAACACGGCCTACAGACTGCCCTTGGTCGACGGAACCCCGACTCCCTCGATGCGCACCGCGTCACGCAGGGCCCGGGCCACGCCCTTGCACGACGCCTCGATGATGTGGTGACCGTTGCGCCCCGAGAGGGATCGCAGGTGCAGGGTGATGTTCGACGCGACGACGAACGCCCGCCAGAACTCCTCCATGAGCTGGGGATCGAAGGTTCCGATCCACTCGGCGACGGGGTCGACGTCGTAGACGAAGAAGGGCCGCCCGGACAGATCGAGCGCGACCTGGACGAGGGCCTCGTCGAGCGGCACGAGCGCGGAGGCGAACCGGCGGACGCCCGCCTTGTCACCCAGCGCTTGGCTGAGTGCGGTCCCCAAGACGATCCCGACGTCTTCGACCGTGTGGTGCAGGTCGACAGCCAGGTCACCCTCGGCCACGATCGTCAGGTCGAACCCACCGTGACGGCCGAGCTGTTCCAGCATGTGGTCGAAGAACGGGATCCCCGTGCCGGCGCGGGCCTGGCCGGACCCGTCGACGTCGAGATCCAACGTGATCGTGGTCTCGTTGGTCTTCCGCTCGATACGCGCGGTGCGGCTCACGGCAACTCCTCGAGTGCCTCGCCCAGAGCGGCGAGGAACGTGTCGTTCTCCTCTGGGGTACCCATCGTGACGCGCAAGCAGCCTTCCACGCGATCCCAGTCCGAGAAGTCACGGACGACCACGTCACGATCGACGAGCGCCTGCCACACGGCGTGACCGTCTCCGTCGACCCGGAACAGCAGGAAGTTCGCGCCGGACGGAAAGACCGTGATCCCGTCCATCTCGCCCAGCGCCGTAAAGAGCCGCTCTCGTTCCTCGACGAGGCGGGCGACACGCACATCCATCTCGGCCGAGTACTCGAGCGCGACGATCCCGGCGGCCTGGGTGGCGACATCGAGGTGGTACGGCAGCACGACCTTGTCCAGCTCGGCGACTACCTCGCGCGCGGCCACGCAGCACCCGAGACGCAGGGCGGCGAGCGACCACACCTTGGAGTAGGTCCGCACGACGACGAGACCCACGTCGTCGCCCACGAGATCGAGCGCGCTGTCGTGGGCGAACTCTCCGTAGGCCTCGTCGACGACGACGAGACCCGGAGCGACATCCAAGATGGCCTCCACCGTCGCGCGCGGGTCGATGGTGCCCGTCGGGTTGTTCGGGCTGCAGAGGAAGACGACCTCGGGTCGATCACTCACGATGCGGGCGCGCGCGGCGTCGATGTCGATGTCGAAGCGATCGTCACGATCGGCAGTGAGCACCGTGGTGGAGGTGATGCGAGCGATGTGGGAGTGCAGTGCGTAGGTGGGTTCGAACACGAGCGCGCGCCGGCCCGGACCGCCGTAGGTCAACAGCAACGTCTGGAGCACCTCGTTGGAACCGTTGGCGCAGAAGACGCGCTCGGCCGGTTGTTCGAGACGTCGGGCAACGGCCGCACGCAATCGGCTCGCGGCGCGGTCGGGGTATCGGTGCAGGGGGGCGGCACGCAGCGCGGCCAGCCACGCGTCGACGAACGCGGGCGGAGGCGGGTACGGACTCTCGTTCGTGTTGAGTCGAACGGAGACGTCGAGCTGCGGCGAGTGGTAGCCCTCGAGCGCGCGAAGATCGTCTCGCGGGCGGATCGTGATCTGCCTGGTCATCGCGAGCTCGCCCCGCCGACAGTCGAGTCGTCGACCGTCGGCCCATCGACAGTAGCGTCGTCTTCCTCGGCGCGAATCTCGATCGAGCGCGCGTGCGCGTCGAGACCTTCGGCCCGGGCGATGCGCGCTGCGGCCTTCCCGACCGGCCCCCGCACGCCGTCCTCGGTGGCCCGCACGACGTGGAGGTGACGGAGAAAGTCGTCAACCCGCAACGCGCTCGCAAAGCGCGCCGCACCGCCGGTGGGCAGCACGTGGTTCGCGCCGGCGACGTAGTCACCGAGCGCGGTCGCGGCGTACGGGCCGAGGAACACCGCGCCCGCATTGCGGATGGATCCGAGCAGTCGTTCCGGTTCGGTCGTGACGATCTCCAGGTGCTCCGGGGCGATCTCGTTCACCACCGCGAGCGCTTCGGTCTCGTCCCGAACGACGACCGCGCGCCCACCCGCTTCGAGCGCGGCGCGAACCTCGTCAGCATCGCGGACGTCACCGGCGTCGAGAAGTGCTCCGACGGCGTCGCTGACGGCGTCGGCGACATCGGGCTGGGAGGTGACGAGAATCGCGCGCCCGCCGGGACCGTGCTCAGCCTGCGCTACGAGATCGGCGGCGATGGCGTCACACGGTGCGGTGTGATCCGCGAGCACGACCAGCTCGGAGGGTCCGGCCGGGGATTCGATCCCGACCGTGCCGTCGCCCGCGACCTCCCGCTTGGCGGCATCCACGTACGCGTTGCCCGGACCGACGATCAGGTCGACCCGACCGATGGTCTCGGTGCCGTAGGCCAACGCGCCGATGGCCTGCGCTCCTCCGACGCGGTAGATCTCGTCGACACCGGCGATGGCGGCGGCGGCCAGGGTCACTTCGGGGATGCGACCGTCGGCCGCGGGGGGCACACACAGCGCGGTCCTGCCGACTCCGGCGACGCTCGCGGGGATCGCAGTCATCAGGACGCTCGACGGGTAGGTGGCCCGACCGCCGGGTGCGTAGAGGCCCGCTCGGTCGATCGGGCGGGTCAGCTCGCGCACCGTGATGCCATCCGCGTCGATCCCGGGCGGAACGGCCACTCCGGCCTGGCCCTCGTGGTAGGTGCGAATCCGACCGGCGGCCAGGTCCAGCGCGGCCCGCAGCTCACCCGGAATTGCGCCCCGGGCCGCCTCCGCGTCCGCGAGGTCGACCGCGAATGTGTCGAGGCGACAGCCGTCGAACCGCTCGGTGTACTCGCACACGGCCGTGTCGCCGCGCGTGCGGACGTCGGCGAGGATCTGGTGTACCGCGTCGCGGACCGCCGGGTCGGGCACGACGCGCGCCGTCAGCTCGGCGCGCGCGCCGGCGGCGTCGAGTCGGCGAAGCATCGGGTCATCGTACCGGCGCCCCCTCGCGATCCGGTTGACTTTGCCGGAACCGTCGGCTTCGCCGGGAGTCCGGTCACCGGCCTTGCCAGGAGTCAGGTCCCCGGCCTTGCCAGGAGTCGGGTCCCCGGCCTTGCCAGGAGTCGGGGCGGCCCACCAGGCTGAGCGGATGAACCGAGGCTCCGACCATGCCGAGCTCGCAACCCTCCGCTCGCAGCTGACCGAGCTGACCGAGCGGGTGGTGATCGTCGCCGAGCGCTACGACGGCACCCCCGACTCCGCGATCGCGTCGGATCTGTTCACGGTGGAGCGCCAACTCGTCAGTGCCCGCCGAGCGATCGAGCGAGCCGTTCGCGCCCTCGCCTGAACCAACCCGCGCCGGGCGGCCGCGGTTCCGCCGGGCTCGGGAGCACGGCGCTCAGAAGTAGTCAATCATGGAAGGGCGCGGGCCGGAGAAGACCGCGTCGAGCGTGGCGCAGTCGTCGGTCGAGCCGGCGAGCGCCCCGATCCCGGCAAGATCGCGGGCGCTCAGGAATCCCGTGTAGAGGCCGGAGAGCGCGTGGATCCCGAGGCGCACCGCCCCGGTTCCGCCGCGGGTGAGTGAGCCCTTGCCGTGTGACACCTCGAGGATCCACCGGTCGTCGTTCCACGGCGCGAGCTCGTCGCGCAGCTCGAGGTGCACCGCAGCGGTCACGGCTCGTGGGTAGCCGCGCGCCGCGATCGCGGCACGGGCGTCCACCAACCTCGTCATCCAGTCGTTCGCGTCGCGCTCGGTGACGTCCTGTTCTCCGAGCACGAGGACCAGCCGCTCGGCGGACCCGCCGATGATGGTCACGGTCTCGGCCTGCATGGCGAATGAACCGATCGCGCGCCACAGGGTGAGCTCGGCAACGACGTCGGTCGCGACGAGCTCGCTGACCTCGATCGTGTAGCCGAACGCGGATCCGCGCCTCCAGTGGCGGTACCGTGCGAAGCCGTCGACGCCGCCATTCACGCCGTCGAACACGACCAGGTGTTCACCCGCTGTGCCGGGCTCGCCGCGGGAGTACTCATCGGGCCAGTACCAGTCGGGCCGGTCAACCCAACCCGTCCGCGCCGGCGCCGCCCGCCGGTAGCAGCCCCCCAGCGCGGGATAGTCGGCCGATGAGCCGGTCCGAAGCCGAGTGGGCTCGCCGCGCGGCAGCGTGGTGAGCACTCGGGTCGGCACGGTTCGCACCGGGAACCCACCGGCGAGCTCCCAGCCGGCACGCCGGTAGAAACCGGAGGTGGCAGGATGCAGGGAGCTCACCGCCTGGCCGGCGGTGTGCATCCGTTCGACCGCGGCGGCGAGGAGCGCGGAGGCGACGCCCGTGCTGCGGTGCTCCACCCTCACGGCAACGCCGGCGACGCCGCCCATCGGCACCGACCGGCCGCCGAAGAACTGGCCCATCGCGTGGATCGACAGGACTCCGGCGACCTCACCCCGTACGTCCACACCGAGGCTCACCCCCCGGGCGACGGCCGCGGCCAGCTTCGCCCGCGCCGCATCCGATGTCGCGCCGGCGAAGGCCTGCGCTCGGATCGCGAGCACCGCGTCGACGTCCTCGTCGGTCAAGACCCGTACCCGGTGGTCCACCGGCGCAGACT
>DASRPD010000067.1:0-27919 GCA_035646535.1 Acidimicrobiia bacterium
ACCCCGACCCCAACCGTGACGCGCCGGGTCGTCCTCGCCACCGCCAACCCCGACAAGGCGCGCGAGATAGCGACGATCCTGGGTGGTGAGGATCTCGACCTCGAGCTCGTGGCGCGACCGTCGTCGGTACCCGAGGTCGAAGAGACCGGTGCCTCATTGCGCGAGAATGCGCGGATCAAGGCGCAGGCCCTCGTTCGGGCTACCGACACGGCCGCGCTTGCCGATGACACCGGTCTCGAGGTCGACCCGCTGGGCGGCGCGCCCGGCATCCGATCGGCACGCTACGCCGGCGACGGCGCCTCCGACGCCGACAACGTCGCCCGACTCCTCGCCGAGCTCGCCTCGTTGACCCGCACCACCCGTACCGCGCGTTTTCGGACCGTCGTGGTACTCGCCGATCCCGACGGCGCCGAGCTGGCTGCCGAGGGCGTCGTCGAGGGCACGATCTCGGACGCGCCGAGGGGATCGTTCGGCTTCGGTTACGACCCCGTCTTCCAGCCGGCCGGGGCGGGGGGTCGAACCTTCGCGGAGCTGGGTGAGGACGAGAAGGCCGCCATCTCGCACCGCGGCCGGGCCCTGCGGGCGCTCGCGACCCGGATGCGCGACGCTGGGGCAGACCCGACCCGGGGAGACTGACTCAAGATGCCGCTCGATCCACAAGCCCAGGTGATCATCGACCTCATCAACGCGTCCGGCTTCGGTGACGTCACCGCAATGACCCCCGACGGAGTGCGCGAGCAGATGCGGGCGATGACCGCTTCCGACGAGTCGGCCTCGGTCGATCGAGTCGAGGACCTGACCATTCCCGGTCCGGCCGGTGACATCCCCGCCCGCCTCTACGCACGCGACGCGGACGCGCCGCTGCCCATGCTCGTCTGGTACCACGGTGGAGGGTGGGTCATCGGTGATCTCGAAACCCACGACGGGATATGTCGCGACCTCGCGAACACGATTGGATGCGTCGTCGTCTCGGTCGAGTACCGCCTGGCGCCCGAACATCAATTTCCGGCCGCCGTCGACGATGCGTTCGCAGCCCTTCGGTGGGTCGCGGACCACGCCGGTGAGCTCGGCGGCGATCCCGCGCGACTCGCGGTCGGCGGAGACAGCGCGGGCGGACACCTCGCGGCGGTCACCGCGATCGCGGCACGTGACGCGGATGTGCAGCTCGTGTTTCAGCTGCTCGTGTACCCGGCCGTCGAGTACGAGTTCGAGCGGCCGTCGATGATCGAGAACGCTGAGGGTTACATGCTCACGCGTGACGCCATGCAGTGGTTCTACGGTCACTACTTGAACGACCCGAGCGAGGGTGACGACTGGCGAGTCACGCCGACGCGGGCCGAGAGCCTCGCTGGTCTCCCACCGGCGTTCGTCGTCACCGCGGAGTTCGATCCCCTCCGGGACCAGGGCGTCGCCTACGCCGACGCGCTTGCCATGGCCGGCAACACCGTCACGGCCACGACCTACGACGGCATGTTCCACGGATTCTTCAGCATGGGCGCGATGGTGGATCGAGCCAAGGTCGCGGTCGATGACGCGGCGGTGCTCGTTCGCGACGCGTTCGCGATCTGATCGGCTACCCGTGGCCGTACTCGATGTCGCCGGATTCGTCGCCGATCTCAAGGATCATGCCGTCGAGCACGGCTTTCACGTCCACGACGAACGACACTTCGTCGAGAGCTACTCGCTCCGCCAGACCTGGGAGGTCGACCTTCACCCGGAGGAAGGGTGCGAAGGACCGGTCGATCTGTACCTCGCGCTCGAGATCGACCCGAGGGTGCTGCTCGGCTTCGAGGACTTCGTCCTCGACGCACCGGAGAACGACCCGCCCGACGAGTTCCACTTCCCGTTGCTGTTCACCTGGGCACTGCCGCCGCTCGGACGCGTGCCCGACCTGCTCGTCCTGGCGACCGAGCTCGCCGGCATCGGTGGACCCGATTTCGCGCTCGACGTCTCCGCGATCGACTCGTATCCGGCGGCGCTCGATGCGCCGGAACGCAGCCTGCGCGTCGTCGCCCGCCAGAAGGTCTCGCTGGTGCGCATGCGTCACGGCGAAGAGGTGCCGTGCGAGACGCTCGAGCGCTGTCTCGCCGTCAGCCGCTACCTGGCCGGCAACGCCTCCGCGTGGATGTCCGACTGAGCCCGCCGATCAGCGCTCAGCGCCGATCACTCGATCGCGTCCGGCCAGCTTCGCCCTGTAGCTCGCGGCGTCCGCTTCTCGCAGCACGCGTTCGGGCGAGTCGTGTCCCCCTTCGAGGGCGACGCCCACGCTGACCCCGATGCGCACGTCGCCGACCGCGAGCCGGAACGGAGCCGCGATCGCCTCGCGGATCCGTTCGGCGACGCTGGTCGCCTCCGCCGCGTCGCGTACGCCCGGGCACAGCACGAGGAACTCGTCACCACCCCAGCGGGCGACCTCGTCCCCGCTCCGCACGACGTTGCGGAGACGGCTCGCGACGTGTTGCAGCACCTCGTCTCCGGCATCGTGTCCGTACTGGTCGTTGACGAGCTTGAAGCCGTCGAGGTCCGCGAACAGCAGGGCAAGCGGATGCTCGAACTCCCGCGCCCGCCACGCATCACCGAGGATGCGGCGCATCCCGGCGCGGTTCCACGCGCCGGTGAGCGCGTCGTGCTCCGCGTCATGGCGGTGGCGCAGCTCCCGATGCTTGCGCTCGGTGATGTCTTCAACCTGGCCGAGGAGTTGCTTGGGCCGACCGGCGCCGTCGCGCACGAGCGACACGTGCAGGAGCCTCCACACCGTGCGGCCGCCGGGGTGGTCGTAGCGCCTCTCGCTCGTGAAGGAGGCGATGTCGCCGGCAAGGAGCCGTGTTGTCTCAGCCCATTCGCGCGCGAGCTCGCCGTCCTGTGAGATCACGTCGATGTGGGTGCCGATGAGGTTCTCCTCGGGGACGCCCAGGATGCGGCTCAGCGCCGCGTTGACCCACGTCAGGTGACCGTCGAGCGTCGCGAAGCCGATGCCGATCGGCGAGTGGCGAACGCATCGCGGAACTCCTGCTCGCTCCGCCGCTGCCCCTCCTGCGCGCGACGCCGTTCGGTGACGTCTCGGGAGTTCACGATCACCCCGTCGATCTCGAACTCCGGCGCCAACCGGCTCGCGGTGGCCTCGAGCCAGATCCAGGTGCCGTCGGCGCGAAGTTGGCGGTACTCGATGGGGCGGCGCTCGGCGCCGGGCAGGATCTGCGTGCCGATCATGTGGAGGAGGGCGGCGCGGTCATCGGGATGGATCCGCGGCAGCACTTTGCTTCCCTCGAGCTCGTCGATCGAGAAGCCGAGCATGGGCTCGGCGTTGGGTGTGATGTAGCGGATCACACCGTCGAGGTCAGCGACCGTGACGATGTCGTTCTGGTTCTGCACGAGGGCGCGGAACCACTGCTCGGACCGGTGCAGCGCGGCCTCGGCGTCGTGCTGCTTGGTCGCGTCGCGCGCGGTGATCACGACGCCGCGAACGAGCGGGTCGTCGGTGAGGTCCCGGGCCGACGCGTTGAGCCAGCGGTAGGTGCCGTCGGTCGCCCGGGCCCGGATCTCGAGGCGCTCCTCGGGGTCGCGGCTCCCCGCGCGCAGATCAGCGATTGCCGTCGCGGCGGTCTCTGCGTCGTCGGGATGGATGAGTGACAGGAGACCGCCTGGGGGCTCGATTCCGGGTGGGTGGCCGAGGATGCGAGTGCCCGCGGGGCTCGCGAACCACTCACCGTCGTCGTGCAGCACGACGACGATGTCCTGAGAGCCTTCGAGCAGCGCGCGGAAGCGGCGCTCGGCACGACGGGTCTCGGTGATGTCGTGAGTGTTGACGACGATCCCGCCGACGCTGGGATCGTCGACGAGGTTGTGCACGACGACCTCGCAGCAGCGCAGCGACCCGTCCCGATGGCGCAGGCAGAGCTCGGCCGGAAGGCGATGGCCCATCTGTGAGGTCGGGGCGAGGAAACCCGCGCGGATCTCCGCTGCGTGGTGTTCGTCGAAGAACAGCTCGGCGATGTCGCGCCCGCGTACCTCGATGGGGAGATAGCCGAGCATGGGTTCGACCGCAGGGCTCGCGTCGTCGATCGCCCCGTCAGCTCTGACGACGACGATGAGATCGGCGGAGTGTTGCACGAGGGCACGGGATCGCTCTCGTTCGCGACCGAGCCCTTCGTCGAGCTGACTCTGCTCGGTGATGTCGGTGATGTCGGTGATGTCGGTGATGTCGGTGATATCGGTGATGTCGGTGATGTCGGTGATATCGGTGATGTCGGTGATGTCGGTGACGAGGGCGACCGTGCCGGTGCTTCCGGTGATCGCCCCCGTGGAGACGTGGGCCCAGACATCTCGGCCGTCCCGGTGGCTGAAGCAGATGTCCTCCCCCTCCGCCCCACCGTGGCGCCGCCCGTCTCGGGGCCGGACCGGCGGTGTCTGTGCCGGACCCATGAAGTCGTACGGCATTCTCCCGACCATCTCGTCGGGCTCGTAGCCGAGCATTGCTGCCATCCTGGCGTTCACGAAGGTCGTTCGATCCTCGTGATCGATCGCCCAGATTCCCTGGTCCAGCCCCTCGACGATGGCCTGGTACGGCGGCGGTCGAGCATCGCCCCGTCGCTCGCGCTCGCCCGAGGGCAAGCCGGTGGAGGGCTCGTCATACGAGATCGCCTGCACTGGTTCCGGGTCGGGCCGCGCGCGCTGCGCCTCGGGAGTTGACGGCATCGCTGCATGTATCGGCGGGCGGGCCAGATTCCTGACCCCACGTGCGGTCCGGAACTGCGTCACCCGGGTGTCAGAATGGCCGCCATGCCGATGCGGACCCAATGCCGCCACTACGAGAGCCGGACCTATCCGTCGGGCGAGATTGTGCAGAAATGCCGCCTCGACGTCGCGCCGGAGGCGCCCTGGCGGTGCCCGGAGGACTGTTCGTTCTTCGAGCTGCGGCGCTTTGACGCGGGCTGGAACCACGGGAGCCTGGGCAAGCCGGCTCGTCGGCCCGAGCCCGAGCCCGTCGGTGAGGACGTTGCCGCGCTGTTGGACAGCGCCGAGGACATCGTGAACGCCGCCGCGCCCGAGGTGTTGGCCGAGATCGAGGCGCAGGACGACAAGCGGGGTTTCCTGCGGCGCGGGAAGAAGAAGAACAAGAAGAAGAAGCGGCGCTGAACCGGACCTGGTGCGCGTCGGCGGACTGGGCGCACGGCAGGAATGGACGCGCGGTGCGGAGCGGAGCGGAGCTAGTTCCTCGACGGCTGGGGCAGCGCCCGGGTCGGCCCCGTCGAGCGTGAGCGCTCGACGATGTCGTGGTCTCCGAGCTTGGCTGCGGCCATGGCTGCCGCGGTGAGGAAGCCGAGGCAGGCCGAGCCGATGGCGATCACAACGACGATCAATATGCTCATGAACCACAGACGTTACGCGTCTCGCTCCCGACGGACGACGATGATCACGCTGCGTGGCCGGCGGTGCCGCCCGTGCTCACGTTCGGTAGTGGTCCGTGATGGCGCCGTCACGTGGCGGTGAGCTGAGGGGTCTCGCGATCGCCTTCGAGATCGAGGAGGCGGCGCTTGCGGTTCAGTCCACCGCCGTATCCGGTGAGCGTCCCGTTGGCTCCGATGACTCGGTGACACGGCACGATGATCGCCACCGGGTTGCGGCCATTGGCGAGCCCGACCGCACGCGACGCGCCCGGCCGGCCGATCCCGGCCGCCAACGCGCCGTACGACGTCGTCTCCCCGTACGGGATCTCGCGCAGTGCCGACCACACCGAGCGCTGGAACGGCGTCCCCTCGAGACGTAGCGCCACGTCGAACCGACGGCGCGTGCCCGCGAAGTACTCGTCGAGCTGACCGGCGACGTCGGCGAACGCGTGCGGGTCGACAGTCCAGTCGGACCGGCCGGGCGGCGGATGGGCTTGATCCTGCATGCACAACGCGGTGATCGCGGTGTCATCGCCTGCGAGCGTGAGTGGTCCGATCGGGCTCTCGACGACGCGGCATCGAATCGTGGTCATGGGCGGTGCTCCTTGGATGGTTCCCGGTCGGACGGCTCCTGGCCGGGTGTCGGCCGGCCGGGTGTTGGTTGGTTGGGCGGCCACTGGTTGATGGGGTGGTCGTGGGTCGACCAGAGGTACTGGGTCGCGTACGCCCGCCACGGTCGCCACCTGTCCGCGCGTCGGGACAGCGCGGTAGCGCTCGACGCGACACCGAGGTCGTCGGCGGCGCGGCGTACACCGAGGTCGGTGACGGGGAAGGCGTCGGGGTCGCCGAGCGCGCGCATCGCAATCATCTCGACCGTCCAGTCGCCGATCCCCGCCACTGCCCGGAGCTGGGTTCGGGCGCGCTCCCAGTCGGCGCCGACGCCGAGGCCGATCGAGCCGGTCGCCGAGAGTCAGCGTGCAGGCGACGTGATCGGGTCGGGGCGTCAACGCGACGACGCCCGAGCCGTTCGGCAACCGAAGCGCGCGGCGATAGGCGCCCGCTCGGTACTCCTCGCAGCCGGGAACGGCCGTCGCCACCAAGTGACCGAACAGGTTGTCGGGACAGAACGGCGTGCGCAGCGGCAACCGGAGCGCGAGCGTTCCGGGGGCCATGGTCCTCTCGGCCCCACGCGCCCGTCGCCTCAGCTCGGTCGGAGTGAGCGCGAACACCGCGCGGATCGTGTCGTTGAACTGGCGGATGCTCGAGAATCCGGCCGCGAAGGCAACGTCGGCGAACCGCAGCTCGGTCGTCTCGGCGAGGGTGCGCGCGGTCTGGGCCCGCTGCGCGCGGGCCAGCGCGAGCGGACCGGCTCCGACCTCGGCCAGCAGCAGCCGTTCGAGCTGGCGGGCGCTGTATCCGAGGCTTGCCGCCAGACCGCCCACGCCGTCTCGGTCGACGACGCCGTCTGCGATCAGGCGCATGGCGCGGGCTACGAGATCCGCGCGGATGTTCCACTCCGGGGATCCGGGCGCGGCGTCGGGGCGGCAGCGCTTGCACGCCCGGAAGCCCGCCCGCTTTGCCGCGGCCGCGGTGGGGTAGAAGCGCATGTTCTTGAGCATCGGCGGTCGAGCGGGACAGCTCGGCCGGCAGTAGATGTGGGTCGAGGTCACCGCGATGATGAACCACCCGTCGAAGCGGGGGTCTTTCGACTGCACGGCCCGGCAGCACCGGTCGAAGTCCTCGAACATCGGACCAGCGTGACCGGCTCGCGCCCCCGAGTCGAGCGGAAATCCGACATCGCGACCGCGCTCGGTGGGCACTGACCGGACCTCAGGCCTCGAGCCACCGGAACCGGCCGAGGTCGCCGGCGGTCTCGGGGCCCTGCCAGCGGATCGGACCGCTGCTCGACCGACGACCCCAGAGCGCGAGCCGCCGCACGTCTGGGTCGGCCGAGGCGGCCGGTGCGGCGGTGGGCGCATCGAGGCTCGAGCGTGCACCGTGGCGGTCGGCGGTCAGGACGACATCGGGCCGGCCGGGCGCCGCGAACGTGACCGCGTCCTCGGTGAGGTCGGCCATCTCGGCGGCGCCGGCCGCGAGGTGGGCGACGAGCTCGTGGGCCGTCCAACCCGAGCACGCGGTCGGGGCGTCGGTCGGTGTCTGCTCGAGCGTGAGGATGAGGGCAGTGGCTTCGTCCATGTCGCCATCGTGTTCGGTCGCGCGGACCACGTCTGGCGGGAACTCGACGCGGCAGTGAGCTCGGCCCGTGGCCCGATCCCCGGGCTCAGGCCTCGAGGATGTCGGCCGGCGGCGCGGTGAGACCGGCTATCCGGAGGCTCTTCTCCCGCGAACGCTCGCCCCGAACGATCGAGACCGCCGAGCGGCGCACGCCGAACCGCTTCGCGACCAAGCGCTGCAACTCCACGTTGGCCTGGCCTTCGACGGCCCGCGCCGCCACGCGCACGCGCAGCCGCTCACCGGCCGCGCCCATGAGCTCCGAACGACGTGCTCCGGTCGTCACCCGGACCGAGACCTGGATGCCACCGTCGTCCTCCGCCCACCAGGACCGCTCACCCATGCGGCTGCTCACCGTAGCCAGCGGGCGCGGGTGCCGGCCGGGCCATTGGGCCATCCTCGGGCGCCCGCGGGACACCAACGGTGCGAGCGGAGGGATTTGAACCCCCACGTCCGAAGACACCAGGACCTAAACCTGGCGCGTCTGCCAATTCCGCCACGCTCGCGTGCGCGCCGAGCGTACCGGTGTCGGCGCGTTCTCAGGTGACGGTTCCGCCGCCCCGCTCGATCTCGCGGGCGACGTCCTCCTCGGAGATGCCGTGCCGGCCGTACACCTGCCAGGCATGCATGGCGATGCCGATTCCCCAGCCGAGGATCGGAAAGATCGGCCAGAAGAACCCCGCGCCGGTGACCGCCCAGATCCCGACCAGGAAGGCGTTGATCACCACGAACGACACGAGGTTCGCCCGGAACGCCTGTTTCGCCTTCAGCCGTGAGATCGCGGCGTCGCGTTCGGTGTTCCCATCCGTCGCCATGGCAGATCCTCCTCGTCGTGCTTTCATGAGTGTTGATCGGCGTGACGCGCTCGGCCTTGAGCCTGGCGTCGGTGCCCGTTGCGTGTCCGAGGGGCGCCCGAGCGGCACGAGACGGTAGGTTTCGGGCGATGACCAAGCAGATTCCGATCGTTGACTACCTCGTCCTCGATGGTGACGATCCTCACCTCGTGGCCAACCGCTCCGTGGAGTCGGGAGCACTGTACTTCGACCGGCGGAACGCCGACGCGAAGACCGGCGCCCCCGGTTTTGAGCAGCAGCGCCTCGCCAACGAAGGTGCCGTGCGCTCCTTCACCATCGTGTACCGCGCGGCACCGGGGGTGCCGACGCCGTACGTGTCGTGCGTGGTCGACCTCGACGGCGGCGGAGTCGTGAAGGCGAATCTCATCAACATCGAGCCTGATCCCGACCGTGTCGATGCCGGAATGCGCGTCCGCATGACGACGTTCCCGGTCGGCACCGACGATGACGGCACCGAGGCCATCGCCTTCGGCTACGAGCCCGCGTGACCCACCGATCTCAGCGGCCGGCGCGGCCGCGAGAGGAGCCAATCCGATGAGTGAGCGCGACGTCTGGGTGCTCGGCACCCACATGACAAAGTTCGGTCGCTACGTGGACAAGGACCTCATCGACCTCGGAGCCGAGGCCGCGATGACCGCGATGACCGACGGTGGCGTGACCATCGCGGACATGGACGTGCTCGGCGCCGGCAACCTCTTCGAGGCGATGAGCGGCATCGGCCAGAGGCTCCAGAAGCAGATCGGCCAGACCGGCATCCCCGTGTACAACGTGGCCAACGCGTGTGCCACGGGCGCGACCGCGCTGCGTTGTGTGTACATGGCCATCAAGGCGGGCGAAGCGGAGATGGGCCTCGCCGTCGGCCTCGAGCAGATGGGCAAGCAGGGCTTGCTCGGCGCGAGCGCCCGGTCCGACAAGAAGACCTACGAGCCGGAAGGCCGCTACGGCGCGGTCATGAGCGTCGAGGGGCGCGTCGGCACCACGCTCATGCCCGGGGTCTTCGCCCAGGCCGGCATGGAGTACGCCGGCCAGCACGACGGCGTGGGCTTCGAGCAGTTCGCCAAGGTGGCCGAGAAGAACCACGCGCACTCCACCTTGAACCCGCTCGCGCAGTACCAGAAGCAGTTCACGCTCGACGAAGTGATGAACGCCGACATGATGTCCTACCCGAACACGCTGTTGATGTGCTGCCCGACGGGTGATGGGGCCGCAGCCGCGGTGCTCGTGTCGGAGGAGAAGCTCGCGACGCTGTCGGATGATCAGCGCAAGCGGGCGATCAAGATCGGCGCGTCCGTGATGACCAGCGACCCGTGGACCGACGCCGATCAGGTCCAGCCCGACGTCAACACGCTCACCCGCGACGCCGCCGCCAAGGCCTACGAGATCTCGGGCGTCGATCCGGCCGACCTCGACCTCGTCGAGCTGCACGACTGCTTCGCCACCGCCGAGCTGTTGCACTACGACAACCTGCAGCTGTGCAAGCCCGGTGAGGCGGGCAAGTTCATCGATGAGCGCGGACCCTGGCGGGACGGGACCACGCCGGTGAACGTCTCGGGCGGGCTGATCTCCAAGGGCCACCCGCTCGGCGCGACGGGCATCGCCAACGTGTACGAGGTGGCGACCCATCTGCGGGGCGAGGCCGGCGACCGCCAGATCGACGGCGCCAAGGTCGGGCTCACCCACGTCATCGGCCTCGGCTCGGCGTGCGTGGTCCACGTCCTCGAACAAGCCACCGTCTGACCCGGGCCACCCCCGCCCACGCGGCCCCCCACCACCGGTTGGTGCGTTTGGGTGCGCTCTGCGACGGAAAGTGCACCAACGCAGTCGGTGAGTGCGCCCACCTCGACCCGTTGGTGCGTTTGGGTGCGCCCAGCGACGGTTCGCGCACCAACGCAGCGAAGCCCGCGTGTGTCGGGCCGGCGTCAGGTAGCGGTCCAGCCGCCGTCGACGGCGACGATGGCGCCCGTCGTGAACGAGGCGGCATCGCTCGCGAGATAGACGAGCGCACCGTCGAGCTCGCCGTCCTCGCCGCCGCGGCCCATGGGTGACATACGCCTGAGCCAGGCGTGGCCGTGCTCGTCGGCATAGAGATCGTCGGTCATCTCGCTGCGGAAGTAGCCGGGCGCAATCGCGTTGACCCGCACGCCGGTTCGGGCCCATTCGACGGCGAGTTGGCGGGTCAGGTTGGTCAGCCCGCCCTTCGAGGCCGTGTACGCGGCTAACCCGCCGTTCACCCCGACCGAGCCGAACTGGGACGTGATGTTGATGATCGAACCCGCGCGGCCCGCGTCGATCATCGCCCGCGCCGCGGCCTGGGCCAGCGCGAAGGGGACGGTCAGGTTGATCTCGACGATCTCGCGGAAGCGTTCGACGGGGAAGTCCAACGCGGCGATGTCATCGCTGTCGCCCGCGTTGTTCACCAACACGTCCACCCGTCCGCACTCCCGGACAGCTCGCGCGACCAGCTCCGCCGGTCCTGACTGCGTGCTCAGGTCCAACGGGACGACGACCGGATCCGTCAGCCCGGCGGCGAGCGCTTCGAGGCGGTCAGCTCGTCGCGCGCTGAGGACGACCCGCGCTCCGGCCGCGTCGAGCGCCCGCGCGAACTGAGCCCCCAGACCCGAGCTGGCACCGGTGACGACCGCGACCTTGCCGTCGAGGCGGAAGTCTGTGGAGCTATGTGAGTCGGACATGGCGAGGGAGTGTAGTGACGGGCCGTGGCCGCGGTTCTCGAGCCGGGCGGTTCAGCCGGTGCGCAAGCCCATGAGCAGCACCGCGAACACGATCGCACCGCCCGCAAACGCGCCGACACTGCGCTCCGGGCCGGCGGTGAGCTCATGCGACAACACCGTGACGAGCACGCCGCCCGCGAAGAACGCGACCAGCAAGGCGAGCGCGGTCGCAGGGATCGCGAACGCGACGCCGGCCGCCCAACCGACGAGCAGGGCGGCGACGAGGACCCACCTCCCGACTCGCTGGTACTCGTCCGCATAGTTGGAGTGCATCGAATGATCAGCGACGAAGTAGTGCAGCGCCATCGCGATGACGAACAGGGCGATCGGTCGGAACTCGGTGTCGTTCGGATCGCCGAGCGTGTACGCCACCATGAAGTTCATCGCACCGTTGAGCACCATGCTCGTCACGAAGGCCCGGCGGTCGGCGCTGTCACCCAGACCCGAGGACTTCCGGCTGAGCCGCGACATGGTGATGTGATGTGAGTTCGCGTAGAACGCGATGATCCCCACCACGGTGATGAAGTAGGCGTGCCGCTCGAAGAACGGCAGCAGCGACCGCGCCGCCGTACGAATGGTGGCGTCGGTTCGGCTCAGCTCGGGCAGGAGCTGCATGACCACATAGGCGACGGAGACGCCGGTCGCCGCGCTCAAGAACTTGTTGCGCCACGGTCCCTTCCAGGACCCGGTGTAGGCGGTCGTGACGTGCACGCCGACCAACACCAGGACGGACGCGAGCGAGACGATGGTGTGGGCGTTCAAGCGAACAGAACGCTAGTTCGACCCCAGTCGCACGGTGGGGTTCGAGAGGTGACACGCCTGGGGATCACTTGAAGGAGTCGAACGACGCGCCTAGACACGACACCCGTGGAGCGACAGATCTTCTACGCGGGCAGTGTGCACGACGCAGCCGAGATCGAGGTGCGCGTCGAGGTGCTGCGGTCCGGGCCCTCGACGATGTCGTGTGGGCCGTGATCGCCGATGTCGTCTCCGACCGTGGGTGACCGCCACCGCCCCGATCTCACCGGGCGGGTCGCGCTGGTCACCGGCGCGAGTCGGGGTATCGGCGCCGCGATCGCGGCGCGCCTCGCCGTGTCCGGTGCCGCGGTGGGGATCACCGCCCGGACCGCCCACGAGGTTGACGGCGCGCCGGTCGGCGGGTCACTCGAGCGCACGCTGGCGACCATCGAGGCTGTCGACGGGCCCCGAGGGTTCGCAGTTCGGGCCGACCTCGCCCACGCCGACGATCGCGCCCGCATCGTCCCCGCAGTCGAAGCCGAGCTCGGCCCGATCGACATCCTCGTGAACAACGCGGCCGCCGCGATCTACGCGCCGGTCACCGAGATGCCCCTGCGGCGACGACGCCTGCTGTTCGAGCTGAACGTTCACGCCCCTACCGATCTCGCCCAGCACGTCGTTCCGGGAATGCGCGCCGGCGGCCGGGGGTCGATCATCAACATCTCGAGCGCGACCGCGGAACCGCCGGAAGGCCCGCCGTACGCGGCGATCGCCATGGGCACGTCGACGACGTCCTACGGGGCGACCAAGGCCGCGCTCGAGCGGTTCACGACCGGGCTCGCGGCCGAGGTCTACGACGACGACATCGCGGTGAATGCACTGGCTCCGGGCACGGGCGTGCTCACCGAAGGCGCGGAGATCGTGATGGCCGGACGGGTCGACACCTCCGGGTTCGAACCGGTGGAGCACATGGCCGACGCGGCGGCGTACCTCGCGGGTTGCTCGGCCGCGGATCGCACGGGCCAGATCCTTCGGAGCATCACGCTGTTGCGTTCCATCGGCCGGCTCGAGTGAAGGTGCCGCTGGTCGCGCTCGTGCGGCCGACGCCGGCGGGAGCGCGGGCCGTACGGCGCTTGCGTGAGGCAGGCGCCTGCACGAGGCGGGCGCCCGGCACGCCGGTGACGCACTCGAGGATTGGTCGGCCGCGACCGTGAGCGATTCGCTCTCCTGCTGAGGCACTTGCTTGCCGATCTCATGAGTACCGAGATCACCGACGCCCGCGCCTGACGCGAGTAGAAAGGCAGCCATGAACGAGCGACCGGAACGACGCGACAGTGACGGCGACCGCGGCGGCAAGGTCCGGCTCGTTGTCGGCTGGATCCTGGCCATCCTGCTGGTTGCCTTCGTGCTCGCCAACACCACGAGTGTCTCCGTGAACTTTCTCGCAAAGAAAGTGGAGATGCCGCTGATCATCGTGCTCGTCGTGACCGCCCTTGTCGGCGCCGCGATCGGCGGGCTCCTGATGCGCCACCTCCGTCGCCCCGCGGCGACCACGGTGATCGCGACGACTGAGCCGACCCTCAGCGCCGAGGTCAGCGTTCGACGCGGTCGACCGGTCACCGGCAGGTCTAGGTTGGCGCGATGCCCTCGACCCGCGCCCGGCCGATTCGTATCCTCGCGGCCGTCATCACCGTCGCGCTCTGGGCCGCGAGCTGCTCGTCGGACGCCACTCCCGAGACCGAGGCGAGCCCGTCGGAGTCCGCCGACACGGGAACCACTGACGCCGCGGAGGTCGAGTTCGAGTTGCTCACCTACAACGTCGCGGGCCTACCCGAGGTGCTCTCGGGGAGCGAGCCGGCGGCCAACACCGAGCTCATCGGGCCGCTCCTCAACGACTACGACATCGTGCTGGTGCAGGAGTCGTGGCGCACGCCCGACGGCCTCACCGGCGACCTCCGCACCTACCACGAGATCCTCGAGGAGCTGAGCGAGCACCAACAGCAGTCGAGCCCGCTTCCCGCGCCGCTCGGTACCGACGCCGACCGCCCGTCGGCCCTGCTCAGTGATGGTCTCAACCGATTCAGCGACCTCGAGTTCGAACCGGTGGTCCGGAATCGGTGGCTCACCTGCGGTGAGGCCTCGGCCGACTGCCTCTCGCTCAAGGGATTCTCCATGGCCCGCACGACCTTGGCCCCGGGGGTCGAGGTCGACATCTACAACCTCCACATGGATGCCGGCGGAGCGGACTCCGCGGTGAGGGGCGAGAACGTCGCGGAGCTGTCGGCCTTCATGGCGAAGGAGTCTGCGGGCCGGGCGGTGATCGTCGGTGGCGACTTCAATCTCCACCTCGACGAGGACCCCGACGCGGATCAGTTCGCCGAGCTGGTGACCGCGGTGAACCTCACCGACGTGTGTACCGAGCTGGAGTGTGACGAACCGAACCGGATCGACAAGGTGCTGTTCCGCTCGGGCGGTGGCGTCACGCTCACGCCGCTGGACTGGCGCAACGAGAGCGCTCGATTCACCCGCGCCGACGGCGAGCGGCTCAGCGACCACGACCCGGTAGCCGTCACCCTGGCGGCCACTGCGCCGTAGAGCGATCTCGAAGTTCGGCCGTCTGCCTTGCCGAGCGCGGAGTCGACACGACGGGAGGTGAACACGTGGAGCGTGACCGTCATACGGCCGGGCTCCACGCGCGCACCGGGCTCCACGCGCGCATTGGTACGCCGCCGGGGACTCGAACCCCGAACCCTCTGATTAAGAGTCAGATGCTCTAGCCAGTTGAGCTAGCGGCGCGGCGTCAGCCTAGTGTTGTCATGTGGACGTACTCGTCACGGGTTCCAGCGGACTGATCGGCGCGGCGCTCGCACCCGTGCTGGAGGCGGCGGGCCACCGGGTGATCCGTCTCCGACGCACCGCCGCGACGGCTCCCGACCTGGGCTGGGACCCCGACGCCGCCACGATCGACGGTGTCGGTCTCGAGGGCATCGACGCGGTCGTCCACCTCGCGGGCGAGGGCATCGCCGAGAAGCGCTGGACTCCCGAGCAGAAGGCGCGCATCCTCGAGAGCCGCACCCGGGGCACCGACCTGTTGGCCTGCACCCTCGCGGGGCTGACCCACAAGCCGCGCGTGCTCGTGTCGGCCTCGGCGATCGGCTACTACGGCAACCGCGGTGACGAGCGCCTCACCGAGCAGAGCGAGTCGGGCAGCGGCTTCCTCGCCGAGGTCTGCCGCGCATGGGAGGAAGCCACCGCGCCGGCCGCGGCCGCGGGGATCCGCGTCGCGTTCGCCCGCACCGGGATCGTGCTGTCACCCAAGGGCGGTGCGCTGGCCCAGATGCTCACGCCGTTCAAGCTCGGCCTCGGCGGCCGGCTCGGCTCGGGGCACCAGTACATGAGTTGGATCACGCTCGTCGACGAGGTGCGGGCGCTGGTGCAGCTGGTCGAAGACGAGCGGCTCGCCGGGCCGGTGAACCTGACCGCGCCGAACCCGGTCACCAACCGGGAGCTCACCAAGGCGCTGGGTCACGCGCTGCACCGCCCGACCGTGCTGCCCACCCCGTTGTTCCCGCTCCGCAAGCGCTACGGCCGCGAGCTCGTCCAGGAGCTCCTGCTCGACGGCCAACGCGTGCTGCCCGACGCGCTGACCGGCGTCGGCTTCGAGTTCCTCTCCCCGCAGCTCGGTGTCGCGCTCGACGCGATCCTGCGCGACGGGTGACGAAAGATGGCGCGCCGCCAGAAGGCGACGCACACTTGGGGTGACCGAGGGGACTCGAACCCCCGGCCTCCGGGATCACAACCCGGCGCTCTCACCAACTGAGCTACGGCCACCACGATGCGGAGACGATTGCCCGAAAGCTCACGCTCCGCGCGCCCGGAGGGATTCGAACCCCCGACCAGTTGCTTAGAAGGCAACCGCTCTATCCCCTGAGCTACGGGCGCCCGTCCCCGTTCGGGACCCGACCATCCTACCGGGTTACGGCGTTCCGGTTCGGCGTGATGTCGGAGTCGCAGTAGGTGAGGCGGCGGCGCCCGAGCAACCAGAACACGGCGCCGACGATGACGAGCTTGGCCGCGATGAGCCAGAAGGTGATGTCGCGGGCGACATCGGTCGGGCCGTCGTCGGTGGCGGTGATCCAACCGACGAGCGCGGCGATCACGACACCGACGACGAACAGCGCGATCCCCCAGCGGTAGGCGAGCAGGCCGGCACGGAGGGTGGGCAGCGCCCGGACGCTGATCGGACGGTGGGAATCGTCCTCGCGGATGACGACCGGTGGCGGCGCGGTACTCGCGGCGCCAGGTCGTCGCCGGGTCGCGCGGAGGGCGTCGTAGCGGGCCCGGCGTTCGGTGTTGCCCACGACCCCGTAGGCGGCCGCGAGCTCTTTGAACTGGTGGGCTTCATAGCCGTTGGTCGATCGGTCGGGGTGGAGCCGTTTGGCGAGGTCGCGAAAGGCGCGCGTGATCTCTGCCTCGGTCGCGTTGGGCCGAACGCCCAACAGCGCGTAGTAGTCCGTAGCCAGCCAGGTTCGGGTCGACAACCGTGCCTCCGTGTCGGTCTCAGCCGCAGCGTACGGCGAGCCGGACCTGCGCCGTTGGTCGGGCTACGGCTGCAACAGGAGGGTGAGCCGGCGGCTCGCGATGCGGACCCCGACAAGACCCATGATCGCGAGGTACGCGACGTTGGCCACGAGGCTCCACTGCAGGTCGCCGAGCGTCAGGGACCGCACGAGATGTACGCCCTGGTACAGCGGCGTGCACCGCACGACCCACTGCAGGGCGTCGGGGTAGCGGCTCAGGGGGAAGAACGTCGCCGAGAACAGGAACAGTGGTACGAGCACGATGCCGACGAAGTCGAAGTCGACGAACGAGCGCATCCAGGTCGTCGCGGCCATGCCCGCACCGGCGAACGCGAAGCCGATGAGCATCGCGGCGGGCACCGCGAGGACCGCCCACGGTGACTCGACCAGCCCGAGGACCACCATCGTCACCAGGAACGCCGTCGCGTAGAGCGTGCCGCGGCTCAGTGCCCAGCCCATCTCACCGAATGCCACGTCGGTCGTTTCCATCGGCGTCGCGAGCATCGCGTCGAACGACTTCGAGTACTTGTACTTGAAGAAGAAGTTGAACGTCGTGTCGAACACCGAGCCGTTCATCGCCGATGCCGCGAGCAACCCGGGCGCGACGAACGTCTCGTACGGCACCGACCCGTGGCCGGGGACCTCGACCGAACCGACGAGCGAGCCGACCCCGATGCCGATGGACAGGAGATAGAAGACCGGCTCGGCGAAGCCGGTGAGGAAGATCAGCCACATCCGCCGGTACGCGAGGACGTTGCGTTCCATCACCCGGACGAACAGCGTGCTCATCATCGGGGCCTCACGGGTAGAGCCGCCGTGTGAACGTGCGCATTCCCCAGATCCATCCCGCGGCCGCACAGCCCACGAGGATCGCCGCGTGGATGAACGCGCTCGCGAAGCCGAGCGAACCGGTCGTCGCGCCGCGGCACAACACGACCGCGTGCCACAGCGGCGAGAGCCACGTGAGCGGCTGCATGACACCGGGGAGCTGGCTGACGGGGAAGAACGTGCCCGAGATCAGGAACAACGGCAGGATGCCGAGCCGCAAGATGAGTGGGAAGCGTTGATCGGTCTCCTGGGTGGCCGAGTACGCGGTGAGCGGCGCGGCGAATGCCGCCGCGCACAGCATCGCCGCAGGGATGGCGAGCAGACCGAATGCCGAGGGCACCGCGCCGAATGCTGCGGCAACGCCGAGGAACACCGTCGCCCCCGCGGTGGCCCGCAGCGCGGTCCATCCGACGGTGCCGGTGAACACGTCGGCCGGGGCGAGGGGCGTGGCGACCATCGCGTGGAAGACCCGCATCCACTTCATGCCCGTCATCACCGGCCACAACGAGTCGTTCCCCGCGCCCTGCATCGCCGCGGCAGCCAGGAGCCCGGGGGCCACGAACTGGAGGTAGGTGAGCCCCTCGACGGTGCCTTGCTCCTCGTCGATGAGGCCGCCGAGCCCGAAGCCCATCGCGCCGAGGTACAGAACGGGCGTGAGGACGAAGAAGAATACCGAGCTCCGCCAGAATCGGCGGGTGACGTGCAGCTCGTGGTACACGACCCGCAAGGCCGGGGCGGTGGCCACCTACTCCTCCAGCTGACGGCCGGTGAGGCTCAGAAACACGTCTTCGAGTGACGCTCGCCGCACGAGGAGTGTCTCGGGGTGAACGCCCTCAGCGCTCAGCCGCTCGACGTCGGCCTCACCGTTGTCGGAGTACAACAGGACGCGATCAGCGAGCTCCTCGATGCGGACCGCGATCTTGTGCAGCGGTTCGAGCGCGCGTTGCTGGTCGGCATCGTCGGCGAAGCGCAGTTCGACGACCTCGCGGGTGCAGTGCTCGTCGATGAGTTGGCGGGGCGAGCCCTCCGCGGCGATGCGACCGTTGTCCATGATGACGAGTCGGTCGCAGAGCTGTTCGGCCTCGTCCATGTAGTGGGTGGTGAGTACGAGCGTCGCGCCCTCGCGTTTCAGTCGGTAGAGCCGGTCCCACACGAGATGACGGGCCTGCGGGTCGAGCCCGGTGGTCGGTTCGTCGAGCAGCAGCAGGTCGGGGCGGTTCACGAGGGCTCGCGCAACGGTGAGGCGGCGCTTCAAGCCCCCCGACAGCGCGTCGACTCGGTCGTCGCGGCGGTCGCCGAGCTGCACGAATTCGAGGAGCTCATCCGCACGGGCTCGTGTCTCGGCCAGCGACAGATTGAAGTAGCGCCCGTAGATGAGCAGGTTGTCCCGTACGGTGAGCTCGAGGTCGAGGGAGTCTTCTTGGGGGACGACGCCGAGCCGGGCCCGGATGCGCGACCCGTCGGTCGCCGGGTCGAGGTCGAGGACCGACAGGTCACCGCCCGAGCGCGGCGACACGCAGGCGATCATCCGCATGGTGGAGGTCTTGCCCGCGCCGTTGGGTCCGAGGAACCCGAACGCCTCACCCGCCTCGACCTGCACGTCGATGCGGTCGACCGCGACGAAGTCGCCGAAGCGCTTTTCGAGCGCGCGCGCCTGCACGAGGGGTTCCCGGGTCACAGCGCCCGACGCTACCGGGCCGGTACCCTCCGGCTCATCTGCTTTCTCGTGCTGCCTGCTCGCCGGATCCGTCGGGTACCGGACCCAGGTCGGCGGGACCGAACGAGACCGCCGACGAGCAAACAGGAGGACACGCCGATGAGCGACGAACGAGCGAAGAGCCGGGCCGCATTCGATGCCCTGCTCGACACGATGCGGGAGGCCGCGGACCGCTTCGCCGGGGCCGAGTGGGGCCTGACGACGCCCGAGGACACCGCCGGTGGTCTGCGGGTGCTCGCCAACCTCCTCGAGGGTGGCCTCGTCGGTCATTTCGACGATGACCCGGCCCGGCCGGTGTTCCGAGAGATCGTCACCTCGACCCGCAAGAGCCTCGGCGACAACGCGGACGCGATCTACTACGACACCGCGGTGTCCTCGCGCCACGCCTACCGGGTCACGGGCCGGACGGCCGGCGCCATCTACGTGTCGTTCACCGTCGAGGCCGGTGGCGGCGACGGGGGCTTCCCCGAACGCACCGCGGGGGTCCTGAACGACAAGGACTTCGATGTCGACGCGGACGGCCGTTTCGAGCTCTTCCTCGGTGGCCGGGCGCGCGAGCGCAATTGGTTGGAGCTCCCGGCCGACACGACCCGCATCACGACGCGCCACTACTGGGAACAGGACCGCTCACCGGCTGTGCCGCCGACCCCGGACCTCGCGTTCGGCATCGAGGTGCTCGGCGAGGCGTCACCGCTGCCTCCACCCGACGACGCCACGATCGCTGCCGGGCTCGGCCGGGTCGCGACCTACGTGCGCTCGCGCTCACTCGACCTGCCCAAGCCGGGTGACAACGATCCCCCCGCGTTCGTGTCCCAGGAGCCGAACGTGTTCCCGCCGCCGGTCCCGCCGGGCGACCACGCCCTCGCCGCCGCCGATGCCGCCTACGCGATGGCGCCCTTCATGCTCGGACCCGACGAGGCGCTCGTCATCACCGCGCGCTGGCCCGAATGCCGCTGCGCCAACGTCTCGCTGTGGAACCGCCACATGCAGACGTTCGACTACGTGCATCGCCCGGTGTCACTCAATCGCGCGCAGACCGAGCTGGAGCCCGACGGTTCGTTTCGCGCAGTGCTCGCCCATGCCGACCCGGGCGTGGCCAACTGGCTGGACACCGAGGGGCGGTCGTTCGGTCTCGTGTTCTGGCGCTTCATGCTGCCGACCGGCCCGATCGAGACGCCGCAGGCCGACGTGGTGCCGTTCGCGAGCCTCCGCTCGTGAGCCGGCCCGTGCTCGACGAGCTCGGCTTCTACACCCTCGCGGGCGCGCCTGACTCACCGCGGGCGCTGATCGGCGAGGTCCAAGACGCCGAGGAGCTCGGTCTCGGCACCGGTTTCATCTCCGAACGGTTCAACGTCAAGGAAGCCGCCGCGCTGTCGGGCGCGGTTGGTGCGGTGTCGGAGCGGCTGCAGATCGCGACCGCCGCGACCAACCACACGACGCGCCATCCGATGGTGACCGCGTCGTTCGCCACGACGATGCACCGCCTGACCGGCGGTCGGTTCACCCTGGGACTCGGGCGGGGGATCGAAGCGATCTTCGACGCGTTCGGCCTGGGCCGCATCACCACCGCCCAGCTGGAGGACTTCGCCGGGCTCATGCGCCGGTTGTGGCACGGCGAGCTCGTCCTCGGCCACGACGGGCCGTGCGGTAGCTACCCGCTGTTGCACCTCGACGCGTCGTTCGACGAGGACATCCCGTTGCTGCTCACCGCGTTCGGCCCGCGTTCGCTCGCGCTCGGCGGCCGCGCGTTCGACGCCGTCGTGCTGCACACCTTCTTCACCGACGAGACCCTCGTGCGCTGCGTGCAGACCGTGAAGCGTGCGGCCGAGGAGGCCGGGCGCGACCCCGGAGCGGTCAAGGTCTGGTCATGTTTCGCGACCGTCGGTGATCACATCGCCGAGGAGGTGCGGTTGCAGAAGACGGTCGGGCGGCTCGCGACGTATCTGCAGGGCTACGGCGACCTCCTGGTGCGCACCAACGATTGGGACCCGGCGGTGCTGGAGCGGTTCCGAGCCGACGACGTCGTTGCGTCGGTGCCCGGCGCGATCGACGCCATCGCGACGACCGACCAGCTCGAGCACATCGCCACGCTGTTGCCCGACGAGTGGCTCGCGCCCGCCGCGACCGGCTCACCGCAACAGTGCGCGGCCGCGGTGGCCGCTCAGCTCGACTTGGGTGCCGACGGCGTGATCCTCCACGGTGCGACCCCGGCCGAGCTCGCCCCGGTCGTCGAGGCGTATCGGGCTCATCGCGCCGGCCCGGGCCGGCCGTAGTCCACTGGCCCGCTCGGTGGTTACCTCGTGGGGCGAGTGGGTGGCCCGTGGTCGATGCGAAGCCGATGGGCCACGACGCTGTGACCTTCGGCACTGACGGCTCCACCCCGCGTGCGGAGATGATGGCATTGGCGTTCGCCAGTCGGGCCAGTCGGGAGGGTTGCTATGCCGCTGCTGGGCAGAAGAGCCGTTCGTCCGGTCGCGGCCGGCCTCGGGCTGGCCGCGGCGGTGGTGTTCCTTGCCCGGTACACCGCGCCGGGGCGAGAGCTCGGCCGGCAGCTCGGCCGACTCCGCGGTCCGCTGCGTCGCCTCGAAGGCCAACTCGCCGGGGTCAGCTATCGGCTCTCCGGGCGCCGCCCCGACCCGATGGTGTCCGATGAGGTGCTGACCGAGCGGATCCGGTCCAGCCTCGGTCCGCTCGAGAAGCGCTTGGACATGCCCCCGATCCGTGTCACCGTCGCTGACCACGTCGCTGCGCTCGAGGGTGACGTGCCGAGTCTCCTCTCCGCCGGCGAGATCGAGCACGAGGTGCGTGGCGTCTCCGGTGTCCGCGGGGTCGACTCGCGGCTGCAACTCGGTCTCGCAGAAGACGCGCGACCATCCGCCGGGCGGGCACGCGCGGCCGCGGCACCATCGACCGCGCTCCGCAGGCTCCTGGATGCGGCCCGGAGCGCCGGCGTGGGCGACGAGAACGCGCCGAAGGCGGTCGGCAGCGTGCTCGCGACCTTCGCGGAGCGCGTCCCCGGCGATGAACGGGCCCAGCTGTTCGGACATCTGCCCGACGACGTTCGCCGGATGATCCACGAGGCGGAGCTCGCCGCGGGCCACCGAGCCGGCGAAGGCCGCGAGGCCCGCAGCGTCGCCGATCTCGTCGGAGCGGTGACCCAGCGGGGTCACGTCGATCCCGCCCGGGCCTCGGCGATCACCGAGGCGGTCCTCGGCACGCTGCGCCAGCTGGTACCCGAAGAGGCCGGCGACGTTGCCTCCGTGCTCCCGCGCGACCTGCGCGAGCTCTGGATCGACGCACCCGGCGGCTAGGGAAGCGCCCACCGAATGGATACCGACCCGAATCGAATCTCGCGGAGCCCGTGGCCATGTTCCCGCTGAAGGCGAAGGCGCTCGCCCGCTCGACTCGGCGCCATCCGGCCAACGACCAGGGAGGTTCCGCGGCCCCGGCCGACGAGCCGGCGTGGCGCGACCTCGCGAGCTGTCGCGGTCTCGGTCCCGCGCTCTTCTACGCGGAGGAGGAGGACGGCGAAGACGTTCGGGAGGCCAAAGCGCTGTGCGGCGAGTGCTCGGTGCGCCGGCAATGCCTCGAGCAAGCGCTCGCAGCCAACGAGCGCTACGGCGTGTGGGGAGGAACGACGCCCCGCGAACGCCGCCGCCTCCGCCGCCTCCACCGCAAGTCCGCCTAGGAACGGCACCGCGCGGCGGCGTCGCGTCGCGACGTCGCCGGGCGAGCCAGGATGTCGAACCCGGTTCCGGCTGCTTGCTCGCTTCGGTGCCGCTCGGTACTCCGTCCGCCGGGTTTCGTAGCCCGCCCGCGGAGCGCTGGTTGGTAGGTTCCTCCCCCGAGTTGAACGTGGATCGGGGGATTCCATGCGGTCGTTTCGTCTGGGTGCCGGTGTGGCTGCGCTCGCGTTGGTCATCGCGGCCTGCAGCAGTGGGGGTGGCGACAGCTCCGACAGCTCGGACAGCCCTGGGTCCGGGTCGTCCGAGCCGACCGAGGCCGAGGCTCCATCGGTGCGTGCCGTCACGCTGAACGTGTTGCACGGCCTCTTCTGCGACCCCGAGACGGACAGCTGTCAGGCGCAGACCCGCGCCGAGCTGGTGGCAGACGCGCTCGAAGCAGCCGGCTGTCCTGAGCTGGTCGGTCTCCAGGAGGTCGGCCCGCGTCAAGAGGAGGTGATCCCGGTGGCGATGGCCGAGGTGTGTGATGGGGACTACGAGATCGCGTGGGACGGCCAGCCGAGCCCGGACCGGGCGATGACGCTCACGACGCTGCCGATCATCGACCGGACCTACCTGGACCTCGCCGCGTTCCCGTGGGAGGCCTACCGGATTCGGGTCGACTCGGACCTTGGTCCGGTCGACTTCCTGACCACGCACTTCGCCAGCAGCTCGAACAACCCGGCGTGCACCTCCGAGACCTGCCCGCCGGTCTGCACCCCCGGCATCTCGTCGAACGAGTGCAACGCCGCCGAGGTCCTCGATTTCTATGACGCGAACCGGGATGGCGCAGTGCTCCAGATCGTGAGTGGTGACCTCAACGCGACACCCGGCACACCGACGATCACGACGTTCACCGCCGCGGGCTTCGCCGACGCGTGGCTCGAAGCCGGCCTCGCCGAGTGTGACGAGGTCACCGGCGTTGGCTGCACGGGCGGTCGCGACCGGCCCGACAACCTGCTCGACGGCCTCGACGTGCCCGAGGGTCACTACACCGAACGGATCGATTTCATCCTCGCCCGGCCGTCAGCGGACTGTGACCTCAGCGGCGCCGCCGAGGGGTTCCTCGCCGAGCCGCTCGCCGAACCAGTCGGCGAGCTCTACTGGGCGAGCGACCACGCCGGCGTGCTCGCCGATCTCAGTTGCGGGTCGTGAGCTCGGCGACACCGGGGTACGACGGCGCGTAGCGAAGCGCCCGGAATGTCCACCACGCTTCGATGTCGAAGCCGGCCCCCGACGCGTTCGGCGTGTCGTCATGGATCGCGTAGTAGGGGTTCTGGTATTCCCACACGATCTCGCCCGCGTCGTCGATCTCGATGATCCGGCCGGTCGTGCCGTACACGAACATGGTGTTGCCGTTGGCCAGGCGCTGGGCGCCGGAGATGATCGCGGCGAAGTACGGGTCGGGCTCGTCGGTCGGGTACACCCGGTCGATCGTCGCCGCGAACTCGCTGTCTTCGAGCACGTAGTCGTCACCGGCCAGCTCAGGATGGATCTGTTCGACGCTCGAGAACTGGCGCACCTCCGGCAGGCCGTTGCTGAACACCGTGATGTCGCCTTCGCCCGGTGATCCTTCGGGGATCCACCGCGGGTCGTGCTGCGCGAAGAGGGTCTGATCACTCTCCTCGCCCTGTTGGTAGGCGCGCGGATTGCCGAAACGGAACGCGATGTCTCCGACGGGACCGGCGGCTTCGGTGGTGGTCGTGTCGTGGTCGACGACCCAGATCTCACTGAAGGATCGTGAGCTGATCATCACCTCGTCACGGTCGGCGTTGTAGGTGACCGCGTTGACGTGGTTCCAGTCGGCGTCACCGTCGTTGCCGGCGAGGATGAAGTTGACGTCGAGCTTGCCCGGGCTGTCGGCGACGTCGCCGTAGTTCGCCTTCGTCGGGTCCTGGTCCTGCACGAGGTGATCCCAGGCACTCCATTGCCACACGACCTCGTCGGTCGCGGGGGAGTACTCGATGATCGTGTCCGGCCACATCTCGTCGTCGGGGAGCAGCCCCGGGTCGCGCCCGGCGGCGATGGCTTCGGCTCCGGACTTGCGCTCCCACGCCACGAACAGCACGTTGCCGTTGGGCAGCGGTTCGACGTCGTGGTGCTGCATGACGTTGTCATCGGCGTAGTCGAGCTGCCACACGACGTTGCCATCCCAATCCAGCTCTTCGATGCGCCCACCCGCGCCCTGCCCTGCGGCGAACGCGCCTTCCTGTTCGAGGTCACCGGCACGCAGGAGGTGCCCGTCCTCGAGGAGGTACTGGAACAGACCGGGCTGGGTCGTCGTCTCCCAGTCGTGGACGACGTTGCCTTCAATGTCGACGAGCAGGGCGCGTTGCAGCTCGAGCGGGGAGTAGAGGGTGTAACCGGCGAACGCGGCGTCCTCGTTGGTGACGAGGCCGCGCGGTCCGGTCGCGTGGCTGTCGCCGGCCGAGCGGAGGGCTATCACGCCCAGCGCGAGCACCACGACCAAGGCCACACCGATGACCCGTCCCGTCCTCGTCCGCTCGCTCGTCTCCGTCACGTCCTGTGCTCCTTCGTGCTTCGTCGCTGGTCGGTCTTCAGCGCCGATAAGCCGCGCTTGGTCGCGGATCGGCGCGATGGAGCGGTGAGTCTGGCCGATCCGACGGACTCGGGTCACGCCGGGCCCGCGACCTGTACCGTCGCCGGACTGAGGTCCCACCGTCCGGAGGAGTCCTACCGCCGCCAACAGGGTGTGTGGCAAGTGGCAGTCGATGTGGCGTCTCGCGGTCACAACGGTGGCTCGGGAGTCGTCATGGAGTGCAGAGGGACCGGAAGGTCACCGCGCGACGAAGGGAGCACCCATGACCGAGAGCATTGATCGGGTCGATGTGGCCGTGGTCGGCGCGGGACTCGGCGGGCTCGCCGCGGCGGCGACGGCTGCTCGTGGGGGAGTGTCGGTCGCGGTGCTGGATCCGCACCCGCCGGGTGGTCGAGCCCGGAGCACCGACCGGAATGGTTTCGTCCTGAACGAGGGCGCCCACGCGTTGTACAACGGCGGCGCCGGGGCCGCCGTCCTCGCGGATCTCGGTGTCACCTACACGGGTGGGGCACCGCGCATCGACAAAGCCTTCACCTGGTGGGACGGCGAACTGGTGCGGATGCCGTTCACGCCCAGGGCCCTGTTGACGACGAAGATGCTCAGCTCCCGGTCGAAGCTGGCCGCGGGCCGGCTGATGGGCGTGATCGGCAAGGGAGCAGCCGACGACGCGGCCGGGCTCAGCTTCGACGAGTGGCTCGAACGGCGGCGAGTGCCCGACGATCTGCGCGCCTACGTGCTGGCCGTGGCGCAACTCAGTACCTACGCCGCCCGCCCCGGAGCGTTGGCCGCGCCCGCGGCGATCCGCCAGCTCAGCGTGGCCCGCCAGGGCGTGTTGTACCTCGACGGTGGATGGCAGACCCTCGTCGACGGCCTGCTCGCGGTGGGCCGGGCCGCGGGCGTCCGCGTCGTGGAGGAATCGGTCATCGGCATCGACCGCGACGGCGGCAACCGCGGCGCTGGGCCCGCATGGGCACTTCCTGGTGTCCCTCATGCGATACCTGGAGCCCGGGACCGCACCCGCTCACGACGTCGTTCGGACCGAGCTCGAGACCCACGCGGCGCGTGGCGGTGTCGCGACCGAACGCGTGGTCGAACGCTTCATGGCATCGATGACGGTCGCGTGGGGCCAACCGCGGGCCGATCGGACGCGTCCCCGTGGCGACGAGCTGACTGCCGAAGGGATCTTCGTCGCGGGCGACTGGATTGGTGACTCTCTGTTGGCCGACGCGGCGCTCGCGAGCGGAGCCGCGGCCGGAACCGCGGCTGTGACCCGCGTGGCGGTGGCCGCATGAGCGACCCGCAGGTACGGCCGTTCGCCGACGCCCGCCCGCGACTCGTCGGTCTCGCGTACCGGATTCTCGGCAGCTACTCCGACGCCGAGGACGTGGTGCAGGACGCGTGGCTGCGCTGGTCGGGTGCGGATCAGTCGGTGATCGAGAACCCGAACGGCTGGCTGACCACCGTCGTGACCCGCTTGGCGCTCGACCGGCTGCGCCGGGGTCAGCGTGAACAGGAACGCTACGTCGGGCCGTGGCTGCCCGAACCGCTCGTGAACCGTGGTGACCCCGCGTCGATGGTCGAGATGGCGGACAGTCTCACGACCGCGTACCTCTTGGTGCTCGAAGAGCTCTCACCCGAAGAACGAGTCGCGTTCCTCCTCGTCGACGTGTTCGGTGAGCCCTTCCGGTCGGTCGCCGAGATCCTCGACCGCACCGACGAGGCGTGCCGCCAGCTTGCGAGCCGGGCGCGCAAGAAGCTGCGGCGCGGCAACGAGGCAACCCACCAGCTCGATGCCTCCGAACGCGCCGCCGCCGAGCGCTTCATCGCCGCGCTGGCCACCGGTGACACCGACACCGCGCTCGATTGCGTCGCGGATGACGCCGTGCTCATCAGCGACGGTGGGCCGAATCGTCGGGCGGCTCGCCGCCCCGTGCAGGGCCGAGACCGTGTCGTGCGGTTCCTCGTCAACATCGCGGCCCGGCGGCCTCCGAACCTCAACTGGTCCCTCGCCACAGTCGGCGGATTCCCCGGCGCCGTGTTCTACGACGGGAACGAACCGCTCCTCACGCTCAGCTTCGAAGCAATCGACGGACTCTTCGCTCGGGTGTTCATCGTCTCCAACCCCGACAAGCTCCGCCACCTGCAACGCGCGGGGTAGTTCGGACTCCGACGCGCCCCACCGCCGCACGAGCGCGGGCTGACCCGGTGATCTCGCAGTGGAGCGGGTGACGGGAATCGAACCCGCATGACCAGCTTGGAAGTACGGAACGACCGCATTCCGGCGAACACTGCCGGACAGTAACGGCAGGTCAGACACGGTGACCGGACCCCGGCGGACACCCCCGAATCTGAGCGGCCGCGCGATGGACGCGCGATAGACGCGGGATGACGAGGCACCGCCGGCGACACTTCGGCGCGGCCGTTCGCCGAGCGTCGCTCGCAATCGTACGAAGCATCCCGCACCCGCCTGTAACCAATGTGCTATGCATATGTGCGAGTCGTTCGGAGTGTGTCTCCGGGCACTTGCCACGATCCCTGTCGCGCCCTCCCGGGCCCGGGAGGGCGCGACAGG
>DASRPD010000068.1:0-39262 GCA_035646535.1 Acidimicrobiia bacterium
GCCACGACCGCGACTTCGATCTCGCCGTCGGTGGCTTCGTCTGCGGCGGGCGCGCCGCCCACGACGATGACGTGCTCACCGCGCGGCGGCGGCAACGCTGCGGAGGCGAAGATCTCGCAGGCACCGAGGGGAGCGCGCAACACCTCCTCGTGGAGCTTGGTCAGCTCGCGCGCGACCGCGGCCGGCCGATCGGGCCCACAGACCCCGACGAGGCTGCCGAGCGTGGCCGCGAGCCGACGCGGCGACTCGTAGAGGACCACGGTTCGAGGCTCAGCCCCGATCGCCGCGAGGCGAGCGCGGCGTTGGGAACCTCGGCGCGGCAGGAACCCTTCGAACACGAACCGGTCGGCGGGCAGGCCCGAGAGCACGAGGGCCGCCGCGAGCGCGGTCGGGCCCGGGACCGTGGTCACGGCCAGGTCGGCGTCGAGCTCGATGCACGCGCGCACGAGCCGCGCGCCGGGATCACTGATACCGGGCATTCCCGCGTCGCTCACGTACGCCACGACTCGCCCGTCGGCGACCTCGCGGGCGATGCGGGCCGCGGCCGCGGCCTCGTTGTGCTCGTGCACCGCTCGCAACCGGCCGCCACCCGGAATCTCCGCCGCGCTCAGCAACACCCGGGTCCGGCGCGTGTCCTCGCACGCGATCACGTCGGCGGTGCGCAGCGTCTCGATCCCCCGCGCCGACAGGTCCCCCAGGTTCCCGATCGGCGTCGCCACCAGCACCAACCGACCCCCGTCCACCACGCCACCCCCGCGTGGCCCCCCACTCGGTTTGGTCACTCGACGCTCATAGTGAGCGCCCAGTGACCAAACCCACAGGGAGGGGGCGGGGTAGGAGGCCTCACTGCTTGATCTCGACGACGTCGCCCGGCTGCAGCCGCCAGCGCTCGAACGCACCCGCCTCCGCCTCGATCACCGTCCGGGTGCGGGCCACGAACGGGGCGAGCCGCCAGGGACGGAGACACCTGGTGCGCAGCACGACGCCCGCGGCGTCGCAGAACGCGACGTCGATCGGAAACCGCATCCCGATGGTGTGGACGTGCCGGCACGGACGCAGGACCAATGCGCCCTCCATCCCGCGCCGGCCGAGCAGCCCCTTGCGGCGGGCGCGGCTGGTCTCGGCGACCTCCACCGCGGCCAGCACCTCACCGGAACGGACGAGCCACGCCACCTGGAACCTCGCTTCACACGTTGAATCGGAACTCGACCACGTCGCCGTCGACGACCCCGTCGTCCTTGCCTTCCACGCGGAGCTTGCCCAGCTCCCCGGCTCTGGGCCGGGAGCCGATGTCGAGGCGCTCGTCGGGCAGTCGGCAGGTGCCGGCGACCCGCTCCAATGCGGTCGAGGCATCGAGTCCGGTGAGCGCGGCGAAGGCCAGCTCGTGCCGTGAACCGGCGAGACCGACGCGACCGAGGTGCTCCACCGCGACCCAGGCTATTAGCCTGGGTCGCTCACCCCCGGCCCCGAGAGGTTCCCGTGAGCAAGAAGACGAAGATGCGCCGCCTACGAGCCCGGCGCAAGAAGGCGAACCACGGCAAACGCCCCAACGTCGGGCGCGGCTGAGACGCAACCAGCCATCGGCCGGCTCAGGGCGCGGCTCAGGGCGCGGCTCAGGGCGCGAGGCCGGTGCAGGCACGGAGTGCGTTCCACTCCCCGCGGCCGGCGTCCGCGTCGGCGCCCTGGAGCGGCCGCGCCACGCCATTCTGAATCCGGGCCGGCGCCCATCCGTACGATTCGATCTCGCGGCCGGTGGCGGTCACGAGGAGAACGCCGGAGTCGGCCCCCGGTCCGCCCTGGGAGTACCACACGAAGTTGCCGAGCCCGTAGCCCACGAGTGCAGCTCCCAGTCTCCCTGCACCCTGGACCCGGTGCGCGTGCCCGCCGACCACGATGTCGGCCCCGGCGTCGACGAGCCGGCGAGCCAGCACCACCTGGCGCTCGGACGGGCAGGTCTGGAGCTCGGTTCCCCAGTGGAGCATGACGACGAGGGTGTCGACACCGGGTCTGACCCTCGCGACCTCGGTGACCAACGAGCCGTCGTCGCGGGCGGAGGCGAGCCCCGGCTGGGTTCCGGTTGCCGTCCAGGCGGCGACCAGGTTGTCGTCGAGGACCTGGGTGGCTCCGATGACGGCAATTCGCTGGCCCCTGATCGTCACCTGGTAGGGCGCGTAGGCCTCGGCCGCGGTGCGGCCGATCCCCACCAGCGGGAAGTTGGCCGCGTCTCGTGCCGCCAACGAGTCCTCGAGACCTTGGGGGCCGAAGTCGAGACCGTGGTTGTTGGCCATGCTCGCCACGTCGATCCCGGCCGACGCCAGCGCGACGAGAGCCGACGCCGGGGCCCGGAACGTGTACTGCTTGGGCGCGGGTGCTCCTCGTTCGGTCACCGCGGTCTCGAGGTTGACGACGGCCAGGTCGGCGCGCTCGAGAATCGGCGCGATCGGGTCCAGCACACCCGTTGGGTCGGAGTCGAGCTTGGGCCTGAGCAAGCCTTCGAAGTGGACGTCGCCGCCGAACGCGAAGAGCACGGATTCGCCACTGCCTCGCGGGCCCCGAGTGGTCGTCGTTGTCGGGGCCTCGGTCGGAGCGGGCGGGTCGGGTCGGTCGCCGGGCTCGGCCGCCACAGTGGAGTCGGGACCGTCCGGCGCCGTCGACGCGAGGACAGCAACGGTGCCGACGACAACGAGGACGGCGAGGAGCATCGCCCAGCGAGCACGAGTCATCAGGACACCGGACGTTGCATACGGCGAGAGACGGTAACGCGCCGACCCCTCTCCCGCACCGACAGGCCGACATCCCTGCGCAGACGCCCGGCGCGACGATGACCGGTGTGATCGAGGACTCGCCGTTCGACGGCGCGGCCGATGTCGTCCGTGGGTTGGTCTCGGCTGACCTCGGCCGTATCCACCTGCGACCACGCCGGTACGGCATCAAGGTGTGGTTCGGAGCCAACGAGCCGCCCCGCGAGCACTACGAGGCCCAGGTCATCGGCGCCGACCACGTCGCCGACGCGAGAATGCTCGCCATCGAGATCGGGTTCCACGCCGAACACCGAAAGGTCGCCGAGAACGACGCGGTGATCGCTCGGCTGGTGCGCGCCGAGGCGCGCTGGCGGCGGGTCATCGGCCACGAGGCCGTCGTCGGCGGATTCCTCGGACGAGCCGACGATTGGCGGCGCGTCTCCGAGACGTGGGCCGACCCGGACCTCGGCGACCCCGAGCTCGCGCTCGAGATCGGTACGCGCCTCACCGACTACATCACCGCCTTCGAACCCCTGCTCGAACCGCTACTCGGCAACGACTGACCGGCGACGACGGGCCGGCAACGACGGGCCGGCCGAGCATCTCGTGACCGACCGCCCACCTCGCCCCGCAGCGGCTGGTGGGCCGCATTACGCCGCGGGTCGGTCGATGCGAACGAGGCGGTGGTCCGTCGTAAACAGCCGGCGCGAGACGCCGAGCGCGATCACCACCGTCGTCGTGGCGACCGACCCGAGGATGAGATACATCACCGCGACCTGGACCTGCACGGCGTCGAGCGGATCCACACCGGCGAGGATCAGGCCGGTCATCGCGCCGGGGAGGAACACGAGCCCGACGGCCTTGGTCGCCTCGATCTGGGGGATCAGCGCCGTGCGCAGCGCGGCGCGTACGTAGGGCCGGGCCGCGTCGGCCGACGACGCGCCGAGCGCGAGGCGCGCCTCGACCTCGTCGCGCTTGTCGCGCAACTCCTCGAAGACGCGCCGGGAGACGAGCACCGTCGCGGCCATCGAGTTGCCGACCACCAGACCCGCCATCGGGATCAGCGTGCGGGCCTCGAGGGCGAACACACCGAGCCCGAAGAGGACACCGAGGCTCACGACGGCCGCAGCACCGAAGGACGCGATCGCGAGCGGCCACAACCCGGGAACCTCGCGCGCCCGCACCCGCACCGTGAACGACGCGAACACGATCATGAGCAACACCCACACCCAGGCCCAGGCAATCGACCCGTCGGCATCGAGAACGAAGCGCAGCGCGACACCGACGAGCAACAGTTGCACGAGCGCGCGTACCGACGCCCACACGAGTGATCGCTCGAGCGCGAGCCGCTGCCACCAGGAGAGCGCGATCGCCACCGCGACCAGGACGAAGGCCAGCACGAGGCCGGTCCATCCGATGTCGACTGTCATTCGTCGCCTCCTTCCGACTCGGCAACGAACGCGCGCACCGCGGCCGACGCGTCCCGTTCGACCGATTCGGGCGGGCCGGTGTGTGCGATGCGCCCACCGACCATGACGACGACGTTGTCGGCCAAGCGCCGGAGCTGTCTCATGTCGTGGGTGACCCACACGACCGCGACGCCTCCGACCGCGAGCTCGCGAGCGAGATCCTCCAACACGGCACGCGACCGCGAGTCGACCGATGACGTGGGCTCGTCCATGAGCAACACCTCCGGATCGGTGGCGAGGGTGCGCGCGAGGCAGAGCCGCTGCGCCTCCCCGCCGGAGAGCTCATGGGCCGCCCGGCCGATGAACGTCGCGTCGAGACCGACGCGTGTGAGCAGCGCTCCGGCAGCAGGCTCGTCGATCTCGGGGTCCGCGACGCGCAGGTTCTCGATCACCGTCCCGCCGAATGGCGTCGGCCGTTGGAACACCATCCCGACCCGCCGGCGGAGCGCCATCGGATCGAGCTCGTCGATCTCCACGCCCCGGAACCAGATCCGCCCCGAGGACGGCCGTTCGAGTCGGTTGCACAATCGCAGGAGGGTCGACTTGCCCGAGCCCGATGGACCGGCGACGACGGTCACGCCGGCGCCGGGGATCTCGCCGTCGACGTCGGTCAGGAGCAGGCCCTGGGGACCGTCGACTCGGACGTGCTCGAAGGTGTAGAGGATCTGGTCGATGGGCGCATTGTCCCACCGAGGACCAGCAAGGCGACGACCGGTGCCACCACGAGGCCGGCGACGACGCCGATCTGATCGGCACCGTCGTACGGCTGGAGATTGCGCACGTGGTAGCCGAGGTGCACGAGACCGCTGAGGAGGAACCCCGCTGCTGTCGCACGCACGAGTGGGCGCGACAACGTGACCAGGGCCCAGATCGCGATCACGAGCAGCGCCAGGCTGAACGCGCCCACGTCGCGGACCAGGTGCTCGTTGTAGGGACCGTCGACCGCGACCCAGGTCGCGCCGCCACCGGGGAAGTCCGAGTAGAAGGACCGGGGCGAGAACGCGGCCCACAGCGCGGTCGGCGAGATCGTGAGCGCGAGCACGGCCAGCCCGATGCGCTGAAGACGATCAGACATGGGTCTCCTCCTCGGATCGACCCGCGGCGACGTGTTGCCAGCCCTCGCGAGCACTCGGGTAGCGCGGCTCCCATCCACTGGCGGCTCGGAACCGCCCGTTCGCGACGCGCTGGGACGCCAACAAGGCGTTCGCCGACGGGCCACCGACCAACCGGATCGGCCATCCCGGAGTCGGCTTGGCCCGACGCAGCCCGAACGCGGCCCGAAACGCCTCGACATGCTCGCCCCGGCTGAGCGGCTCGGCGTCCACGACGTTGTACACACCGGTCGGTACGTCGAGGGCGTGCACGACCGCGGCGGCCGCGTCGTCGACGTGGATCGGGGAGAGAAACGCGTCGCGCGCCCCCGCGACGGGCACGCGACCGAACCAGGCCGTGCGCAGCCACTCGTCCGTCGCCCGGTTCCCCGCTCCCCCGTAGAACAGCCCGAACCTCAGCACGACCGCGGCGGGGCTCTGCACACCGTCGGCGAGCTCGAGCGCGCGGCGTTCACCCTCGAGTGTCGGGGCCAGCAGCGTGAATGACGGGTCGGGCGCGACGTCCTCGTCGATCCAGCGATCACCGCAGTCCGGATAGGTGAAGGTGACCGACTCCTTGACGAACCGCGTCACGCCGTTCATGCGACCCGCGGCGACGAGATGGCGTGTCGCTTCGGTCCGCAGGCGATTGTGCAGCACCCACGCCGACTTGCGTGCCGCGCGTGACGTCGGCGGAACGTTGGTCGCGAGGTGGAGGATCGCAGCGTGGTCACGTGTCCCGTCCAACACCGCGTCGGCGTCGAACAGATCGACCGCGACCGGCTGGGCGCCCGCGTCCCGCAAGGTCGAGGCCTTGGCGTCGTCGCGCGCCACCGCGGTGACGTCGTGACCGGCGCCGACCAGCCGGGGCACGACCGAACGGCCGAGGACGCCGGTCGCGCCGGTCAGGAACACCTTCATCGCAGTACCTCCTCGAGCCAACCAAGCCCTCTGGTGACCGCCTTCGGGTTGGCCGTTGCCTGCACCTGCGCGACGAGGTCGGCCACGGTCACCCCGGCCAGCTCGGCTCGCCAGGCGGCGTCGGCTCGGTCCATTGCCGCGTGGATCGAGCACGGGAGCCGATACTCGCGTGCCGGAACGGCGGCCGGGCCACGCCGGCGGATCTCCGTGCAGCGAAACGCCGACTCGCTCCCGTCGATCGCCTCGACGACATCGAGCAGCGTCACGTCAGAGGGCGGGCGCGCCGGCCCGTAGCCGCCGGTCGGCCCGGGCACCGATGCGAGGATCCCCGCTCGGGCCAGCGCCTGGAGGTGCTTGGCCAGGTACGCCGCCGGGACTCCGTGGTACTCGGCGAGTCGAGCCGCGGGCAGCGTCTGACCGGGCGGCAGCATCGCCAGCATCACGGCGCAGTGCGCGCCCCACTCGACCCCATCCGAGAGTTTCATTATCCGGATAATAGATATCCGAGATTCCGCCTTCAAGCGCGTGGAACGGGAGGGCGCGAGCACGCCCCAAACCTAGGAGAGCTGGCCCCCACGAGAGCTGGCCCCTACGGGAGCTGGTCGAGGAGCAAGCTCTGCATCGACCGGCCGATCCGGCCGGTCTCGTCGTACAGCGCGGCCTCGGCCATGCCGACCCCGGTACCGCTGACGTGGGTCAGTGCTTCCAACGCCACCCATTCCCCGACCGGGTAGCGGTGGAGGTACACGGTGAGGTCGGGGTTGATGAACAGCCAACCGGCGTCCCAGTCGACCACGGCGCTGATCCCGTTTCCGAAGTCGGCCGCCGCCGCGACGCGCTGCAGCGGTGAGGTCTCCTCCCCGGCGACGACGTCGACTCCCAGCCGGAACCACGCCGTCCCCGGGCCCGATTCACCGGGCGTACCGACGACGGGCACGATCTCCATCGCGTCGGCGAAGCTGGGACCCTCCATGCGGGTGAACCTCGCGTGAGGCAGTGATCTCGGATCGGGCAAGGGAGCCGCGGCGGAGACATCGGCGGGCAACGCGACCGCCTTCTCCCGGACCCGCAGCCCGGTGGCCCGGACGACCTCGACGTCATCGGCGAACAGCGCCGCCTCGACGAGCTGGACCTTCTTGCCCGGCCGCAACGTCCGCGTGCGGACCTCGATCGGTGTGAGGGGCACCGGGCGGAGCAGCTCGATCGTCAGGCGGGCGACGCGCCCGGCACCCTCGGGCTCGTGGTGCTCGATCGCCCGGGCCGCCAACGCGGAGGGCGGACCGCCGTGTTGCGCCCGCGGGTCCCACGGTCCTCGAGCGATCTCGCCCGGAACGAACAGGGCGCCGTCGCGCTCGAAGATGGCCGCGTCCACGCCGGCGAGCCTACGGGAGGGGGCGCCGTCGCTCCCCTGCTCGCCGGCCGTGTCGCACTGATCGCCGGTGCCGCGCCACGGTGCTCTGGACACACCGGTCCGCTTCTACGGCCTCCGGGCGCGCTTCACGGGCTGAACCCATAGCTCAATACCTCGAGCACGGGTCGATAGCCGATGCGGCGGTAGATCGCGTTCGACGTCGGGTTCTCGAGCTGGGTGTACAGGATCGCGGTGTTGCCGTCCTGTTCGATGGTCTGGCTGAGCCGGCCGACACAGGCGGTCGCATAGCCACAACCGCGCCGCTCCGGTGGCGTGAACACGGGTCCGAGACGGGCCACGCCGCCGACGACGGGCGAGACGCGCGTCAGACAAGCCGGGCCATCGTCGTCCCAGATCCAGGCGCTCTCGTCGACCAGATATCGACGAGCGGTCACGCTCGCCGGTTCGGCCGCGCCGGCCGTCTCCGCGGTGAAGCCCTCGATCCACGCTTCGAGCATTCGACGCTCGGCTGCCTCGACCCGGCGAAGCCGACCGGCCGCACCGACAACGGCTCGGAACCCGGCCAGACGGTAGAGCCGCTGACCTTCCACCGGTCGCGCGACGCTCCGGTGCCGTTGGGCCCACGAACCCGCGAATGCCGCTGCGGTCGCGGCCTCGGCGATGATGCCGGGCAGGGCAACGTCGATGGCGGCAACCAGGGCATCAACGTGCTCCCGGGCCATGGGTGTCACGGCCGCGCTGAACGTGACCGGCGACTGGAAGCCGACGCCGACGACGGAATCCTCATCGGTGATCCACCAGTAGTGACCCGGCTCCGAGGCTTCCACCCGCTGGTGCAACAGCGTGAGGATGATGTTGTGCTCGACCGGGCGGCTCAGCAGGAAGTGACCCGCGTGAGCCAGCACCTGGGCGGGATCGTCGGTCGCGTGCACGTCGGTCACGAGACGAGTCCATCACTCCCAGGGCGTGAGCCGAGCGAGATATTCGAGCACCGCAGCGTTGAACTCGGCCGGGCGTTCCTGTTGGGTCCAATGGCCGCAGTCCTCGATGACGATCTTCTCGAGGTCGGGGACCCGTTCTTCCATCCCGATCGTCATCGCGGGTGTGAGCACGGGATCGCCCGCCGCCGACACCATGAGACACGGCACGTCGACGGTGAGGCCGTCGAGGTCGGCGGTGAGCTCCCAGTCGCGGTCGAGGTTGCGGTAGTACTCGATCGGCGGCGTGATCGCACCCGCCGGTTCGAACGCGTCGACGTAGACCTGGATCACGTCGTCGTCGAACGCGTCCACGTTGACGGTCGCGAGACCACGAAACATCAGCTCCACGAAGTCCGCTGCGCCGCGACCCCACGACAGGACCCATTCGGCGACGCCCCGGTCCTGGAACTGCACGATGTACGGTGGCTCGTCGGGAAACGCCTGACGCAACAGCTGCACGAGCGGCATCGGCGGGCGGGCCAGGTCGGGCGTGTTCACCCCGACGACACCCGCAGTGTGTTCGGGATAGCGCCGGGCGAACGGCCAGACCAGCAGGCCGCCCCAGTCGTGGCCGACCATCACCGCGCGCTCATGGCCCAACGACCGGATGCAGTCGGCGAGGCACGCGTTGATCCACTCGATGTCGTAGGCCACGTCGGGCTTGTCCGAGCGGCCGTAGCCGGGCAGATCGATCGCGACCACGTGGAACCCGGCCTCGGCGATCGGCGCGAGCTGGTGGCGCCACGAGTACCAGAGCTCGGGAAAGCCGTGGCACAACAACACCAGCGGGCCTTCACCCTGCTCGACCGCGAACAGCCGCACGCCGTTGGCGACGACGTAGCGACTCCGGGCTCCGGCGGGAACTCCCGGCAGGTCATGGATGGTCATGCGCGGACCCTCGTGGACGTGGCGAACCGAGCGGCGACCATCTCTTTCAGACCGGCCGGGAACCGGTCGTGGGCGGCGCGGTGGGGCTCGTCGAGCTCGCGTTGCGCGGCGGTGTCACCGTGGAAGGCTCGCGCGCACCGCTCCGGCTCGACGTTCGCGAGCGACAGGATGGCGCCCGTACAGCCGAGCGGCCCGGCGTAGGACAACAAGGCGCTCGACCCCGTGTACAGGTCACCGGGGAAGCTCGTGACCTCTTCGAGCAGACGGCCGGCGTCGCCGCTCGAGTCCTTGCAGCCCGCCACGGGAAGCGAGCCGAGCTCCGCGACGGGTATCCCGGGCGGTGAGACCGCCGGAAAGTGGTAGGCGAGCACCCGCTGCGAACCACCGGCGGCCCGAGCGACCGCGTCGTAGTACGGCCGGACGTCGGGTGTTCTCGGCGGCGACAGCACGAGCACCGCGTCGGCTCCGTGCTCGAAGGCGTCGCGGGTGAGGGCGCACGCTTGGCGAGCCGACGGGGCGCCGGTACCCGCGATCACCGGGACCGACCCGGACAGCGCGGCCCGCACCGCCTCGAGCAGCTCGATCCGTTCGGCCCGCTCGAGCGTCGCCGCCTCGCCGGTCGTGCCCGACACGACGACAGCAGTCACGCCCACGTCGACGAGCTGGACCGCGATCCGCGCGCTCGCCGCCGCGTCGAGCCCGCCGTCGTCATCGAAGATCGTGACCAGCGCGACGCCCACTCCCTCGAACACTGCCATCGGCATCTGACGTTACATTCCCGCGGTAGCCGGGCCGGCCCGGGTCACGCGGGGGAAACCGCGGCTTCGGCGCCATAGACTGACGGCCCGTTCGACCGGGGAGAATCGCGATGGAACAGCGATTCGAGGACCACATGAGCGACGCCGACGCGCTCATGTGGAACATCGAGAAGGACCCCCTGCTGCGATCGACGATCGTCGCGGTCCTGACCCTCGATCGCAGCCCGGTCTGGCCGGTACTGCGCGACCGCATCGAACGGGCAACGTGGTTCATCCCGCGGATGCGCCAACGAGTCGTCACACCGCTGTTGCGGCTGGGCCCTCCACACTGGTCAGCCGACTCCGACTTCGACCTCAGCTATCACGTGCGTCGGGTGTGCGCGCCGGTCCCCGGTGATTTCGACAGTGTCTTGGAGCTCGCCCGCACCGCCGCGATGGCGGGCTTCGACCGGGCGCGCCCGCTGTGGGAGTTCACGCTCATCGAGGGCCTCGCCGGCGGGCAGGCCGCGATGTTGGTGAAGGTCCATCACTCGATGACCGACGGCGTCGGCGGCTTGAAGATCCTCATGATGCTGTTGGACCTCGAGCGCACCCCGTCGCCCGGCCGCTCGCCGGAGCCGCCACCCGAGCCGCTGGAGGAACTGACACCACTGTCGCTCGTCGGCCCCGCGCTGGACCATCGGCGCCGCCGGGCGCTCGGCATCGCCCGACGGGCGGTGACCGGTACCTGGCGCGAAGCCGGGCGCGTCATCGCCGACCCTGTCGGGACGACGGCGGGCGCGGTGCGGGTCGTCCGTTCAGTCGCCGAGTACCTCGCGCCGGCGACGACCCCGCACTCGCCCATCATGCGGGAGCGAACACTGGCGCGCGGGCTCGCCGCCTTCGACGTCCCCCTCGATCAGCTCAAGGGGGCGGCCAGGTCGTGCGGAAGCTCCTTGAACGACGCGTTCGTCGCCGGGGTGGTCGGCGGGCTCGCGCGCTACCACCAGTTCCACGGCGAACCGGTCGACGACCTGCGCATGGTCATGCCGATCAACGTGCGGGTCGAAGGCGACTCGCTCGGCGGCAACCACTTCACGCCGGCCCGGTTCCTCGTGCCGATCGGCGTCAAGGACCCGGCCGATCGGATCGCGGCGGTCGGTGAGCGCTGCCGATGGATCCGCGACGAACCGGCGGTGAGCCTGACCGATCCACTCGCGGCCATCCTCAACCAGCTCCCGACCGCGCTCACGACATCGTTCTTCGGGGCGATGCTGAAGGGCGGCGACTTCGTGACCAGCAACGTGCCCGGCGCGCCGGTTCCCGTCTATCTCGCGGGCGCCCGGCTGGAGCGGATGTACGGCTTCAGCCCGCTGTCGGGTACGGCCGCGAACGTCACGCTCGTCTCGCACTGTGGCACGTGCTGTGTGGGCGTGAACACCGACGCGGTCGCGATCCCCGACCTCGAGAGGTTCGTGGAGGACCTCGACGGCGGCTTCGCCGAGATCCTCGCCCTCGCCTGAGGATCCCCACTCCGTTCTCGGCAAGCAGACGCCCGCCGTTCGGTGGTAACCGTGCAGAGAACGGCGTTGGGGACAGGAGAAACGGGTGAGGGAGTTTCGCGAGTTGTAAGGCTCGGCGAGGGCCGTGAGCCGGTGTCCGGCCGTAGCCTGGTGAGCATGAACCAGCTCGCCCGAACGCCGGAAGAGGCCGAGCTGACGCTTGATGAGGCCGACCTCGGACGACCGCTCGGCCGGCGGCTGTTCCTCGGGCTGATCGGTGTCGGTGCCGCCGGGGTGATGTTCGGCGCCAAGATCCAAGGCGTCCTCGAACGGACCGTTGCACCGATCGTCTCGAAGGACGGCACGGGGCTGTCCGGGCTCCTGCCGATCGGCCGGTTCCGGATCTACACCGTGACGAACGACCTGCCGCGGCGCGCCCAGTCGGACTACCGCCTGCACGTCGGTGGCCTCGTCGAGCGTCCCTTCGAGCTCACGTACGCGGAGCTGGCGGCGATGGAACCCACCTACCTGACGCGCGACTTCCAGTGCGTGACCGGCTGGCGGGTCAACGACGTGGCCTGGACCGGCGTCCGCCTCGCCGATCTGCTCGACCAGGCGGGGGTCCGCGACTCGGCCAAGGCGCTGCGCTTCACGAGCTTCGACGGTGCCTACACCGAGAGCCTCACGCTCGAACAGGCCCGCCGGCGCGACGTGATCGTCGCCTACCAGCTGGAGGGCGACGACATCTCCTCCGCGCACGGCGGGCCGGTACGGCTCTACGTCGCGCCGATGTACGGCTACAAGTCGATCAAGTGGCTCGATCAGATCGAGGTCACCGACCGTGTCGAACCCGGGTACTGGGAACGACGCGGGTACTCCGACGACGCGTGGGTGGGGCGGTCCAATGGCCGAGACGACCCCCAGACCTGAGCGGCGCGGCATGATCCCGCGCTTCGACCGCGTCGAGCGCAGCCTGCACTGGGTCAATGCAGCCCTGTTCCTGTTGCTCATGGCAACCGGCGCAGTGCTTTACATCGGATCACTGTCGGCGCTCGTCGGCCGGCGCGAGCTCCTGCGGACGCTGCACGTGTACGCGGGGATCGCCCTCCCGATTCCGATCCTCGTGGCGATCGTTGGTCGACACGGTGCTCGCCTCCGTGCCGACCTCGCCGCGCTGAATCGCTTCGCGCCGGGCGAGTCACGCTGGTTCAGCGCTCGGACCCGTCCCAAGGTTCGACTGGGCAAGTTCAATCCGGGTCAGAAGCTCAACGCGGTGTTCATCGCCGGTGCGGGAGTGGTGATGCTCGGCACGGGCGCCATCATGAAGTGGTTCTCGCTGTTCCCCCTCGACTGGCGCACCGGCGCGACCTTCGTCCACGACTGGTTCTCGTTCGCGATCTGGCTCGTGGTCCTCGGTCACGTCGCGTTCGCGCTGTCCGACCCAGTCGCGCTGGGCGGGATGGTGTCGGGCTCGGTGAGTGCGAAGTGGGCCAAGCGTGAGCGACCGCGGTGGTACCGACAGGTCACGACGGCGGAGAACCACGCCGACGCGGCCGAACCACCGCTCGACGCCCCCGCCGGCGCGACACCGACCCGGCCAATCAAGTCCGGCACGCCACCGTCGCGTCGGTAGAGTCGGCCCATGGCCGACATCGTGATTCCGCCCGAGCTGCTCCCCGGCGACGGCCGATTCGGTTCCGGCCCGTCGAAGGTCCGCACGGAGTCGGTGACCGCGCTGGCAGAGATCGCGCCGACCTACCTCGGGACGAGTCACCGCCGCGACGGAGTGCGGTCGGTGGTCCGCCGGGTCCGCGACGGGTTGGCCGAGCTGTTCAGCCTCCCCGACGGCTACGAGGTGCTCCTCGGAAACGGTGGCACCACGACGTTCTGGGACGCGGCGTCATTCGGGCTGATCGAACGCCGCAGCCAGCACCTGAGCTTCGGCGAGTTCTCGGCCAAGTTCGCCGCCGTCACCCAGTCGGCGCCGCACCTCGAGGCACCCTCGGTGATCACGGCGCCGGCCGGATCCCGGGCCACTGCGGCCGCGGACGCCGACGTCGACGCCTACTGCTGGCCGCACAGCGAGACGTCGACCGGCGTCCAGACCGACGTGACCCGCCCGGTCGGCGCCACCGGCGGCCAGCTCGTGCTCATCGATGCGACCTCGGGCGCCGGGGGTCTGCGCGTCGATCCCGGCCAGTTCGACACCTACTACTTCGCGCCGCAGAAGTGCTTCGCCGGCGACGGTGGGCTCTGGCTCGCGCTCTGCTCCCCGGAGGCGGTCGAGCGTATCGAGCGCGTGCACGCGGCGGGTCGGTGGGTTCCCGCAAGCCTCGATCTGCACATCGCGCTGGAGAACTCGCGTCTCGAACAGACCTACAACACCCCTGCGCTCGCGACGCTGTACCTGCTGGCGGAGCAGATCGACTGGATGCACGGACTCGGCGGGCTCGCCGGCACGGCGGCGCGGTGTGACGAGTCGGCCGAGACGCTGTACGGCTGGGCCGAGGCCCACGCCCACGCGTCGCCGTTCGTGGCCGATCCATCGGCTCGCAGCCACGTCGTCGCCACGATCGACTTCGATGACACGGTCGACGCCGCGGCCATGGCGGCGACGTTGCGTGCCAACGGGATCGTGGACACCGAGCCGTACCGCAAGCTGGGCCGCAACCAGCTACGCATCGGGATGTTTCCTGCGATCGAGCCCGCCGACGTCGCGGCGCTGACTCGCTGCATCGACTACGTGCTCGACACCCGCTGAGGTTCCCGGCCGACGGAAGACGCGCCGGATGCACCAAGAACTTTGACGCGTGCCCGCCGGGGCGACAATGCTCGCAGTGATGCTGTTCATTCACGAGGTGCACCAGGTGGTCGGCAAACGCGAGCGCGAGCTCGAGACCGCCTACCGCGACGAGTGGATGCCTCGCCTCGCGAACAACGATGACGCGCGACTCCTCTTCTTCTGTCATCAGGCCCACGGGACCGGACCGGCCTACCGGGTCGTGACGCTGACTGCGGTAGCCGACGGCGCGGCGTACGGGCGACTGGTCGAGCGCGTCCAGACCGGTGACCTGCACACCGTGGCTGCCGAGATCGACCAGTACCGCTACGACGTGACCGGGACGATGCTGATCACCGTGCCCTGGGCACCCGCGTTGGTCAGCGACCTCGTCGACGTGCCGACCGACGGCGGGGAGCACGGCCTCAGCGTCTACATGGAGGACACCGCACGGCCTCACCCCGGGATGGTCGACGCGTACATCGAGGCGGCGCGCGAGCACTACGCACCGAGCCTGGCCGAACAGCGACACGGCGGGCGCTCGATCCTCACGCTCGAGACCGTCATGCAGACGGCATGGGGCGCGGGAGCCCGCCGCGCCATCACGCTCTGGCAGAAGGTGAGCGACCCCCGGCATCTCGGCCGGCTCATCGCTTCGGAGGTCCCCGACGAGTTCCGGGCCCCGGGTATGTGGATGCACGACGCACTCGCAGTGCGCGACGACTGGACGAGTCGCCTCCTCCGCACCGCCCCCTGGTCTCCGCTGTACTGAAAGGGTGCGTCCATGCCCGCAGTGTTCATCCACGGCGTACCCGACACGGCGGCATTGTGGGAGCCGGTGCGGTCCCACCTCACCCGCCGCGACGCCGTGGCGCTCGACCTTCCCGGTTTCGCGACACCGGTGCCCGAGGGATTCGACGCCACCAAGGAGGCCTACACCGACTGGATCATCGACCGCCTCGTGGAGCTCGGCGAACCGGTCGATCTGGTCGGCCACGACTGGGGCGGCATGCTCGTCCAGCGAGTCGCATCGATCCGTCCGGATCTCGTCCGCACGCTCGCGACCGGCAGTGGTCCGATCGACGTTGACTACCAGTGGCACGACATGGCCCAGGCCTGGCACACCGGAGGTCGGTGAGCGCATCGCCGAGCGGCTCGGCGCCGAGCTCGTGATGTTCGATGCGTGCGGCCACTGGTGGCCCTGGGAACGAGCCGGCGAGACCGCAGTCGCGCTCAGCGAGGTCTGGGCCTCGGTTTGACCCGAGGGCTCGCCTGGGCCTGCGCGTCCAGTTCGCCATATCTTTGCGGTTCATGAGCCGACGAGGGTGGGCATCCATCGCGGTCGCCACCGTCGTGAACGCGGTGTTCGTCACGACGGTCATCGCGATCGACGACGCCGGAGCGGGCAGTGCCGGCCACGACTCCGGGACCCGGCCGCGCGTTCGAACGGTCGTTGACCGAGCCGCGGCGACGACCACCACCTATCGTCCCGACCCGGTGCAGGTGACGCCGACGCCGACCACGCCAGAAGCGCAGGTCGAGCACGGGACCGCCCCGGTGGTCTCCCGGGTCGACACGACCGATCGCGTCGTGTTCATCACGATCGACGACGGGCTGATCCGGGACCCGGCCGTGATCGACACGATTCGCCGCATGGATGTCCCGGTCTCGCTGTTTCTCGTCGAGGGCCTGGCCGAGCAGGGCCAGGACTACTTCCGAGAGCTCATCGCCCTCGGTGCGTCGGTGCACAGCCACACGACGAGCCACGAGGACCTGCGCGGTCTCGGGTGGAGCGCGCAGGCAACCGAGATCTGCGATCCGGCCGACACCATCACGGAGCTGTTCGATCAACGCGCCACGCTGTTCCGGCCTCCGTACGGCGCGTACGACGAGACGACGCAGGCGGTCGCCGGCTACTGCGGCTACGACGCCGTCGTCGCCTGGGCGGGCGCGGCCAACGACGGGCGGATCGACCTCCAGGCCGGCGCGCTGCAACCGGGCGACATCATCCTCTTCCACTTCCGTACGGACTTGGCGCAGAACCTCGAGGTGCTCGAGCAGATGTCCCGGGATCAAGGCTTCCGCATCGGTCGGCTCGAGGACTACCTGGTCTCGAGCTGATATCGAGACGCTGAATCCGAGCGCGGTGACGACGTGCCCCGTCGGACTGAAACCCCGCTCCGGTTCCCGGTACGGTTCGGCCCGTGCACACACCCCTCGTTGTCAACGACTTCCTGGACCGCGCCGAGACCGTCTATCCCGATCGTGACGCGATCGTCGACGAGCCCGCGCCTGCGGGTGGGTCTATCGGTCGTTGCACCTACGGTCAGCTCGCCGGTCGCGCTCGGAGCCTCGCCGTCCACCTCGACAACCTGGGCGTCGAAGCCGGGGCACGAGTCGCCATCGTGTCTCCGAACGCGGCCCGGTTCCTCGTCGCGCTGTTCGGTGTCAGCGCCTACGGCCGAGTGATCGTTCCCGTCAACTACCGCCTGAACGCCGAGGAGATCGGTTACATCATCGAGCACTCCGGCGCCACGACCCTGCTCGTGGATCCCGAGCTCGACGAGCCATTGCTCGGTATCGACATCGCGCACCGTTACGTCCTCGGCGAAGCGACCGATGCCGAGCTGTTCGACAACCCGGGAACGCCGCGCTTGGTCTCGGACGACGAGACCGCGACGGCATCGATCAACTACACGTCCGGGACAACGGCACGGCCGAAGGGCGTGCAGCTCACACACCGAAGCCTCTGGACGAACGCGACGACGTTCGGGTGGCACATGACCGTGACCGATCGGGACGTCTATCTCCATACGTTGCCGATGTTCCACTGCAACGGATGGGGGCTGCCGTACGCGCTCACCGGCATGGGCGCACGCCACGTCGTCATCCGCAAGATCGACGGCGAGGAGATCCTCAGCCGGATCGAACAGGAGGGCGTCACGTTCATGGCCGGCGCGCCCGCGGTCGTCGCCGCGGTGCTCGACGCGGCCGAGGCACGACGCGCGCGCGGCGAATCCGTGCCGGGCCGTCACCGGGTCCGGATGGTCGTCGCCGGCGCGCCGCCGCCGTCCACGGTCATCGAGCGGGTCGAAGCCGAGCTGGGCTGGGAGTTCATCCAGATCTACGGCCTCACCGAGACCTCACCGCTCCTCACGGTGAACCGAGCGCCACGCGAGTACGACGCGCTCGATGCGGCCTCGCGCGCCAAGGCACTCTCGCGCGCCGGCTCACCTGCCATCGGCGTACGGCTGGCCGTCGACGCGGAGGGCGAGGTGCTGGCCCGCTCGAACCATGTGTTCGCCGGGTACTGGGAACAACCCGACGAGACCGCCACCGCGCTCGACGGTGGCTGGTTCCACACCGGCGATGGCGGGGATCTCGATGACGCGTATCTGGTGATCTCCGATCGGAAGAAGGACGTGATCATCACCGGCGGTGAGAACGTCTCGTCGATCGAGGTGGAGGACTGCCTCTACCGCCACGCCGACGTCAGCGAGGTGGCGGTGATCGGCGTGCCCGACGAGAGGTGGGGCGAGACCATCAAGGCCCTCGTCGTCTGCCGTGAGGGCGCGACGGCCACCGAGCAAGACCTCATCGACTTCTGCCGAGAGCACCTCGCTCACTTCAAGTGCCCGACGTCGGTCGAGCTCCGCGACGCCCTGGTGCGTACCGCGACCGGCAAGCTCCAGAAGTTCAAGCTCCGCGCGCCCTATTGGGACGGGCGCGCCAAGCGGGTCAACTAGTACGTCACCCCGGGCCGTCACGAGGGTTTCGATGGTGCCCGGGGGCCCCACCCGGGCCGGGTTCACGGAATTCTCAGACGCGCGCGTGACAATGGCTGTGTGAGAGTCCTCGTCGTCGACGATGAGCCCGCGGTTCGTGATGCAGTCGCGCGCGCCCTGCGCTACGAGTCCTACACGGTCGATGTCGCCGTCGACGGCCAGAACGCGCTGGAGGTGCAGGCACTCGAGCCGGCCGACGCGATCGTGCTCGATGTGCTCATGCCCGGGCTCGACGGGCTCGAGGTGTGCCGCCGCCTCCGCGCGGCCGGCGATGGTGTACCGATCCTGATGCTGACCGCGCGTGAGACGGTGTCGGATCGGGTCGCCGGTCTCGACGCCGGGGCGGACGACTATCTCGTCAAGCCCTTCGCGCTCCAGGAGCTGCTCGCCCGGCTGCGCGCCCTGCTGCGACGCTCGGGCACGGCGGAGAACGGCGGCGCCGTTCGATTCGGCGACCTGTCGCTCGACCCGGACACGCGCGAGGTGCGCCGAGGTGAACGGGCGATCGAGCTGACGCGCACGGAGTTCCACCTGCTCGAGCTCCTGCTCTTCAACGCGCGCAAGGTCCTGACCCGAGAGGTGATCCTCGAACGCGTCTGGGGCTACGACTTCGAAACGAGCTCCAACTCGCTCGACGTCTACATCGGCTACATCCGTCGCAAGACCGAAGCCGGAGGAGAGCCCCGACTCATCCAGACCGTGCGCGGTGTGGGCTACGTCGTGCGCGAACCATCGTGAGCCTGCGGACCCGGCTGACCCTCGCGGCGGCAATCGCCGTGTCGGTCGCGGTGGCGCTCACCTCGGTGATCGCATACACAACGGTCCGCGACCAGCTCCTCACCGAGGCGGACCGCGCCCTGCGGGTGCAATCGGAACAGGTCGTCCGATCCCGGCGGGTCCCCGATCTGCTCGAGGGCCGCTCCCCCGTCCGCGGCGACTTCGCCCGTTCGGAGCAGTACTTCCAGGTTGTCAACGCGGACGGCACCACCGTGACCCCGCCAGACCAGGCGGTCGAGCTCCCGGTCGACGCCAGTGACCTCCGCGTGGCTCGCACCACCGGGTTCGACCAGGGTCTCGCGCTCGCTCCGCTTCGTACGGTGACGGTCGACGGCGAACGCCTCCGCATGATCACGATCCCGGCGCGGGCTCCGGTGGATGGACAGGGAGTCGCGATCCAGATCGCCCACCCGCTCACCGAGATCGACGACACCCTCTCCTCACTCCGGGTCGCGCTGATCGTGGTGTCACTCGGGGGCGTCGCGCTCGCCGCGGTGCTCGGGCTCGTCATCGCCGGCACGACGCTTCGGCCCGTCCGGCGACTCACTGCGGCCGCAGAGCACGTCGCCCAGACTCAGGACCTGAGCGCGGAGATTGCCGAGACCCGCAAGGACGAGCTCGGGCGACTCGCCTCGAGCTTCAACACGATGCTCCGAGCCCTGGCGTCCTCACGGGAGCAGCAGACCCAGCTCGTGGCCGACGCGAGCCACGAGCTCCGCACTCCGCTCACCAGCGTGCGCACGAACGTCGAGGTCCTGGCCCGCCAGACCGACATGGCGGCTCCCGAGCGAGCTCGCCTCCTCGCCGATGTCACGACGCAGATGGAGGAGCTGAGCCTGCTCGTCGGTGACCTCGTGGAGCTCGCCCGGGGTGACACCGCCGCCGCGGACGAGGAACCGGTGACCCTGCGATTCGACGAGCTCATCGATCGCGCCGTCGGACGGGCGCGCTTGCACGCTCGCGACGTGCAGGTGAGCCTCCTCGCGACCGCGCCATGCGAGCTCGACGCCCGGCGCGGACGACTGGAGCGCGCCCTGGCCAACGTGCTCGACAACGCCGGTAAGTGGAGCCCCGCCGGCGGCACGGTAGAAGTGCTCCAATCCGGCGGCACCGTCACCGTGCGCGACCACGGGCCGGGGATTGACCCGGTCGATCTCCCGCACGTCTTCGATCGCTTCTACCGCGCGGCCGCCGCTCGTTCGATGCCCGGTTCCGGTCTCGGCCTCGCGATCGTGCGGGGCATCGTGGAGGAACACGGCGGCACCGTGACCGCCGCGGTCACCGAGGGTGGGGGCACGATCATGACGATCAGCCTCCCCGGTGCCCGTCCCCCACGCGGCTGAACCGCACGCGAACACGACGTCGACCCGGTCGTTCGACGCGAAGGAGCTCGCGGCCGCGAGTATGCCGAGGCTCTCGGCCTACACGCCGTTGGCCTCGTCGACTCCCGACGCGAGCGGCCGATCTCGGCCCCTCCGTCCTGGGGGTCAGTCAGCTTTGGAGCGACCTCGCGACTTCTGGGCGCGCTTGAAATCCCGTACCCGCACGAGCGCGTCTGCGGACCCGACGTCGGCGACCGACCGAGGCCGGTCGTCGGAGAACGGGGCGGCCGCGATCTCCCACCCCGACGGGGTCTTGCCGAACCGCTTGGCCAACACCGCCAGGAGAATCTTGGCCTTCTCGTCGCCGTAACCGGGAAGGGACCGCAGTCGCTCGTAGACGACGTCGGCCCGCCGTGCGCCGCGCCAGATCTTCGCCGTGTCCCCGTCGTAGGTGTCGACAACATGCCCGCAGAGCGCGTGGGTCCGTTTGGCCATCGAACCGGGATACCGATGAAGGGCCGGCTTCTCTCTGAACACCGCGTCGAGCACGTCGGGATCCATGGCCGCGATCTTGTGGGCATCGAGCTCACCGAGACGGGCGGCGAGCGTCGCAGGGCCGCGGAAGGCCCACTCCATCGGGACCTGCTGGTCCAACAACATGCCGATGACGAGCGCGAGCGGCTGCTCGGTGAGCAGGCGATCCGCGCCGGCGTCACCGGTGATGGGAAACGCGACCTTGGCCACGGACCCGAGAATAGGTGGAATCACCACGACGCCGGCCGGGTGGCTACCGCATCGCGGCCGAGAGAGGCGGCGGGCGTGCGAAGGTGACGCCATGACCAGCCAATCCGACAAGGCCGCCCAGTTCCTCTCCCTTCACCACGCCGAGACACCGTTGCTCCTGCCCGATCCGTGGGACACCGGGTCCGCGCGTGTCCTCGTGGCCCTCGGTTTCTCTGCGGTCGCCACGACGAGCTCCGGGTTTGCCGCCACGCTGACGCGGCCGGACGTGCCGACGTCGTCTATGCCCCGGGAGCGAACAACCTCGACGCGATTCGGCGCATCGTCGAGCCAGTCGAGGTGGCCGTCGTAGGAGATCAGCCCGGGGGCGTCGGCTTCCACGGACGGTCGGGTTCCTCGACGCCGTAGAGACGCGCCGCGTTGTCCCAGAGGATCTTGCGGCGGGTGGCGGGTTCCAGATCCCCGAACGCGTCGTCGATCCGCTCGCGCACGTTGCCGTAGAGGCAGACGGGGTGGGGATAGTCGGTCTCGAACAGGACGTTGTCGGCGCCGATGACGTCGAGGTCGTTCCGCGGCGCGTGGGTCTCGAAGAACGAGCAGGCGGACACCTGGCGACGGAAGTACTCGCTCGGCGGCATGTCGAACTCCGGTCGCTCCACCGAGAGGTTCGAATAGGTGAAGCAGTAGTCGGCGGCCTCGAGCACGAACGGCACCCAGCCGATGCCGCTTTCCACGGACACGAAGCGCACGTCGGGGTGGCGCGGGAGCACGCCGCTGAGAAGGAGGTCGCTCACCTGGAGCGCGTTGCCGAGGAAGAGCTCGAGGCTCGTCGTGATGAGGGTCGAGGCGACGCCGTGGGCCCGCACCCGTTCGGCGCCGAACGAGCCCGCCATGTCACCCGAACCTATGTGCAGGTTCAGTGACATCCCGGTCTCGGCGGCGAGGCGGTAGAGGGGGTCCCAGTGGCGGTCGCCGAGGTAGGGCTGACCGAACGTCTGCGGCTCGCCGGTGAACAAGATGCCCTTGTGGCCGAGCGCGACGCAGCGCTCGACCTCGGCCACGGTCGCGTCGATGTCCCAGAAGGGCGTCGCCATGATCGGGATGAAGCGACGAGGATCCGGCGCGGTCCACTCGACGAGCCAGTCGTTGTAAGCCTGTACGCACGCGAGCATCAGCGCCCGATCATCGAGCGCGAGGAATGCTTGGTTCCCGAATCCACCGATGTTGGGGTAGAGGGCCATCGCCCAGATGCCGACCTCGTCCATGTATGCCAGCCGCGCGTTCGCGTCGTATGCCGCCGGCGGTACGTCGTCGAGCGTCTTGGGCGCGGACGGGAACGGATCGGGCCAGCCCGCGACGGCGGTGACACCGACGGGGATCGCCGGTCCATCGTCGCCGATGCGCCACACGTCGACGCCGTGGCGGGTCCGCACCATGCGTGGCGCGCGGTCACGCCATCGGGCAGGGAGTCGATCGGTCCAGACGTCGGGTGGCTCGGTGACGTGGGTGTCGGCGTCGATCACCCAGTCCGTGACCTGCATCGGCTCTCGGCTCATCGCGCGAACGGTACCCGGCGGCCGCCAACCGCGCTCCGGGCCAGCCGACCGTGCGCGGTGCGCCAACATCTCGACCGAGGCCGGCGTGGGGTTCCGATGCCGGGATGGGCGAGGCCGATAGCCTCCGGGCTCAGTCCGACCGGCGACGCCACGAGGTCCGATTGAGCGACAGCGAGATCATCATCGGGCTGAGCACGATCGTCGTCTTCGGCGTTGGCGCGCAGTGGATCGGGCGGCGCGCCGGGATCCCATCCATCCTGCTTCTGCTCCCCGCGGGAGTGCTCGCGGGCGGAGTGCTCGGTTGGGTCGAGCCCGAGGAGATGTTCGGCGACACGTTGTTTCCCGGGATCACCCTCCTCGTGTCACTGCTGCTCTTCCAGAGCGCGCTGGGGCTGCGGATCCGAGACCTCCCCCGAAACGCGCGCGGCCCGGTCCTGCGGCTCATCACGATCGGGGCCTTCATCACGTTTGTCGGCTCCTCGATCGCGGTGCTCTTGATCTTCGGCGTCGAACGCGACCTCGCGTTCCTCGTCGGCGCGATCCTCGTGGTCTCGGGACCAACCGTGGTCGGGCCGCTCCTCAGGGAGGTCCGGCCGCGTGACCCGGCACGAGCAGTGCTCAACTGGGAGAGCACCGCACTGGATCCGATCGGGGCTGTCCTCGGGGTCGTCGTCCTCAACCTCATCGTCAACTCGCAGGGCGACACTCATCCCTTCATGGCGATCGCGGGCCGCCTGGGGCTCGGTGTCGTGGTCGGGCTCGCTGCGGCCGCCCTGCTCATCTTCGTGATGTCGCGCTTCCTCGTCTCCGACGACATGAAAGCTGCGGTCGCGTTGCTGTTCGCAGTCGCCGCCTTCACCGCGGCCGAGCTCGTCTTCTCCGAGGCGGGGCTCGTCGCGACGACGACGCTCGGGTTCGTGGCCGCCACCCAGGAGCTCGTCCCGACCGCTCGTATCAAGGGCTTCGGCGAGACCCTCGAGGTCATCATCATCGGCTCGCTGTTCATCGTTCTGGGCGCGTTGGTCGATCTTCACGCCCTGCGTGTGCACGGCTGGCGGACCGCGGTCCTCGTCGCGGTGCTCGTCGTGGTGATTCGACCGATCGCGGTCGGCGTCGCGCTCATCGCCACCCGGATCTCCATACGCGAGCGAGCGTTCATCGGCTGGGTCGACCCGCGCGGCGTCGTGGCCGCGGCAACCGCCGCGCAGTTCTCCGGAACGTTGGCGGACGCGAGCTTCGCGAGCGAGTTCATGCTCCCCATCGTGTTCGGCGTGATCGTCGGCACCGGCGTCGTCTACGGCCTCAGCGCGGGCCCGGTCGCGCGACGGCTCGGGGTGCGCGAACCACCCCGGATGGGCGTCGCACTGGTCGGCAATGCGCCGTGGCTGCACTCGCTCGGGGTGCGCTTGCACGACCTCGGCGTCTCCGTGCTGTTGGTGACGTCGCAACCATCAGTCGAAGACGACAACGCCCACGCCACGCTCCCCACCGTCTCGGTCCACGATTCCGAAGACGACGCCCGCACCGCGCTCGGGTCGGCGGCCACAAGTCAGGCGCTCATCGCTGCTCCTCCCGGACCGGTGCTGTCGCTGTTCACGGCCGGCCTCGTCGAGGTCCTCGGTCGCCGCAACGTCCTGGATCTTCCCGCGGATCGTTCCCGCCTTCGGCCCGACGGGGAGGCGCACTACTCGCGCGCGCATCCGTTCGCGCCGAATGTGACGTCTCGCCACATCGACGGGCTGGTCGAGCGCGGCGCCACGGTCCAGATGGTCAGCCACCCGACTCCCGCGGGTGCCCTCGTGCTCGCACGCGTCGGACATGACTCGGTCGTCAATCTCACCCCCCACAAGGGACGCACCCGGGCGGGCGAGCGCGTCATCGCGCTTGTGTCACCCGAACCGGCCTGAGGACCCACACCGCCGCCCGACGGCCGACGGCCGGCCTGGCCGGGCCGACCTCCGCGCTGGAATCGCGGGACACGAACAGCTACACATACCTGATGCCCCTCGACGGAACCTACGAACCAAGCCCCTGGGGTCCCATCGCCGACCAAGTCCGCACCTACGAGGAGTCGGGTGGTCGCGAGGGAACCGAGCTCGAGGGCAAGCCTTGCGTGATCCTGTGGACGCGGGGCCGCAAGTCCGCCGCGGTGCGCAAGACACCCCTCATGCGGGTGACCGACGGCGAACGTTACGCGGTGGTCGCATCGATGGGCGGGGCGCCGCAGCACCCCGTCTGGTACCTGAACCTGGGCGCCGATCCGAACGCGAGCATCCAAGACGGCCCGAATCTCGGCGACTACACCGCGCGTACCGTCGACGGCGAGGAGAAGGCCGAGTGGTGGAAGCGGGCCATTGAGGTCTGGCCTGCGTACGACGACTATCAGGCGGCCACGGATCGATCCATCCCGCTCGTCGTGCTCGAACCCAAGCCGTAGACCCCATCGCGGCGCGCCATCGCCGCGTCGTCGAACGACTGATAACCGACCGATCGAGCGTCACCCCCGGGTCCACGGCGCTCAGTCGTCGAGGCGCCCGGCCAGGTCGTCGACCGCCGCGATGAACTCCTCGATCATCTCGAGCACCACCGCCCGGGCGGGACGGACCTGGTTGAGCGACCCGACCACCTGACCGACGAAGTAGTTCGTCAGTTGCTCCGCACCCGATCCGGCGTGGTGCGCGGCATGGTTGATGCGCGCGAGGGCCTCGCCGACCAGCATGGGCTGCAATGGCATCGGCAGTGGCTCAGGCGCACCCTCGGCCTCCCACTCGTCGGTCCACGCGCTGCGAAGCATCCGAGCGGGCTTACCGGTGATGGACCGCGATCGCACCGTGTCGGACGACGATGCGGCAACGTACTTCTTGCGCACGACGGGCGTGGTCTCGGACTCTTCGGTGGTGAGCCACACCGACCCCGTCCACACTCCCTCGGCACCCAACGCCAGGGCCGCCGCCATCTGTCGACCACGGGCGATGCCACCGGCCGCCAACACCGGCAGCGGCGCGACCGCGTCGACGACTTCGGGAACCAGCACCATGGTGGCGATCTCGCCGGTGTGCCCACCGGCTTCGGTACCTTGGGCCACGATCAGATCGACGCCCGCGACGGCGTGGCGCTCGGCATGGGCCCGCGTCCCCGCGAGCGCGGCGACCGCGACGTCGGCAGCGTGCGCGCGCTCGATGAGCTGTGGCGGTGGCGCGCCCAGCGCACTGGCAATGAGTGAGCTGCGATGGGCGAACGCGACGTCGAGCAGCGGCTCGTAGCCCTTGGGTGAGACGTTCATTCCCCCGATGCCGCGACGCCCGTCGGCTTCGTCGGCCAGCGGAGGGACGTCATAGCGGATGAGGAGCTCGTCGACGAACTCGCGGTTCTCGGCCGGGATGACCTCCGCGAGCTGCGCCGGGTCGAGGCCGCCTTCGTCGGAGCCGGCGAACTTCTTCGGGAGCAACAGGTCGACGCCGTACGGCCGGTCGCCGACTTGTTCCTCGATCCAACGGAGGTCGATATCGAGCTGGTCGGGCGAGTGGGCCACCGCGCCGAGCACCCCGAAGCCGCCGGCCCGACTGACCTCGGCAACGACGTCTCGACAATGACTGAACGCGAAGAGCGGGAACTCGATGCCGAACATCTCGCTGGCTCGGCTCCGCATGCTCAACCGCTCCAGCGAACCGGAAGACGGGCCGGGCCCCAGATTCCGAACTTCTCGGACTTCCACTCGACGGGCCCGTCCGACGCGAGGTCGGGCATCCGTCCGGCGATCACGGTCAGAGCTTCTCCGAGCTCGGCGCGCGCGAGATGGGCACCCAGGCAGTGGTGGATGCCGGAGCCGAACGTCATGTGGGGGGTGGAGGGCTCGCGGGTGATGTCGAAGGTGTCCGGCTCCTCGTAGACCTCGGGATCGCGGTTCGCGCCGGAGAGCGAGACGCTGACGAGGCTGCCTTTCGGGAAGACGACGTCGCGGTATTCGATGTCTTCTGACGCGACGCGGATCGTCCCTTGCACCGCGCCGAGGTAGCGCATCGTCTCCTCCACGACGCGTGGCGCCAGGTCGGGGGCCGCCACGAACCGGCGCCACTGGTCTGGATAGGTGGTGAGCAACGCGATGCAGCAGGCGAGCTGGTTGCGGGTCGTGTCGGTGCCGGCCATGAGCACGGCTTCGGCCAACATGACGAGCTCGTCGGTGGCGAGCCGGTCGCCCTGCTCCTCCACCGCGATGAGCGCGCCCAAGAGGTCGTCGGCCGGCTGGGCACGCCGCCGGTCGACGAGCGCGTGCACGTACTCCTCGAGCTCGGCCGATGCCCGTTGGATCGCGGGCAGGTCCTCGGCGAGGTTCTGGTTGAACAGGCGGAAGATGTCGGTCGCCCACCGCAAGAAGAGTTGCCAGTCCTCTTTCGGGGCACCGAGCAGCTCGCAGATGATCGGGATCGGGTACGGCTCGCACACCCCCGACACGAAGTCGCAGTGGCCGCTGGGTTGCACCGCGTCGACGAGCTCGTCGACGACCCTACGCATGAACGGCCGGAGCCGATCGGCGGCCGCGGGCGTGAACGCCGGGGCCACGAGCCGACGCAGGCGGGCATGTTCGTCGCCCTCCATCGACAGGATCGACGGTCGGCGCTCCTCCATGGCGGTCGTCTCGATGCCCTGCATCTGGGGGATGAGTGACAACGCCGAGTGGAACCGCCGTTCTCGTAGCACCGCAACCGTGTCCGAGTAACGGGTCACGACGTATCCCATCGGCGATCGGGCCAGCCAGTGCCGGTCGCGCGCGTCAGCGAGCACCGCGAACCGGGACTGCCGGTCGAGGTCGGTGAGATCGCACGTCGGAAGATCGAGCTCTTGGGCCGAGATCGCCACTGTGGCGTCCTGCCTTTCCCCGGTAAGCCGGCATCTGACGCTACCCGGATGTTGGCGATGCGTGCAGCGGGGCCGCGTCGGAACCCCGACGCCGACCACTACGGTGATTGCCCGCCCGTCGTTCACCCGCCGCCGTCGGAGCACGCGTGACGAACCACCAACCGAACGTTCTCCTGATCATGACCGACGAGGAGCGGTACCCGCCGCCGTACGAGCAGGGGGCGCTCGCCGCGTTCCGGCGCGACCACCTCCCGGCTCACCAGGGGCTTCGAGCCCGCAGCCGCGAGCTCCACCGCCACTACGTCGGATCGACGGCGTGTGTTCCCAGCCGGGCAACGATGTTCACCGGTCAGTACCCGTCACTGCATGGCGTCACCAACACCGACGGCCTCGCGAAGGCGGCGAACGACCCGGCCATGTCGTTCCTGGATCCCGACACGGTGCCCACGATGGGCGATTGGTTTCGCGCCGCCGGCCACGAGACGCACTACCGGGGCAAGTGGCACATCTCCCACGCCGATCTCCTCGTGACCGACACCCACCAACGGGTGCGCACCAACGACGGAGACGGCCGGGTGGACCCAGCGGCAATCGAGCTCTACGAGCGCGCCGCCCGCCTCGAACCCTTCGGCTTCGCGGGTTGGGTCGGACGCGAACCCCACGGCGCGGCCAAGGAGGACACCGGACTCGTCAAGTTGGTCGACACCGCGATCATGCGCATCATCGACGCGTTCGACGCGTCGGGCATGGCCGACGACACGATCGTCGTGTTCACGTCGGATCACGGTGACCTCGTCGGGGCACACGGCGGGCTCGTGCAGAAGTGGCACAACGCGTTCGACGAAGCCGTACGAGTCCCCTTCATGGTCTCGGGTGCGGGTATCGACCCGGACGATGGTGGCATCGACATCCCGACCAGCCACGTCGACCTGCTCCCCACCCTCCTCGGCCTCGCCGGCATCGACCGCGAGGCCGCCGCGGCCGAGGTCGCGCTCCACCACATCGAGACCCAGCCACTGGCGGGGCGCGACCTCAGCTCGCTGCTGCACGGTCGCGCCGGCGCGGATGCGCTCGAGGCACCGATCTACTTCATGACCGAAGACCAGGTGAGTCTCGGGCTACGCGGGCGGAACCGGCTCACCCAGGAGCCCTACGAGCCGGTTGGTCAACCGGCCAAGGTCGAGTCGGTCATTGCGTCCCAGCCCACCGGGCCGAATGACTCGTCGGAGCTGTGGAAGCTCAACCACTACTACGAGCGTCTGCCCGAGTGGGAAGAGACCCACGGCATCCAGTGGCATCCACCGGCGGGACCGCCGGTCGAGCCCCAGTGGGAGCTGCACAACCTCAGTGCCGACCCCGAGGAACGGACGAACCTCGCGGGTGTCGCCACCACGACCCAGGACGAGCTCCGCCGCGTGCTCGACACCGAGCGCGACACCGAGCGGCGGGTGCCAACCCATCGCAACCCGGTCTGAGCCACGGCGCCGCGGCGCTCAGCGGGCTCCGTGCAGCCCCGGTCCCGCTCGCTCACGGGTGCGTAACACCTCGACGAGAGTCGGACCCGGTGAGCGTGCTCGGAACCACCGACCCTGGAGGCTCCGATGTCGACATCCCTGCTCCGCGGATCGGCGACCACCGCCGCCGCGCTGGGCGCGGTCATCGCGCTGGCTGCGTGCAGCAGCGACTCGTCGACCAGCAGCTCGACGACGAGCACCAGCACCGGTTCGTCGAGCACGAGCAGTGAGACGGTCCGCTTCGACAAGGAGATCCAGCAGGAGCTGATCGATGTCGGCTGCTATGACGGCACAGTCGACGGGGACATCGGGCCCGAGACCGACGCCGCGATCGTCGCGTTCCAAAAGGCCGAGGGCCTCGAGACCGACGGTGAGGTCGGACCCGAGACCGAGCGCGCGCTCACCAAGGCCGTCGACGCGGGCGACACGGTCTGCGACGGCAGCGGGGGCGGGGGCACGCCCACCGGGACCTGCACGGCGCAGTCACTGAGCGAGGCACTCGACGGCGCGACGATCACGACCTCCATCTGCTCGGAGGGCTACGCGGCCGGCGCGGACGTCATCGGCGGCGGCGAGGCCGACGCCGCGTTCCTCCTGCAGCTCCAGAGCGGAAAATGGGTCAGCGTGGCCGGCGAGGTGTGCGGCGCGGCCAGCGCCGGTGTCCCGACGGCCATCCTCGCGGCCGGCTGCGTCTCCTAGCGCATCCGGCACGACGTCATCTCGCGAGCGCGTCGAGCCGTTCCGGAATCCAAGTACCGAGACGGGCGCGCAGCTCGTCGTGGGCTTCGGTGAGCAGATGGCCGGCGCCGGGGAGGATCTCGACCTCACCGCGGCCGGCGAGCATCTGCACGACCGCGGACGTCTCGGGCGGCAGCAGCTCGTCACGATCGCCGTGCAACAGGAGCAGCGGGACATCGGAGCGCAGCGCGCCAATGTCCTCGCACCCCGCCGACTGGGTCGACAACGTCACGATGCCCGCACAGCACGGACCGAGCACCATCCCGGCCTGCACCGCGACCGCACCACCGAACGAGTGGCCGACCGTGACGAATCGTTGTGCGCCGGTCCGAGACGCGAGGTCGGCGGCCGCGGCGATGTCGTGCACGCAACGGCCGAGGTCGTTCGCGCGGCGGTAGCCGACCCGCATCGTTGCGATCCCCTGCTCGGCGAAGGCCACGCCGAGGTCGTGGTACAAGCCACCCGCGGGGCCGAGCAGGCCGCCCATGGCGCCGCCCGACATCAGCACGACGGCCGCGGCGTCAACGGGGCCGTGCCAGAGGATCGTGAGCAACCCCTGCATCGTGTAGATCTCCACGTGACGCAACCCCGGAGCGAGGAGTACCTCCTCGCGGGCCAGGGCGTCGAGCGCTTCGAGCGGCGCGCGCGGCTTGGGCTGATCCTGCTTCCCCGCTTCGGTCATCGCCGACGCTCCTCCGACTCCGACCGCCATTGTCGAGGCCAGCGTGAGCCGTGACCGGGGGTCAGGGTCGCTCGTACAGGAACCGTTCTCAGTGTGCCCGACCCAGATGGGCCGAGATCAGCCCTGAGGAGAGTCCTGGAGGACGTAGGTATCGCCGGCCGACGACTTCGTCCCGGCACATCCCCATCGCTCCGCGCTCCACGACCAACCGAGCTGCACCCGGCCGTCCACCACGTCGGCCCGACACACGGCGCACAGCCGCATCGTGGACACGTACACCGTCTTGCCGTTGGTGGGATTTTTCAGCACACCATTCGGGGGAACGAGCGTGGCGGACGCCTTCACGCCACAGACGACGCACATCGGGGGCAGAAGTTCCGGATAATGGGCCCTGCTGCCGACACGCATACCTAACAGTGTAGGCGGTTGAGCGGGCGCGCGTCTCACCGGCCACCTCGAAACCTCGGCGAGGCGGGCACCGAGCGCGATCAACGCGCCGCGGTCATCGCGCGAGCTCCGAGGATCCCACAGCTTGCCGCGGCCTCGGACCACATGCCGCGACACGGCACGGAGCCGTCACCCACGAACCACAGGCCCGCGGTGGACTCGACCGATCGCGGGAGCTTGGGACCGATCGAGATGGGACTCATCCAGCCATGGCGGCTCGTGTGGGCGGCGCGGTCGACGATCGCGTCGCCGAACCCCGGGATGAACTCCTCGCATCGCTCCTCCATCTGGGCGTAGATCGCTGCCGGGCCGCCGGTCGCGCCAACCTCGTCGGGGGGAGACGCGATGTGCGATCCCACAAGCTGTTTGCCCGGTTCGGTCGTCCACGGTGCCACGCCGCTGAGCGACCAGCTCCAGTGGTAGATGGACCCGGATGCCGGATCGAGCACGGCGAGGTCGTGGCGCTCCTCGGACCGAACGGTGCCGGCAAGACCACGGCGCTCCGAGCGCTTGCTGGTGCGTTGCCACTCCAGGCAGGTGAGATCTGCTGGGACGGCAGCCCGACCCGCGCCCCGATGCACCGACGAGCCAAACGGGGCTTGGCCTACGTGGCCGAAGACCGGTCAATCTTCGCCTCGCTCACCGTGGCCGAGAATCTCCGCGTCGGCCGCTGCGATGCTGAGGCGGCCCTCGACCAGTTTCCCGAGCTCCGTCCGCTCCTGCGCCGTCGAGCCGGCCTGCTCTCCGGGGGGAGCAGCAGATGCTCACGGTTGCCCGAGCCGTCGCGCGGCGCCCACGGGTCTTGCTCACCGACGAGCTCTCACTGGGACCGGCGCCGCTCTTGGTGTCGCGTCTCCTCGAGAGCGCTCGCGCCGCGGCAGACAATGGGCTCGGGGTCCTCCTCGTCGAGCAGCACGTGGTCGAGGTACTGGGTTTCGCCGACCGCGTGTACGTCCTGAACCAGGGTCAAGTCGCCTACGCCAATACCGCCGCCCAGGCGAGAACCGACCTCGAGCACATCGAAGCGGCGTACCTCGGCGGAATCCTCGCGACCGACTGACACGCACACCGCGGTCTGCCGCGCCGGCAACGCCGGACCCCGACGTTCACGCTGTGACTCATCGCGAACATGCCCAGTCGGAGACGGCTTCATGAAGCCGAGCGAGGGCGCGGTCTCGACGCGCAGACCCTGGCCGAGCGTGCGGAGGTGACGGTGGAGCGAATCCGACGGCCTTCCACCCCACCGACGAGACCGTCACCGGGATCCCGGGCATCGTTGTCCCAGGTCAGCAACGTAGAGCACCTTGGGTGCTCGCCGGGGCGAGCGAAGATGTGTTGGCGCGCTAGGCCGTCGCGGTAGGACCTGGAATCTTCGCATCAGCGGTAACGTGGGCGACGTGATTCACGCTGCCGTGCCCGCGGACACGGATCCGGACTCGTTCGCGGTCCTGGCCGATCGTTGGCGCTCGATGGGCATCTCCGAGCGGGTGGCATTGATCGAACAGCTGTGCGTCGACGTCGAGCACCTCGGCCGCGCCGACATCGCCGCGCGCCATCCCGGATTCACCGAGCTCGAGATCTGCCACGAGCTGACTCGCCGACGTTACGGCGAAGAGCTCGCCGACGCCGCCTACGAGAACCTCCTCACCCGCTGATGGCGATCCGTCCCCTGGACCTCGTCCGCCAGATGGCACAGATCCTCGAAGACCTCGAGATTGCCTACGCCCTCGGCGGCTCGCTCGCGAGCTCGTTGTCACCATCCCGGGTGCCGCCAACGGAATCTGGGTGACCTCGCCGGAAGATCAGGTCCTCCGCAAGCTCGAGTGGTACCGCCGCGGCGACGCCGTCTCCGACCGCCAGTGGCGCGACGTGGTCGGGATTCTCGGCAACCGCGCCGGCGATCTCGACCTCGAGTACATGACGAACACCGCTGAGGAGATCGGCCTGGACGATCTCCTCACGGACGCTCTCGCGCAGACATAGCCGATAGTGAGCGGCAACGCCCCCCGACTGCTTGTTGATGACGATGCTCTCGTCAGATCGACAACGCGAGCGGAGGTGACGGTGTGTGAGTTCCTGAGATAGGCGATGGGCCTTTGAACCCACGACGTCTACGTTGCGAATGCGAACCGGCGGTCGAGAACGGACGCCGGCGGACAGGGATGAAGGTCAGAACGTTTCGCAGCCACCGGCGGACAGCAGCGAACGACGACGCGCGCGATGGGCGCGCGATGGAGACGCCGTTCGCCACGCGGATCAGTCGTCCCACCGGGGACCTCTCACTCGACGGCTGAGGAGCACTGCTGATCCGGCCTCGTAGGGGTGTGTGTCGTCGACGGTCACGAGCGCGGTCGAGTCGAGTGGCCACCCTCACGCGTCCATACCGACGACAACATTGCGGTGGCGCGCTTGCGCAACCCAGCCGCGGTCGTGAACGAGTGCCCGGAACGCGACTGCGAAGGCGAATCAGCGCGCGGGTAGCGAACCTGTATCCGGACCTGAGGATGCCTGTCGACGAACGCCTGCGCCGGCTCGAGGCGGAGGCGAGCTTCTTCTCCTCGATCCGGCCGCTCGGTTCCTGAGCCACAGCCGCGACGGAGTACGCCCCACATCCGGTGGTCGAGCCGATGGAGTTCCGAACTGAGGTGGTGTGCAGCTTCCGAACCCGATTCGGTGTGATCGACGTCCTCATGGACCTGCCCGGCGTCGGCGGCTTCGACGTCGTGCGACGCAACGCCCGCCGGTACGAATGGCAGAGAACCGTCATCTCCGTCGCGGCGATCGACGACATCATCACGTCGAAGGAGACCGCGGACCGGGCCAAGGACCGACGAGCGCTCGACGCGCTCTATGCGGCGCGGAACCACCTGCGCGAGCACGCTGACGACTACGAACTGTCGGAGCGTGCGCCGGACCCAACCCGCGAGCCGGACGAGACCTGAGACTCAGGTCGCGGTGGAAGTGGCGGTGCGTGGCGGGGGTAGTGCTGTGGAGACGATGGTGCTGTGGAGACGATGGGACTTGAACCCACGACTTCTACGTTGCGAAGGTCATCGGGTTGTCTGCTGCCATCGGCTGCGTCCGTCAGGGCTGGTCAGGAAGATGCGCCGGTCTGCCGGATCCATGGTTCCCGCCCCGTCCGACCGGTTCCGTTGCCAATCGGTTGCCAATTCGCTTCGGCGTTTCGACCTCGCGGAGGGACGTGGACGCCGGCCGGGGAGCAGGGGCGCGGGTCCGTCGCCCCACCTGCGAGAATGATGCCGTGGTCAGCGACGCACCAGCCCCGAGAACTGCTGAGGACGACTCGGTCGACGCGGATCGTCTCGCGGAGATCTGCCGTCGGTACGGGCTCGCGGAGCTCGCAGTGTTCGGTTCGGCAGCGCGCGGTGAGCTCCAGCCGGGGAGTGACATCGACCTGCTCTACGTACCGAATCCCGACGCCCATCTCGGCTGGAGGATCGAAGAGCTCGCAGAGGAGCTCTCAGCACTGTACGGGCGGCCGGTGGATCTGGTGTCGAAACGGCACCTGCACGAACTGCTGCGCGAGCAGATCCTCCAGGACGCACGCATCGTGTATGCAGCGTGATCGTGTCCTCCTGGCCGAGATGATCGAGGCCGCCGAAGGCGCGATCCCACTGGTCGGCGAACAGACCATCCTCCAACTCGGGCAGGACGAGACACGCCGCGATGCGGTCCTTTGGAACTTCACGGTGCTCAGCGAGGCCGCGGCGCAGGTCTCCGAGGAGATCCGACTCCGTCACCCCGGTGTCGCGTGGCAGAACCCAATTCGGCTCCGCAACCGGATCGTGCACGGCTACTGGTCGATCGACCTCGAGATCCTGTACACGACTGCAACGGAGCTCCTACCGGACTTCGTCGCATCGCTGCCGTCCGTGGTCGCGTCAGAGTTCCCGGACGCGTGACGGAAGGTCTCGTCCGCGCCACCGGCCGTACCTTCCTCGACGATCGAGCGCGAACCGACATCTTACGGAGCCGCGCAATCCGTGCTGTGTCCCCTCGGTGCTCAATGACCACACCGAACTACCCGATTTCGCAAACGCGACGAATCTCTCGAACAATGAGCTCTTCCCGAGCAGCTCGGAATTGTTCGTAGATTCGTTTGGCCTGATCGTCGGTGAGATCATCGGTCGCGTCCCTCATCGCGGCAAACGGACCACCGTCAAGCAGGTGGGCTGCGAGGACCTCGCCTACGTCGGCGCTCGCGAAGACCGCCCGATCTTCTAGGTAGGTTTGAGGCGAAGGGCAGCATGACGCTGTACCCCACACCCACGAACAGCGCCACCGTTCCGAAGATGACGAGGTTGACGCGATCGGTGACCACGGTGCGCAGCGGATCCGATGTCGTCATCGGTGCTTGCGCCTGCCGTCTCCGGCATCGGTTGGTGCATAGCCATCGTCCGGTGACCACGACCGGCTCCGGCGATTGACGGCGATTACCAGCCCGATGAATGCAAGGAGCACACCCAGCCCGATGACGAATCCTCCAGAGATGAAGCCGCCGACGGATGCCAGAACGCCACCGGCGATGAGCGCCGGGGCCGCGCAACACAACACTGCGAGCAGGACGCCGCCGACCGCCAACCAAGCGGTGCGGTCTGGTCGAGATCCCGTTCGGTCGCTCATGCCGTCTCTCCAGGACTCGTCGCGGATTGTTCGGTCAGCTGGCGCAGCACGACAGTTCTTTCACGTCAGTGGTGAAGCTCTGGGCGGCGAGTTTGAGTCCTTCGTTCATGGTCAGATACGGAGCCCACGTGTCGGCTAGTTGCTCGACGGTCCAGGCAGCCTTGATGGCGATGGTTGCCGCCATGAGGAGTTCGCCGCCGTGATCAGCCAGCACATGGGCACCGAGCAGTCGGTGCGATTCGGCGTCGGCGACGAGCTTGACGGCACCGCGGGTGTCGCGATTGGCAATCGCTCGCGGTACTTGCTCGAGGCTGAGCGTGCGAGTCTCGACGACGTGCCCGGAACTGGTGGCTTCGATCTCGGTGAGGCCGCTCCACGCCAGTTGTGGTGAGGTGAAGGCCACGTGCGGCAGACCAGTCATGTCGACGTCGTCATTGGTGCCGGTCAGCGCGTTATGGGCGGCGATCCGGGCGGAGGTCGCGGCGACGTAGACGAACTTCGGGCCAGTGGTGACGTCGCCGGCGGCCCAGACGTTGGGATTGGTAGTCCGTTGAGTCGTGTCGACTTTGACGTGGCCGTCTTCATCGGTGGCAACGCCAGCGCGGTTCAGGTCGAGGTTCGCGGTTCGAGGCCGTCGGCCGGTCGCAACCAGCAGCTGGTCGCCGGTCGCCGTGCTTCCGTCTTCGCAGTACACGGTGATTCCGTCCACGGCCTGTTCGACGTTGACGGCCTTCGTGCCACAGCGGGTAATGCCGTCGTCGACGAGCGCGGCTTCGAGCAGTGTCGTGAGCTCGGGTTCGGCGCTTGGAAGTAGCGGCCCGATGAGAGTGACGTGACTGCCAATGTGGGCGAAGAGCTGTGCTTGTTCGACACCAACGAAACCCGCTCCGACGACGACCAGTCGCTCCGGTAGGTCGCGCAGCTCCATGGCGGTGGTTGATGTCAGATAGTTGACCTGGTCGAGTCCAGGCAGGTCGGGCACAGCCGGTTCGGCGCCGGTAGCGATCAGGATGGCATGCGCTGAGAGTTCGCGGTCGTCGATGATGAGTGAGCGTTCACGAGCGAAGCGGGCGCGTCCGGTGAGGATCTCGATGCCATGGGTCTTTGCGACGTCGACGTACTTGGCCTGTCGCAGGCCTAGAACCAGTTCGTTCTTCTGGTCGATCAGATCGCCGAGATCAACCGGTCCTGCGCTGGTGTCCAGACCGGCGAAGCCGTGGTGCGCGGCGCGAGCGGAGATCTCCGACGCGGCAAGCAGCGTTTTCGACGGGACGCAGCCGATGTTGACGCAAGTGCCACCCAAGGTGGCCTCTTCCACCAGCGCCACCGAAGCACCGAGCGAACGGGCCTCGATGCCGGCCGCGAAGGCGGCCGAGCCGGAGCCAATAACGAGGAGGTCGTAGTCCATAGACACATCGAACACCTTTCAGTATAGTGGAAGGTCAAGAGGAAAGTTGCAACCATGAAGATCAGCGAGCTGGCCAGCCGGACCGGCACCACCCCGAAGACCCTGCGCTTCTACGAGGACGCGGGTCTGTTACCCACGCCGGAGCGAGCCGCCAACGGCTACCGCACCTACCACGGCAGCGCGATTACCCGAGTGCAGTTCGTCAAGGCCGGTCAGGCGGTCGGCCTGACCCTGGCGGAGATCCGCGACCTGATGGCCATCCGCGATGACGGCCGGGCACCCTGCAGCGCAGCTATGGAACTGCTCGACGCACAGCTGGCCGATATCACCGAACGGATTCGAGATCTCCAGGCCATGAAGAAGGACCTCGCTGCACTCCGTGCGCGCGCGCTGGACCTCGACCTGGCCGACTGCACGCCGGAGAGTGTCTGTCACGTCATCAACCCCGGGCCATGTACCTGCCAGGAACACCGTGAGAGCACGCGAGTCGCGAGCTGAGCACATCCGGTTCGCCGGGCGGCAACGCGAGTCGACTGCGCGAACGCCGATGCCGACGTTACGGTGCGACCTCGGATGATGATCGACCTTGCAGTGCTGTGAGCGACAGGCATGATCGCCGCTGTGCCCGCCATGTTGTGAACCCCGGGAAAGTTGCAGGCTCTGATGTGCCTCGGGGCGGTTCAAACACCTCAACGTCGCGCGTTGCACAATGGTCGGGTGCTACGCCTGTTATTGATCGCGGTCGGACTGCTGGTGCTGTCGTGGGCCTTCCTCTTCCTGCTGGCCGCGCGACTGCCAGACGGCAGCCTCAAAGAACTAGCTAGCTTCCTGCCGGACTGCGTGACAACCGTGCGTCGGCTACGGCGCGATCCCCGCGTACCACGCCGAGCCAAGTTGGCCATCGGCTTCGCCGGACTGTGGGTGCTGTCGCCGATCGATCTGATTCCCGAGTTCCTACCGGTGATCGGGCCACTCGATGACGTCATCGTCGTTGCGCTCGCACTGCGGTACGCGGCAGGCCAGATTCCGGCGGAGTTGCTCTACGAAGCCTGGCCTGGTCGACGGTCTGTCATCGAGCGGCTGGTCGGCGATCGTCGACCCGGCGAGATCGGTTGAGATGTGCGAGGCAGCTGAGCGGGCGCCGTTCAACATACGTGAACTACTCCACTCGACCCGGGCCGCCCGGCCGCACGACCGCCGCCGGGGATCGCGAGTCTTAGGTGCCCACACCTTCGATGACGGCGCAGCGGATGCCGGATAGGTGCCGGGGCCTGTCCTGCGCTCGGGTGATCGTGTTCCGGAGCTGGTGAAGATCCGCGATCGCTTCGTCGATTTCTGCGAGCCGTTGCGCGAGTAACGCGCTGGTGCGGTCGCAGGGCGTGGCGCCACTCTCGGCGAGGCTGGCGATCTCGGCGATGGATTCCAGGGAGAGGCCGAGGCTGCGCGCTTGCGTGATGAACTGCAGGACCTCAACGTGCAGGTCGCAGAAGACTCGATAGCCAGATTGCGAACGGTCGGCCGCCGGCAGGAGTCCGTTCGATTCGTACAGTCGGACGGCGCGTCGTGTCACTCCGGCCGCTCGGGCGACTTCCCCGATCGTGTAGCTCATCGCATCTCTCCTTGACCTTGACACTGCGTGAAGGTCTTACCCTGCGAAAGGTACCCACCTACGCTCAAGGGAAGGTCAGGAAGATGGCATTCACACAAGGCGAAGTCTACCGCTGCCCCGACAGCTCCTGTGGTTGTGAAGTCACCGTCACCAAGAGCGCACCACCAGAGTGCGAGGGCACCCAGAACCCGACGTGCTGCTGTGGCAAGACGATGGGGAGGGCCTCGAGCTGACAGCGGGCTCCGAGACGCGGCTGGCTCATGCACAGCAACGCGTTCGGGCCGGGACCCTGGAGTGCGGTCCCGGCCCGATCGCTCGTTGCCTGGGTGGGATGACGGTTGCTAGTTCTGACCCTCTTGCTGGTTGTCGACCTCACCCGGGGGGTCCTCGTGACCGCCAGGACCGTCGGCGTCGGTACCGGACTCGGTCTCGTTCGCGCTCTGCTCGTTCGAGTCGGCCTTGTCACCCGCTTCGGCCTCGTCGGCCTTCTCGTTCGGGTCGGGGGTCTCCTCGGCTCCGGGGACGTCGGGCGTGGTCTGGTCACCCTGCTCGACGACCGCAGGGGGCGTCGTCGCGCCCGAGGTCGAGGCCATCGCAACTGCGGTGCCGAGCCCGCCGAATGCGAGGAGCACGGCTCCTGCACCGATGAGCTTGTCCTTCATCTTCATCGCTGGTTCCTCCTGGTCTTGGGGGCCTCAGCCT
>DASRPD010000069.1:0-33923 GCA_035646535.1 Acidimicrobiia bacterium
CGGACCTCGCGACCGCGTGGCGACGGAACCGGGCGCTCCACCCGAGCGAGCGGGTCGCCGTCGATCGGGCCAGGTTCGCGGACCACCCACGCCCTCATTGCTGCGACACCCGAGACATGAGCCCTCCGTCGTCAGGTAGCCGGCCGGTAGGCGACGACCCCGCCGTCGGGGTTCGCCGGCGCCGCGAAGAACCAGAACCCGTACGGGGCGAACACCGTGCCGTTGGCGACCGACACGCCGCTCCCGAGATCCGCGCCGAGCTCGTCGGACCACAGGATCGACCCATCGGTCGCGTCGAGTGCGTAGAGCGCGCCGGTGATCGTCGGTTGGAACACGATGCCGTTGGCGTAGGTGAAGGCACCAAAGGCGGGTGCGGGCATGAGCCGTACCCACCGGACCGACCCGTCAGACGTGTCCAGGGCATAGGTGAGCGAGAGGTTGTCGGGATCGTGGAAGTTCCCGAGGTTGGACCAGAGGTTCGTTCCGACATAGATCGTGCCATCGTGGTACGCGGCGGTGGTCATGACGCCGCCGAGATGGCTGCCCGGCCAGAGTTGGCGGGCCCAGATGGTCTCGCCCGTGTCGCGGTCGAGCGCGGCGTACACGCCGGCCTTGTCGCCGACGCCGACGACGTCACGATCGCCGATGCTGAAGAGGTTCGGAGCGGCGCCGATGTCCGCGTCGGGGCCTTGGGGTGGGTCACCGAAGATCGTGTAGACGTCGCCCTCGGTGAACTGGCGCGTCCAGCGGATCGTCCCCGCGTGGTAATCGATCGCCATGAGCGAGTCACCGAGCGGCGCCGCCGGCTCCTCGTAGGTGTTGCCCGTACCGATGAACGCGAGGCCGCGCCCAGTGTCGATCGCGGCGGTGGACCAGACCGACACCCCGGCGCCGGCTTCGGCGTCGTTGGTCGTGGTGTAGATCCGCCAGACCTCGTCGCCGGTCGCCGCGTCGAGGGCGACGATGCTGCCGCGGAACGTGTAGTCCGGCAGCGGTACCGCGAGCTCGACTGATGCGACGCCGATGATGATCACGTCGTCTACCGCGACGGGTGACGAGAAGGTGCGCGTCAGAGGGTGTGGATCCAGCTCTCGGGACCAGACCACCCCACCAGTGGCGCGATCAACAGCATGGAGATTCCCCGCGCCGTCTCCGATGTAGACCCGGTCTCCGGCCACGAGGGGCGAGTCGTCGATGACCGAGCCCGACAGTTGCGTGGTCCAACGTGGCGATCCGTCCTTGGTCGAGACCGCTCGCAAGCTGCCGTCCCACGCCCCGAAGTAGACGGAGTCGCCGAACACCGCGGGCGTGCTGGTCGAGCCTTCGATCCCGTCGATCCGCCACACCTCTTCGAGGCTCGCGACGGTGTTGGCACTGATCGCTGACTCCATGAGCGCACTGCGAGTGTTGTCGTGGTCGAGTCCGTAGCTCGTCCAGCACGCAGTGAGGGCCAACGCCAGCACGCTGACCAGCGCGAGCAGTCGGTCGTGGTTGTGCCCCCCAAGGCCCATGGGGCACACGCTAGAGCGCGCTGTGTCAAGCTGCCGGTCGTGGCTGACCCGATCGTTCCCCGCCACTACGACGAGCGCATCGCCGAGGGGATCAAGGCGTCCGACGACGCGCTCACCGGCCTGCCCGCATACCTGGGGATCCGTACCGTCGAGGTCGGGCCCGCGCGGATGGTGGCCGAGCTGGACGTCCGGCCGGAGCTGCTGAACCCCTTCGGCACGGCCCACGGCGGGGTGCTCGCCGGTCTGGTCGACCACGTGCTCGGATCGGTGATGTACCCGGTGATCCAACGTGGGCAGTGGGCGGCCACGACCGAGTTCAAGGTGAACCTGCTCACAGCCGTCCGGGGGGGAACCCTCCGGGCCGAGGCGGTGATCGTCGCAATGAGTCGACGTACCGCCGTCGTGCAGATCGACGTGACCAACGACGGCCGTCCCGCGGGGCTGGCCCAGGGCACGGTCCTCATCCCGGACGCTCCGTCGAGCTGATTCATCCGTCGCTCCCCAGACCGGCTACCGTAACGCTCCGGTTACTGATATGGCCGGGTACGCGCAACGCGTGGGCAAGGCGGGGGAGCCGAGATGCACAGCTATGAGGCAGGCGCCATGATCGCGGCGCCACTTGAGGCCGTGTGGGCTGTCCTGACCGATGGTGCTGCCTACGGGCAGTGGGATTCCGGAGTAGAAGAGGTCCAGGGCACGATTGCACCGGGCGAGAAGATCACGCTCCGTTCCCAAGCCGTGCCGGGGCGGGCGTTTCCCGTCCGCGTCGCGTTCACCGAGCCCGGTCGCGTGATGACATGGACTGGCGGAATGCCGCTCGGGCTGTTCCGCGGGGTGCGGGTGTTCCGGCTGGCTCCTGACGGTGAGGGCACGACCTTCACGATGCGGGAGGAGTTCACGGGACCGCTGCTCAAGATGATCTGGAAGCGCATGCCCGACCTCGGTCCTTCGTTCGTGCAGTTCGCCGAGGGCCTGAAGGCACGGGCGGAAGACGGCGAGTGAGATGAGTGATCCGGCTGTCGTACCTGAGCGGGATCCGTTCGAGGCGCTTGGTGACCCGCATCGTCGCGCCATTCTGGAGATGCTCGGCGTCGAACCGCGGTCGGTCCGTGACCTCGCCGACCAGCTCCCCATCACCCGTCCCGCGGTCTCGCGCCATCTCCGACTTCTGAAGGAAGCGGGACTCGTGACGAGCCGGCCGGTCGGCACCCGGCGGATCTACGAGCTTCACGACGCGGGGATCGAGGCGGTGCAGGACTACCTCGCCGGCGTTTGGGGCGACGCCATCGGACGCTTCCGGATGATGGCCGAGAACACCCGCCCGGAAGAGTCGGAGACATCGTCGTGATCGAACCGCTCCGGATGAGCGCCGAGCTCGAGTGTTCGGCCGAGCACGCCTTCTCCGTGTGGACCAACCGGTTCTCGTCGTGGTGGCCGCGAGATCACTCCGCCCGCGGCAACCCGAACGCCGAGATCGTGCTGGAGCCCAGACTTGGCGGCCGGATCTTTGAACGGGCGCCGGACGGCCGGGAGATCGACTGGGGTGAGGTGACGGTGTGGGAGCCGCCGACGCGGCTTGCGTACCTCTGGCACATCGGGAGCGATCGCGCCGACGCAACCGACGTCGAGCTCAACTTCGTCGACGCGGGCGACGGCACCGCGCGCCTCGAGCTCGTGCACACCGGATGGGAACGCCTCGGCGCGGACGGACCGAAGCGGCGAGAGCGCAACACGGCCGGCTGGGGTGGGCTCCTTCCACACTTCACCGCCGCGTGCCGACGCGGCTGAGCGACCCGGAGTTTCCCGGGTCGGCCGCGAGCGGAGAGCTGCGCACCGGCTTTGATCGGCGCGGTCAGGCGCGGTCAGGCGCGGTCAGGCGCGATCTCGCGGTGGCTCGTCCTCACGCTGCTGCGCAGCGAAGATGGGGCGGTACGGGCCGGTGGGAGGCATGAGGCACGGCCGCGGATCGTGGCGTGCCCACCGGGCGGGCTTGCCGCGAACGAGCTCCTCGCCGTGGGGCGAGCGACGGACGAGATCCGTGTACGCAAACGCGTCGACGGCCGCGTACGTCTGGAGCAGCAGCGGGCGGGCGCGGCTCGACCGGTTCGGCGCGGGGCCGTGCACCGTTCGGCAGTGATGCACCGTGATCGTGCCCGCCGGACCGGTCGGGTAGATCGCGCGCTCGACGTCGGCCGCGGCGAGGTCACTATCGGCCAAGGCTCCGACCCAACGGTCGCCGTCGTACAGGTCATAGAGCGGGCCCGCGTGGCTGCCCGGTACGAACCCCACCTCGCCCATGCCCGCTTCGACCTCATCGAGGAAGACGCCGATCGTGAGGAGGTCGTAGTTCGTGTGCGGCCAGAACTGGATGTCCTGGTGCCACTTGACCTCCTCACCGCCACGGGGCGCCTTGAAGTTCAGCTTGGAGTGATGGAACTTCACGTCCGGTCCGAGGAGCTCGACCGCAACGTCGGTGATGACGGATCGGGCGGCGAGCTCCCAGTACGTGTCATGGAGATCGGCGGGGGAGCTGAGCCGCCGTAGACGGGGATCGGCTGCGCGGTGATTCGCCTCGAGATCGAAGAGCGCGTTCGACGCGGTCAGCTCGCGGCTCATCTCGACGAACTCGTCGGTCACGGCCCGCAGGCGGTCGAGCCATCGGGTATCGACCAAGCCCTCGACGCTGATCCAACCGTGATCGCGATAGTGACGGCGTTGATCGGCGCTGAGGATGCTCAGCGCGGACTCGGGTGCGATATCAGACGGCGGTTTCGCCGGGCTCATCGGATCTCCCTCTGGTTGGCTGAGCGCTACGACGCCGAATCGCGCTCGGTCGTGTGGGTCGGCGAATGCGCGGTGAGGCCACCGTCGATCCGCAAGACCTCCCCGGTGACGAACGCGGCCTCATCTGAAGCGAGGTAGGCGACCGCATGCGCGATCTCCTCGGGATAGCCGAGCCGACCCGTGAGGTGACCCCGCGTGTACCGGCGGAGCCTGTCACCCATCGGGCCGCCGAGAGCATCCTGGGCCTCGCGAGCGACGACCACGCCCGGCGCGACCGCGTTGCATCGGATGGCGCGGTCACCGTAGGCCGTGGCCACGTAGCGCGTCAGCGCGACGACACCGGCTTTCGATGTGCCGTACGCGGCCAGGGTCACGCTGCCGTAGAAGGCCGCGGCCGACGCGGTGTTGACGATGCTGCCGCCTCCGCCTTCGAGCATGGCCGGGATCGCGAACCGACAGCCCAGCATCGGGCCAGTGAGGTTCACGTCCATGACCCGCTGCCACGTGTCCAGGTCCATGGTGACGACATCCTGGTCGAAGCGGTTCTGATCGAGCGCGGCGGCGTTGTTGTGCAGCACGTCGAGCCGCCCGAACGCCGCGGTCGTGTCCGCGACCATGGCTGCGACCTCGTCCGGGTCGGCAACGTCGACGAGCTGGGCTCGGGCCGTGCCGCCCGCGGCGGTGATGGCCGTGGCGGCCGACTCGGCCGAGTCGAGTGAGATGTCGGCAACGGTCACCGCGGCGCCTTCGGACGCGAGGAGCGCTGCGGTGGCGCGACCGATGCCCGAGCCGGCGCCGGTCACGATCGCCGCCTTGCCGGTGAAGCGAGCCATGGGTCGATCCCTCTCGTCGGGGACGCGACCCGACCGGGTCCCGTCAAGTGATCCGGGTGATGGTGTCACCTCGATGCACCACGCCCGGTGACATCACGGCGGTGTTGACCCCTCGGAGGCGAAGCTCTCGGCCGCTCGGGGAGTTCACGAACCGCAGCGCGTCGGCGCCGAAACGCCGGCGGAACTTGGCGCAGCCGAGATGAGGCGCCTCGGTCACGTCGACCACGGCCGTACCGAGCGCGAGTCGGGTGCCCGCGGGAAGGTTGGCGAAGCTCAGGTCCAGATCCACATAGATTTGATCGCCCGCCAACGCCCAGCGTTCCGGCTCGCCCGCGAGGAGGGCGATCAACCGGGAGCTGATCAAGGTGACCTGCTTGGCCGGGTCGGGGCCATCATCGGCTGTCGACGAGCTGGCACGTGTGGGCCAGCAATCGCCGACGAGACCCGCTCCGACGGCCAGCTCCGCGCGATCGAGAGCCTCTCGGACTTCGGTCTCCAGTCGGCGGACGATCAGCTCGATCGGACCCGCGTCGGCCGGCGACTGACGGATCAGCTCGAGCCCGGTATCGAGCTCGGCTGTCGAGCTTTGCTCCATCCGCGAGATTGTTGCCGACGGTGCGACGGCCGCGCCGGGATTTCGACGAAGTCGGGTGGTCCGGGCGCCGCGACGGTGCCGCTCAGGCCAAGGTGACCGGTTCGTCGTCGGACTGGTTGTTTGTGGTCGGCCAGACACTGCCGAACTGGGTCGAGTCGACGATGTGGCCGGTGAACCCTGTCCCGCGCTGGTCGGCCAGGTAGTTGACCGACGGCACGACTGCTTCCGGTTCGGCCCACCCCGTCCAGTCGAAGTCCTCGCCGAGCTCGTGCACGGTCATCTCGGTCTTGACCGCGCCCGGACGTAGCGCGTTCACCGCGATGTTCCACTCAGCCAACTCGCCGGCGAGGGCGGTGCTGAACCGTTCGAGCGCCGCCTTCGCGACGCAGTAGGTCACGTAGCCGGGCGGCATGCCGGTGACGTTGGGGTCGGCCGCACCGGATGAGATGTTGATGATGCTCCCGCCGCCCCGCTGTCGCATCAACGGTGTGACCGCCCGCGCGGTGAGAAAGAGGCTCCGCACGTTCACGCGCATCGAGGAGTCCCACATCGCGGGGGTCGTCTCGGAGAAGTGGCCGCGGGTGGGCGTCATCGCGTTGTTGACCAATACGTCGACGCCACCGAGCTCACCGATCGTGGTCTCGGCCAGCCGTTCGATGTCTTCCTCGCGGCCGATGTCGCATCCCACAGAGATCGCGCGCCCGCCGCGGTCGCGGATCTGCGCAGCGACATCGTCGACAGTCCCGGGCAGCTCGCCCGGGTTGGTCGCGGTGGAGCGCGCCGAGCAGACGACGTGCGCACCCGCGTCGGCCAGACCGAGCGCGAGCGCGCGGCCGATGCCCCGCGACGCTCCACTCACGATCGCGACGCGCCCGGTGAGGTCGATGTCGCTCGGGTGAGTCGCGGTCGTCATGGTTTCCCCGTCCCGTCGAGCTTCGGGCGCCGGCGGTCGAGCCCCGAGCACGGTTGGGACCCTGCCAGGTACCGTCGGGTCATGGCCAACGACACTGCCGCGATCCTGGTTGGCGTGCTGCACGATCACATGCAGCCCGGTTACGAGGAGCGCTTTACCCAGATGGTGCAGCTCGGGCTCGACGCGGTCGGGACCCGCCTCGACCGACCGGTCGAGCTCGTTCATGTGCCGGCCGCGGGTCTGCCTCGCGGCACCGCGCACGCGGTCCGGGAGGCGTTCGGCCAGCTTGAAGCGAGGGGAGTCGTCGCGATCCTCGGTCCGGCCATCAGCGACAACGGCATCGTGGTCCGTCCCCTGGCCGACGCGGCCGAGCTCGCCTGCATCAACTACACCGGTGGTGAGGAGACCCGCAGCGAGTGGTCATTTCAGTATCAAGTGGGCTCACTCGAGGAGGAACCCCTCGTGTTGGCCCGCCACCTCGCGCGCCGCGGGCTGCGCCGGGTCGCGCTCGTGCACGACCGTTCCCCGATCGGGCGTAGCTACGTGACGTTCTTCGAGTCGGGCTGCGACACCTTCGACATCGAGATCGTCGCCCGCGCCGGAGTCTCACCCGTCGTGGACGGGCTCGACGACGTCGTGGCGGCGGCACAAGGCACCGACGCCGACGCGGTCGTCTATCTCGGTCTCGGGCTCTCTGCCGAGCCGCTCGGCCGGGCGATCGCCGCGCGACGCTGGCTGGTGCCGGTCGTCGCCAACTCGGCGTTGATGTTCGGTTACGCCAACCCCGAATGGGCGCGGCTGTGGGACGGTTGGACGTTCATTGATGCCGTCGCCGACGACAACGCACTCCTGGCGGAGTTGTACCGGCGGTTGGGCTCGGCGGCCGTGCCCGGTCCCGGCGTGCCTGCGCAACACGACCTCGGGCGGCTCCTCGGCGAGGGCATCGCCCGGGCCGACCACCTCACTCGCGCCGGGATCCGATCCGGGCTCGAGCGGGTGAAGCTCATCCCCGCGGCGATCGGTCGCGAGGGCACGACCATGGGCTTCGGGGTGTGGGACCGCGCCGCCCTGAAGGGTGAGTACTTGGTGCTACGGCGCTGGGAGGCTGGCCGGTCCGTCGAGGTGCCACGCGACGACGCGTCGTAGCACGCCCCGGCCGACGCGAAGCGGGGTGCTCCGCGGATCGCGACAGGCCCGCGTTGGAACTGGCTATCGTCGGTGACATGGGTGAAGCAGTCGAGTTCTCAGCCAACGGTGATACCGCGCACGGCTATGTCGCGCGCCCTGCTTCGGGCACCGGCCCCGGTGTGATCGTGATCCAGGAATGGTGGGGCCTCGTCCCCCAGATCAAGGGTGTCTGTGACCGGCTGGCGGCCGAAGGTTTCGTCGCCCTGGCGCCGGACCTGTTTCACGGCGACATCGCCGAGCACACCGAGATGGACAAGGCGGGCCGACTCATGAGTGAGCTGCCGCCGGACCGTGCGGCGCGTGACATGAGCGCCGCGGTCGACTACTTGCTCGGTCTGGACGGCGTGACCGGAGAGGCAGTGGGTGTCGTCGGGTTCTGCATGGGCGGGATGTTGAGCCTCGTTCTGGCGGCAAACGAGGGCGATCGGATCGCGGCGGCGGTGCCCTTCTACGGCGCCCCGCTCGGCGACGCCGCACCCGACTGGTCGGGGCTCACCGCCGCGGTGCGAGGCCACTTCGCCGAGAATGACGACTTCTTCCCGCTAGAGGCTGTCTTGGAGCTGGAGTCCAGCCTCCGATCCCAGGGCAAGGACGTCACCTTCACGGTGCATCCGGACACGGGTCACGCGTTCGCGAACGAGCAGAACCCGCTCGGCACCCACGATCGAGACGCCGCGGCCAGGGCCTGGGTACACAGCATCGAGTTCCTCCACGCCCAGCTCGGCTGAGCCGCGCCCGAAGACCGCCTCGGAGCCCGCCGATCAGGAGATGTGTTGAGGTGACTGCGCGACATCGTCAACCGATGGCCATGGGACAGGCAGTCGCCGCAGTCCGGCCGAGCGACAGCCTCGGCATCCCTCTCGGCCCGGGTCAGCCCGGTGGGTTCCTGCACGCGCTCGGCGAACGGGAAGACTGGGAAGAGCTCACCGTGTTCGGCGCGCTGCTCGGTGACCTCTACGCGGTGTTCACCCGACCGAACGTGCGCTACCTCAGCGGCTTCTTCGGACCGGCCGAGCGGTTCCTACGCGATTCCGGAGCGAACGTCGAGTTCATACCGGCTGACTTCCGCCGCTTCATCCCGGTGGCCGAGCGGTTGGCACCGCGCGTGGTGGCGACCGTGGCAGCACCACCCGACGAGCACGGGAACCTCAGCCTCTCACTCCACGCGGGTGCGACCGTCGGCGTGTTGCACGAGGCCGGGGCCGATCCGGACCGCCTGCTCGTCGTCGAGATCAACCCGAACTGTCCCCGGACCTTCGGACTGCCACCGTCGCACTGGCACGCGATTCACCTCGACGAGGTCGACCTGTTGGTCGAGAGCGACCGCGCCCTGTTGACCATCGAGGAGGCACCGCCCACTGGCATCGAGACCACGATCGCCGAGTACGCCCTGGAGTTCGTGGCCGAGGGCTCGACCCTTCAGACCGGGATCGGCGGCATCCCTTCGATGGTCGTGAGCCTCCTCGCGGCGCGAGGCGGCGGGGACTACGGCGTGCACTCCGAGATGTTCACGACCGGGCTCATGGAGCTCCACCGGGCCGGCAAGGTGACCAACCGGCGCAAGGGCGAGTTCGTGGGCTACTCGGTCACGACGTTCGCGGCCGGTACGCCCGAGCTGTACACATGGCTCGACGGCAACGACGCAGTTCGCTTCCTGCCAGTGGACATCGTCAACTCACCCCACCTCATCGCCGCCAACCACGCCATGGTGACGATCAACGGAGCGCTCGCAGTCGACCTCTGGGGCCAAGCCGCGGCCGATTCGATGCACGGTCGGCAGTTCTCCGGCATCGGTGGTCACGAGGACTTCGTGGCCGCCTCCACATACGAGCTCGAGGACCGATCCCTGCTGTGTCTTCCGTCCACTGCGGTGATGGCGGGCGAGACCGTCTCCCGGATCTGCGACGCGCTGCCGCCGGGTGCGACGGTGACGACGCCTCGCCACCAGCTCGACGTCGTGATCACCGAGTACGGGATCGCCGAGCTACGGGGTCGCACCGTGCGCGAGCGCGCCCTCGCACTCGTCGAGATCGCCCACCCTGACTTCCGCGCCGCCCTCCTCGCCGCCGCCTCCTGCCTCGGCTGACCTACCCGGACGGTCGCCGGGTGCCCAGACCCGCGGAAGGCGACGGTGAGTGTGGTCACTGGACGCGCGTCTTGAGCGTCGAGTGACCGAACCCTCGGAGGGGAATCGCGGCCGATGCCGGCTCGGGCTAGGAGGCGAACGCGTCGAGGAGGGCGGCCAGCTCGATGGGCCGGTCACCTTGGATGCTGTGCCCTGCACCCTCGACGACCTCGATCGCCGCATCGGGTCGGCGGCGGCGTAGCTCGGCGACGTCGGCGTCATCGACGACGGGGGAATCGGCACCGCGCGCCAGCAGCAGCGGCATCGTGGTCGCACCCAGCGTGTCCCACAGTGGGGCGATCTCGGGCCGGCCGGTCACCTCGCTCGCACGGAACCGCTGGTAGCGCCATACCCAGCTGCCGTCTTCGCGCTGTACCGCATTGTGCAGGATACCTCGGCGGAGCGAGGATTCGGACCGAGTCGGGTTGAACTCGATCGTGCGGGCCAGGATCTCGTCGAAATCGGCGAACGACTCGGGCCCGTCGATGAACGCGGTGATCGATGACGCCTTCTCGTCGTCCACACCGGGAGTCACGTCGACGAGCACCAGCCGAGGCACGAGTGCGGGCGCGTGGCCCGCCAGCGCGATCGCTGTGAGCCCACCGAGCGACATGCCGGCGACCAGCTCGGCGCGGGGCGCGAGCGCCTCGATCGTGGTCGCGATGTCAGCGGCGTTGGCCCCGAGATCGAACGACCCGCCGGCGCCGCCGTCGGAGTGACCGTGTCCTGCCAGATCGAGCGCGAGCAGCGGCCGCCCGAGGGCCATGGCCACGGTGTCCCACGTGTGGGCGTTCTGGGCGCCGCCGTGCAGGAGCACCAGCTCGGGTGAACGCTCTCCCCACACGAGCGCGCTCAACCGACGACCCGGCGCGACCTCGATGAGCTCGCGCTGCACGACCGGGGGCCCGTCGTACGGGAGGTCGAACTCGGTCGCGTTCTCGTGGAACAGGCCGAGCTCGTCGTAGGCCGCGGGGCTCGTCATGGCGGTCACTCTACCGGGGCACAGATCTGGTGGATCGGGCGCTCCGAGCGGTTCCCGCGCGACGGCGGCGCGTACGATCGAACCGATGTCCGCACCCAGCCGACGGTTCGCGGTGTCACCGCGCACCTACCGCCACATCAGTCTCGTTGCCGCGTTGTTCATCGCCGTGATCATCGTGAGTGGTGCCGCGGTTCGGCTGACCGAGTCGGGCCTGGGCTGTCCCTCGTGGCCGAACTGTGCGCCGGGTCGGCTGACGCCCCGGTCGGCGAGCGACGTGAACGGGATGATCGAGTTCGTCAACCGGGCGTTCACCGGCCTGGTGTCGCTCGCGGTCATCGTGGCGGTGCTCGGCGCGTGCTTCCGCCGCCCTTATCGTCGCGACCTGGTGTGGCTCTCCCTCGGGCTCGTCGCCGGGGTGATTGGCCAGATCGTGCTCGGCGGGATCACGGTGCTGGTCGACCTGCATCCGGTCGCGGTCATGTCGCACTTCTTGTTGTCCATGTTGCTGCTCGCCGACGCGATCGTCTTGTACCACCGAGCGGGTGTCCCTGACGGCGCGGTGGAGCGTCCGGCGGTCGATCGGCGCATCGTGCGGATGGGTTGGGTGCTGGTGACCGTGGTGAGCGTCGTGGTCGTGACCGGCAGCGTCGTCACCAACACCGGCCCGCACGCGGGTGACGCGGAGGCGAAACGCTTCGACCTCTACCTACCGTCGGTCGCGCGGGCCCATGCCGGGTCGGCCATCGTGTTGCTCGTTCTGATCCTGGTGGTGGGCTTCGTTGCCTTCCGATTTGGTGTGCCACACAGGCTGGAGCGCGGCCTCACCGTGCTGTTCGCAGTTGTCGTCGCCCAAGGAGCAATCGGCTACATCCAGTACTTCAACGGTGTCCCGGCGTTGCTCGTCGGTTTCCACGTCGCCGGTGCGACCGCCGTATTTGCCGCGACACTGGCGTTCGCGCTGTCGACCTACCGCCCGGTCCCTGCCTCGGAGGGCGCGGCGTAGTCGGCTACGCGGATGCCAACGTTTGGCGTCGGTCGCGCGTGCGCTGGGCGACCCGGCCGATCCGATCGATGTAGGCGAGCGTGCGATCACGAGCCGCCTCGGCCTCCGGGCTGAGGCCCTCGATCTCGGCGAGGCCCCAGTGGCGGGCCACGACGGGAACGAGGATCTGATCGTGGTGGACCGCGAAGTCGTAGATGCCGGCACCGGCGATCCGTTTGGCGTGGGTCGCGAAGTTCGTGATGCCGACGCCGGGCATCGCGAAGTTGCAGACCCGCTGCTCGATGGCAATGACGACGGTGGAGGGGTCGAGCGTGAGGGCCGCGGTCGCCAGGTCCCGGTAGAAGAGGAAGTGGAGGTTCTCGTCCGCCGCGACCCGCGACATGATTGCTTCGCCGACCGGATCGTCGATGAGCTGACCCGTGTTGCGGTGCGCGATCCGGGTGGCGAGCTCCTGGAGCGTGACGTACACGAGCCCGTCGATCGCGGATTCGGTCACGGGTGCCACTCCATCGGAGACTTGCTGCATCCGGGCCCGCTCCAGCCCGACCGGATCGATTGCTCGCGTCACGGTCAGGTAGTCGCGCAGCACGATCGAGTGCCGGCCTTCTTCGGCGGTCCAGCGTTGTGCCCACGTCCGCCACGCGTCGGAGGTGTCGAACCCGCTCACCTCGCGGAAGTAGTACGGCAGGTTGTCCTCGGTGAGCAGGTTCACCAAGAGCGCACTCCGCACGGCCTCGCTCATCGGCGACTGGTCGGGATTCCACACCTCGTCGGGTTGGAAATCTCGGCCACGCGAGTACGGCACCATCTCATGGGGGAACCACTCCTTGGCCGTGCGCATGTGGCGGTCGACCAAGTCGGAGACGACGGGATTCAGTTCCTGGATCAGGGCAGTGGCGTCCATCCGGCCAGCCTACCTACTGGTCGGTAGGTACCGTCGGATCGCGTGCCGGCTCGAGGTCGGTGGCGAGGGCCATCCCGATGACACTGGCCCATTGTGCCAGGTGGCGGTCTGCGAGGAACTCGTCAATGACGCGTTGGCGGGCGTTACGCCCCAGCCGGGCCGCTTCGATCGGGTCCGAGAGCACGCGGCGCAGCGCCCCCGCGAAGGCCTCGAGGTCGTGGGGGTCCACGAGGTAGCCGGTCTCGCCGTCGATGATCTGGTTGACGATCCCACCGACCGCGCCGGCCACGACCGGTCGTTCCTTCCACATCGCCTCGGCGACGGTGAGCCCGAAGCCTTCGGCGATGCTCTTTTGGGCCACCACCGTCGCGTGGCGCTGCAGCGCGTTGACGATCGCGGCGGCCTCATCGGCATCGGCCATCGGAATACACGCCAGGTGGACCCGCGAGCGGGTGGAGTGCGGAAGCGCGCGCCACTCGCGGATGCAGCCGTCGAGCACGTGGGCGGCCTCCGGATCGTCGGCGACGCCATGGACACTGGGTCCTGCAAGCACGAGGTGCACACCCGTCAGATCACCGAGGTACTCGGCGAACGACCGCATGACGCCGGGCATGTCCTTCATCACATCCCAGCGGGAGGCTTGGACCACCAACGGCGCGTCCGGCGGTGGGGGTGGCCCGGTCTGGAGGATGTCGGCGTGGCGATTGATTCGACCCGGCGTGCCGTCCCGACGGGTGAAGGAGACGTTCGGCGGTTGACCGCCGCCGTCGACCAATCCGGCGTACTGGAGCACTCCCACAGCCTGGTCCCGCGTCATCTCCTCGTTCTTGGCGCAGAACGGATCGATCGAAGGGGGGATCACGATCAGCCGGTCCTCGGGCACCCAGTGAGGAGCGAACTCGGCGCGGGAGAACACGAAGGACCCGACGTGGCCGATGTAGCGGCGCAGGAAGCTCCACGCCGAACGCGAGTGGTCGTTGGGAACGTCGACCCCGACGTGACACCGCCACACCACGCTCAGCCCCGCGGCGCTGAGCACCGGCGCCAGCCCCGCGGTCTGCGGGTCGTGCAGGATGGCGACGTCGCCGGGGCGCAGCAGGATCTGGAGCTCGGGGGCGTTGGCGTGCAGCGTGGCTTCGTAGACGCGGTGCTCCGCCGGTCCGAGGTCACCGCCGTCGCCCGCACCGCCGTACAGGCGATTGTGGATGCGTTTCGTGATGGCGAAGAAACGAGGGTCGCCGTTGATCGCAACCCAGCGGGTATCGACCCCGGCCCCGCGGGCGTAGGCGAGGAGGCCCTGGAGCAGCTCGGCGACCCCGCCACCGGCGGCGGTCGAGTTCACGTTCAACACGATTCGCCCGGCAAGCGCATCGCGCGCGGCCGAGGCGACCTCGTCGAACCGAGCGAGCCGTTCCGCGCCGATGAGTTGCGCGAGTCGGTGGGGTTCGACGGCCTGGATGTCGACCTCTTGCAGCTTCACGATGCTTCCGCCTTTGATCCTCGGCACACGCCAGGCTTCACCCAACGTCATTCTGCCGCACGCCGCCAGGGCAGTTGGTCCCGTCTCGCGGCCGCGGCTCGGTGTGAGACGCTGGCTCCGTGGACGTCCATCTCGTCGACGGAACCTATGAGCTGTTCCGGCATTATTTCGCGCTGCCCAGCCATGTCGATGGCGGGGGAGTCGAGGTCGGCGCGGTACGGGGCGTCATCGGATCGGTGCTGAACCTGATGGAGGAGGGCGCGACCCACGTTGCGGTCGCGACGGACCATGTCGTCGAGTCGTTCCGCAACGAGCTGTGGGACGGCTACAAGTCCGGCGAAGGGATCGAACCTGACCTCCACGGGCAGTTCCCACTGCTCGAGCAGGCCCTCGAGGCCATGGGCGTCGTGGTGTGGCCCATGGTGGATCTCGAGGCCGATGACGGGCTCGCGAGCGGCGCGCACGTCGCGGGGCGCGACGATCGGGTGGGTCAGGTGATCATCTGCACGCCCGACAAGGACCTTGCCCAGTGCGTGTCGGGCCGCCAGGTCGTGCAGCTCGACCGGCGCAAGCGCGTGGTGATGGACGAAGCCGGGGTGGTGGAGAAGTTCGGCGTGCTGCCGGAGTCGATTCCCGACTACCTCGCGCTGGTCGGTGACAGCGCCGACGGGTTCCCCGGCCTGCCGGGCTGGGGCGCCAAGTCCGCCGCGGCGGTGCTGGGGAGATACCGCCACCTGGAACAGATCCCCGCGCACGTCGACGCGTGGGACGTGACGGTCCGCGGCGCGACCAAGCTGGCGGCGAGCCTCGCCGAGGGGCGGGATGCGGCCGAGCTGTTCCGCAACCTCGCGACCTTGCGGATCGACGCTGACGTCGGACGGGTCGACGATTGGCGGTGGGACGGGGCAACCCCCGCGTTCGCCGCATGGACCGACCGCCTCGGCGCGCCGCGGCTGGTCGCGCGCACAGACACGCTCGCGAGGACTCGGGAGGACACGACATGAACGGCGATCTCACCGAAGCGATGGCGGCGTTCCTCGAGCAGCGCCCGGCCCGCTTCGAAGACGACTGAGCGAGGAGAGCGCAACGTGTCACGGGTCGCGTTGGTGAGCGGTGGCGGTCGCGGGATCGGTCGAGCGATCGCGCTCGGCCTCGCGGCCGACGGCCTCGACGTCGCCATCAACTACCGCAAAGACGCCGACAGCGCCGCCGCGACCGTCGCAGAGATCGAAGCCCTGGGCCGACGCTCGGCCGCGTTCGCCGGTTCGGTCGACGTCGTCGCGGACTGCGAACGCGTCGCCGCCGCCGTGCTCGACACGTTCGGCGCGGTGGACGTGCTGATCAACAACGCGGGGATCGCGAGCCGCGGCCAATCGGTGGTGAAGACGGATCCCGCGGAGATGGAACGGGTGTGGCGCACCCACGTGCTCGGCGCGTTCGTGTTGGCCAAGCTGTTGATCCCGGCGATGCGTGAACGCCCCCGAGGTGACATTGTCATGATCTCCTCCGCCGCGACGACGCACATGGCCGCCAACTCGGCGCCGTACAACGTCGCAAAATCCGGTCTGGAGTCCCTCGCCCGCGGACTGGCCAAGGAGGAGCGGCGCAACGGGATTCACGTGAACGTCGTGGCCCCCGGGCTCGTAGCCACCGAGATGGGTCGCCGCCTGGTGAAGGGAGCGATGGGTGTCGACGACATCCACACCCTCGACGAGGGATCACCGTTCGGTCACGTGTGCACACCTGAGGAGGTGGCCGACGTGGTGCGGTTCCTCGTGTCGGAAGGCGGTCGCTACCTCACCGACCAGCGCATCGTCGTCGACGGCGGCAGCTTCACGTGAGCGCGGTTGACCCGAGAGCTCAGGCGACGCCGTGCGCCGCGACGAGGGCGCGGACCTGCGCGGCGGTCTCCGGCCCGTAGGTGCGCCGCCGGCTGGGCATCGCCTCGCGGGCGCTCTGCAAGTCTTCGCGGGTAAGGTCGCAGCGGGGAGGCGTCGCTTCGATGCCGTAGAGGGCGGCCGCGTTGAGCCCGAAGATCTTGGCCTTCACCTCGGCGGTGAGCGCCGGGTAGCCGTATTGCTCCTGGAGCTCCGCCGAGATCTCGAAGCTGCGGAACGCTTGGATCTGGTCCTGGGGTGAGCCGTACCAGATCGAGTCGGTGCCCCAGACCACCCGGTCAGCGCCGAGCTGGGCAACCAGCTTGCCGATCACGTGCGCCGCGCTCGTGGGGTCGCGCATCACGAGCCACCATGTGGAGCCGAGCTCAGCGTAGACGTTGCCGTCCGGGCCGATGTCGTGCTCGCGCAGCGTCGTGATGAACCGGTTGACGCCGAGGTCGGCGGTCTCGGGCGTGTAGGGCCCTTCGGGGACACCGGTCTCGAATCCTGAGTGATACACGACGAAGCGCAGATCGCCGTGTGCGGTCGCGGCCGGGCCGATGTCGACCGGAGAGGAGAACTCGGCGAGTCCGCCGAGCATGCCGCCAAGGCCTTTGTGGACGCACACGATGTCGGTCGACGTGTCCCGCACCCGGTCCAAGAATGCGTTGCCGACCTGCGGCACCGCCGCGTCGTGGTCGTCGAGCCACCAGCCGGCCGGGTTGTGCGTGTACACCTTCCACGCGGCGATGTCGTGGCCCTCGTCGAGCTCGGTCATTCCGTCGAGTGCCGCGTCGAGCGGGCCGAGCTGGGGGAAGACACCACCGTGCACGAGGAGCCGGTCGTCGCCACACACCGCCGCGAAGGTGCGGCGCGCCTCTTCGGCCTCGACGATCGACTGCGGGTTCGCGTCACCGGGAATCGGTAACGCCGAGATGATCGCTATCGAGGTGTCGCTCCCGAGGAACAGCTCCTCCAGATAGGTGTCGATCGTGAAGCAGGCGCGCGGGTCGTCGGCGCCGCAGCGAGCCTGGGGGAACCCCGCCGCGAGTCCGAGCCCACCGGGGACCGACAGGTCGAAGTCGAGGAAGTGGCTCTGGACATCGATGATCAGCTCGTCGCCGGCGAGCGCCTCGGTCGCGGCATCGGCATCCGCCGGGTCGTCGGGGACGGCGAATGTGCCGCCGGAACGCTTGCCATCGGAGCGTCTCGAGTCCGACTCGCACGCCGCGATGGCACCGAGCATGAGCGCGGCGCCGCCGACGGAGCGGAGGAACCGGCGACGGTCCATCCCGAGCCGACGGGCGGCGCGCTCGGCGCCCATGCGGGTACGGCGGATCGCCTCACGCTCGATCGGGCCGAGCGGCTGGGGCCAGAACTCGCCGTTGGAGACGGGGCCGAGCTTGATCGGGAGATCGAGGTCGGGATCGCCGGGGCCGTCCGTCGCGTCGCCCATTGGTGCCGACCCTAATGGGGGTCGACCCGCAGGAGAAGCGCACCCGCCGCTTCCAGATCAGGTCCGGAGTCGCAGCAGCTCCGGCGCGACCGGGCAGTCCACCCGGCGACCCAAGCGATCCACCGAGTCCAGGCCCGTCGGCCCGGCCACCCGTTCCACCATCGTGAGCGTGGCCGTCTCGGTCGTTGCCGCGGCGGTGAGGTCGGCCGCGACGGCGTCGTCCATCGCCGCGTAGAGCCGTTTCGGCAGCACCGTGCCGACCGGTGCGATCAGCCACACGGAACCGCCACGGTCGAAGAACGTCCGCATCACACCCGGTGCGCCGCTGGGCACGCGTGCCGCGTCGGGGGAGAGTGCCGTGGCCTCCACCAGCAGGTGGGAGGCCGGGACGCCGGCGAGGCCGTCGCGAGGGCCGATTCGTTGGGTCGCGAGGTCGGGTCGCTCTTCGAGCGCTCGCCGAGCGACCTCGCACCGGCCGAAGACCGCGACGGTGTCGTCGTGGGGGAAGGGGAGCAGCGCCGCGAGCCGGGTCGCGGTGGCGTCGTCGCGCAACATCCGCCAGGCTTCCCACGCGGCCTCGCCGGCGGCGGGTGAGCACAGGACGCGGGCACACACCCACCACAGTGGGGCCGTTGCGGGATGGTGCGCGAGCAATCGTTGGCAGACGACCACCAGCCCGGCCGGGTCACCGTCGAAGCCGGACAACGCCTGTGCGGCTTCGGTCGCGACATCGTCGTCGGAGCCGCTCCACCGCGCGAGGGCCCGGAGCCGTTCGAACGGTTGCATCGCGCTCAACCTAGCCGCGCCCGCCGCCGCCGAGACCGGCGTGCCGTGGTGGGGTCACAGGCCGTCACAGCACCGGTCGACGGCCCGTTCAGGGTTGCCGAGACGCGCGGCGCCGTGTTCGTCTCCTCGGTCGAGATTCTTCCCGGGTGGGGTCTCCATCAACACAACGGCGTTCTCGGGCGGTCCCGTGTAGTTGGCGACGATCCTCTGATTCGGTCCGGGTGCCACGGGACCTGAGGCTGCCGACACGACGCTCACGGTGGCCCGAACCCGCGAAGCTGTTTTCACGGCGCGACTCTCGCCGTAGAACGCGGCGGCGGGGCCCGCTACCTGGACGGGTATTCCGTTTCGCTCGACCTGGAGTACCACTCCGGCTTCGGCCAGTCCTCCTCGTGCACCGGCGAAGCGGACAACGCCGGGGCCGGGGGGCAGGTGTTCCAACAGCTGGCGTGACAGAGACTTGGTCTGCGCCTGGCGGGTCGGGTGTGGGACACCGACGCGCAGGGCGTCGATGCACGCCGAGAGGCTGGCAGCCGCGACAATGCCGACCGCGAGGACGGCGAGCGGCTGTCGGAGCCGGCGGCGCGTCGTCTCGCGCAGCGCGAGCCACGCGGTCCACACGACGAGTACCGCCGTGACCGCGCCGATCGACCATGTCCAACGAACGAGGTACGGGTAGACCAGGCCGACGACGCGGCTCACACCGAGCAGCGCTACGGCCCAGGCCACGGACACCGTCATCCCGAGAAGCACGGCGTCACGCCGCCGCTGCAGGGCGGAAACGAGGACAGCGGCGAGCGCGGCGACGAGCAGCAAGGGTGGTCGTGAGGAGAGCTCAACGGGCAGCACCGTTCCGTGCGGACCGGTACGGAAGATGAACATGGACTCCGGGCCGAACAGCCACTCGGGGCGAGCGTCGAGTTGCAGCGCGGCGACACGCGCTGCGTTCGCGATGCCGGCCCCAGGGTGGGACGCAGCGAAGTAGGACACGATGTCGCCGAGGTTGCCCAAACCGGTGACCACCTCACCCCAGAGCGTCGGCAACCACAGGACCAACGCTACGAGCGCGGCGATCCCGACCATACGGAGAAACCGACGCCGCTCGCTCGCCGAGCGTCGCGCCGCGATCCCTGCACCGATCGTGGCGCTGGCGGCCATGGCGACAGCCAGGGGGGCGAATCCGACGTGGGTCTGGACCAGGAAACTTGCGACGGCTGCGATCCACGGCAGCAGGCGACTGTCGCCGACCATTGCGACCCATGTGAGGAACAGGAGGAGGAAGGACGAAAGTACGGGCACGTGGGGATTCCAGGGATCACGGAGGAAGTCCGGTCCGAGTGCACGCATCAACAACGCCAAGGCGACCGCTGTCGCAAGGCCGACCGAGATCCCCCGGCGTCGGGCCACGAGCACCGCACCCACTGCCGCCGTAGCATTGATGCCGAGTGCGCCGACCATGAGGCCGGCCGAGCTCGAGCCGAGGAGCCGGTAGGGGACTGCCAGCAGGTAGAAGACCAGAGGGCCGGGATGGAACCAACCGAAGCGCGAGTACGGCCCGGTGAACACCTCGTGCAGCCCGACATCGCGCACACGCAGCTCGAGGAGCGCCCAGTCGCTGGGCGGTGCGTAGCCGTGGCGAAACGACACGATCGTGCGGACGGCACCGACGACGAAGGGCGCGACAACCAAGACGAGGCCGACGAAGAACAAGCACTCGGGTTCACGCCATCGAGCCGCGATCCTCGTGTGACTGCCTGCGCTCGGCATCGAGACGACCGCTCAGGTCCTGATCTTGGGTTCCTTCGGGAGGCCGAGCACGCGTTCGCCGATGACGTTCTTCATGATCTCGTCGGTGCCGCCCGCGACCCGCATGCCGGGCACGCCGCACAGGAACTCCGACCATGCGAACGTGCCCCATTCGCCGCTATCGGCGATCATCCGCGGGCCGAGTATCTCACCGAGCATCTGGCCGACCTCTTGCATGGTCCGGGTGAGCGCCAGCTTGCCGATCGACATCTCCGGCCCGGGGAGTTGGCCGGCTCGGATCGTGGCCATGCCCCGCAGGTTCGTGTAGCGGGCGACGTTGATTCTGACGTACGCGTCGGCCAAGCGTTGACGAACGAGCGGGTCGTCGGCCACGCCGTAGTGGCGGGCCATCTCCACGAACCGGTTCAGCGACATCGTGCCGACGCCCGCGCCGCCGCCACCGATCGCGGCGCGCTCGTTCATGAGCGTGGTGAGCGCGACCGTCCAGCCCTCGTCGACGTCGCCGAGCCGGTGGGAGTCCGGGACCCGCACCTCTTCGAAGAACACCTCGTTGAACGACGCCCCACCGGTCATCTGACGCAGCGGGCGCACCTCGACGCCGGGCGCGTGCATGTCCACGAGGAACATCGTGAGGCCCTTGTGCTTGGGTTTGTCCGGCGAGGTTCGAGTGATGATCTCGCCGATGTCGCTGTACTGCGCGCCCGACGTCCACACCTTCTGGCCGGTGAGGATCCACTCGTCGCCGTCGCGGATCGCCCGGGTCTGGATCCCGGCGAGGTCCGAACCGGCGATCGGTTCCGAGAAGAGCTGACAGGCCACGATGTCACCCCGATACAGATCACGCAGGTAGCGCTCGGCCACCTCGGGGATCGCGTGGGCGAGGATCGTCGGCGCGACCATGCCGAGCCCGATGCCGAACGCGGTCTGGTTCGGGACCGAGTAGTCGCTCCGGACCGCCGTGTAGGCGCGGGTGTGCTCGGCGGTGAGTGCCCGGCCACCGAGGTGCTCCGGTCCGGTGAGCCATCCGAAACCGGCGTCGAACTCCTTGGCCTTCCACTCTTTGGCGGCGCGCAGCTCGGCGGCCTCCTGCTCGGGAGTCTTCTCGTCCAGCACGCCGACTCGATCGGAGCCCTCGCCCCAGACGAAGCTCTCCTCGGGCCGTAGCGACGCGTTCGCGTCGAGGAAGGCCTTGGCATCGGTGCGGAACTGCTCGAGGTTCGCTGCATCGCTCATGGCCCGGAATCGTAGGTCGTTCGTGCCCGCAGGTTCCGGGCCCGGTCGGCGATCGCCGTCAGCACCGCTCGGGCGGCGACGATCCGCTCCAGCCGACCCCGGATGACGATCCGCCCGGCGGAGATGGCTTCCTGGGCCGACAGCCGGCCTTGGCTGACCGCCACGGCGGTGTCGTAGTCGAGCTGCATCACGACGTCGGCGTCGTCTGCACCGTCGATGTCGGAGTCGCTGTCGATCTCGAGGTCGACCTGTAGCCGGCCGCTGCGGAGGGCCACGTCGTAGGCGACGGTGCCGAATGGGGTTCCGGTGACGCACTGGCGGACCACGCAGGCGGCACTCGGCCCGTCCACGTCGGGCAGAGGTTCGCCGCTCAGGGCGTCGGCGAAGGCGGAGCACCACTCGGGGCTCAGGTAGGCGGGCACCGCCGCAGGGTACCGATCCCGTTGGTGTCTCCGGGGCGTTGTGGACCCTAAGGTGTTCGGATGGCCGCCGAGACGCGAACGGGAGTGACGCGCGCTCCCGTCACGGCACCGGCGAGCCTCACCGAAGGGGGCGAGCGCGCCGGGCGGCGCGTCGAAGCCCTGCTCGACGCCGAGCTGGCTCGTTGGACGGCAGTCGACCCTGCGCTGGCGGCACCGATCGGAGCGTTGGCCGACCTCGTTGCGGCCGGCGGCAAGCGGCTCCGCCCCGCGTTCTGCCATTGGGCCTTCGTGGGTGCCGGCGGCAATCCCGACGACAGCCGGGTGGTCGACGCCGCGGCCGCGTTGGAGCTGCTGCACACCTTCGCGCTCGTGCACGACGACGTGATGGACGGATCCGACCGTCGGCGCGGCCAGGCGTCGATCCACCGTCGGTTCATCGAAGCCCACGACGCGAACGCCCGCCGGGGGGAGGCCCGCCGCTTCGGCGAGGGTGTCGCGATCCTCGTCGGCGACTTCGCGTTCGTCTACGCCGACATGCTCATGGCGACCGCCCCGCCCGAAGCGCGGCCCGTGTACGACGAGCTCCGCGTGGAGCTCTGCATCGGGCAGTACCTCGACCTCGCGGCGACGGCTGCCGGCGCTCGGGACCCCGACGAAGCCCGGCGTATCGAGTGGTACAAGTCGGGCAAGTACACGGTCGAACGGCCGTTGCACCTCGGTGCGGCCCTCGCCGGCAGGCTCGGTGAGCTTCGCGAGCCGCTGACGGCGATCGGACTTCCTCTCGGCGAGGCGTTCCAGCTCCGCGATGACGTCCTCGGAGTCTTCGGTGACGAAGACGTCACGGGCAAGCCTGTGGGTGACGATCTTCGTGAGGGCAAGCTCACGCCTCTCGTCGCCGTCGCGACCCAGCGAGCGGCCGGCGCGGCGGCCGAGCTCCTGGACAGGATCGGCGCGCCGGATCTGCGCGCGGCCGAGATCGAGGCGTTGACCGAGGTGCTCGTCGACACCGGCGCGCGGGACGAGATCGAGCAGACCATCCGCCGGCGGATCGACGAGGCAATTGATGCGATCGATCGGTCTCCGCTCAGCCCGGCGGCTCGTCGCGCCCTCGTCGAGCTCGGCTGCTACGTGGCCTGGCGCGACGAATAGCGCCACACCGTCGTCGAGGAGCCGAGGTCGAGGCCCCAGTCCGGATAGTGTCGACCAGCGATGACCCCCGCGGCTGCGATCGAGGTGGTCGGGCTCCGGAAGCGCTACGGAGAGCGCCGAGCGGTCGATGGGGTGAGTCTCTCCGTCAAGGTGGGCGAGGTCTTCGGCCTCCTCGGCCCCAACGGAGCCGGCAAGACCACGACCGTCGAGATCCTCGAGGGCTACCGCGAGCCTGACGAGGGCACCGCGCGCGTGCTCGGCCTGGACCCGTGGCGTGACGGCGCCGCGCTGCATCGGCGAGTCGGCGTCATGCTGCAGGAGGGTGGGCTGTACCCCGGGGTGCGCCCGCTCGAGGCACTCGAGCTGTTCGCGTCCTACTACGAGGATCCGGACGACCCTCAACGGCTCCTCACCCTGGTCGGGCTCGACGACGTTCGCACCACGCTGGTGCGGCGGCTCTCCGGCGGAGAGGGCCAGCGGCTGTCGCTCGCGCTTTCCTTGATCGGCCGACCCGAGCTCGTGTTCCTCGACGAGCCGACCGCCGGAATGGACCCTCGGGCGCGCGTCACGACCTGGAAGCTCGTGCGGGACCTCCACGATCGCGGCGTCACGGTCGTGCTGACCACCCACGCGATGGACGAGGCCGAACAGCTCTGCGATCGCCTGGCGATCATGGACCGGGGCCGAGTCGTCGCCGAGGGCACACCGGCCGAGCTCACCGCCCGGGCCGGCAACGCCGAGGTCGCGTTCCGGGCGTCGGGCGGGCTCGACCACCGGTCGATGGCCAAGGCACTGGGCCTCGCCGCCGACGCGGTGAGTGAACCCCAGCGGGGGCGCTACGTGGTCGCGGCGAGCGCGACGCCCGGACTGCTCGCGGATCTCACTGCGTGGCTGCGCGACGAGGACGTCGCTCTCGAAGACCTGACGACCGGTCGAACGAGCCTCGAAGAGCTCTTTCTCCGCATCACCGGTGAGGACGGCCCATGAGGGCCGCGGTGCTGCGCGCCCAGACGCGCATCGAGCTGTTGCTCACCGTGCGTCGGCCGGAGAGTCTGCTCGTCTCGCTCGTGATTCCGCTGGGGATCCTGGTGTTCTTCGCCCGAGTGGACTCGATCAGCTCCGTCGACGATCCGGTCGAGTTCCTCGTGCCGGGCGTACTCGCCCTCGCGGTCATGTCGACCGCGATGGTCAGCCTCGGGATCGCCACGGGCTACGAACGCCGGTACGGAGTCCTCAAGCGGCTCGGGTCGACGCCGCTCAGCCGGAGCGGCTTGCTGGTGGCCAAGACCGCCAACGTGCTGCTCATCGAGATCGTCCAGGCGGTCGTGATCGTGCTCACCGGCATCGCCCTCGGTTGGGACCCCACCGTCGGTGTGATCCCTGCCGTCGCGTTGCTGTTGATCGGTACGGTCGCGTTCGCGGGTATCGGCATGTTGCTCGCGGGGACGCTGCGGGCCGAAGCCAATCTGGCTCTGGCCAACGGACTCTTCCTGGTCCTGTTGTTCCTCGGCGGCATGGCCTATCCGCTGTCTCGCCTGCCGGACGCGATCCGTGTCTTCGCCGAGGCGTTGCCCGCCGCGGCCCTCAGCCAGTGCGTTCGGGGCGTGTTGGCACCGGAGAACGCGCACCTCCCGCTCGCCAGCCTGGCGGTGCTCCTCGTGTGGGCCATCGGCGCGCCGTTGCTCGCCGTCCGGTTCTTCCGCTGGGAGGAATGACCGGCCCCAAGGCACTTCGGCGTCGCAGGACATGGATTATTCATCACCTGCGACGCCGAAGTGTGCCGGGGTGAGGCCAGAGTGTGCCGGGGTGACGCCGAAGTGTGCCGGGGTGACGCCAGAGTGTGCCGGGGTGCCGCCAACCTGTGCCGGGGTGTCAGCGCGGCGGGATGAGGCTCTCGATCTCCTGGTTCATCACAGCTTGGGACGACGGTGACGTGAAGTAACGCTCGGCGATGGTGCCGTCGGGGCGGATGAAGAACGTCTGGGGGATGCCGCGCACCCCGTAGGCCAGCGCCGCTTCTCGCCCGGGATCGGTGACGAGGCTCCACGTAGCGCCTTCGCCGTTCGCGAAGGCCTTCGCGTCCGCGGCGATGTCGCGAAAGTCGACCCCGATGATCACGAGCCCGCGGTCTCGGTATTTGCGGCGCGCCCGTTCGAGCATCGGGAACTCCTTGCGACACGGGATGCACCACGACGCCCAGAAGTTCACCACGACGGGGCGGCCGCGCAGGTCGGCGAGGTGCACCGAACCGTCGGCGCGTAGGCGCGGGAGATCGAAGTCCGGAGCGACACTGCCGACGGTCGCGACCCCGGCGACCGACGCCTCGGACGGGTCGGGTGGGACCGAGGATGTCGCCGGCCCGGTCGGCGACGTTGTCGTGCTGGTGTCGGCGCTGAGATAGGTCACCGCGCCCACGACGACCGCCGCGAGGAGCACCGCGGGAAGGACCCAACCCACCCGGACCCGCCCGGCCCGCGGCGAGGCGGCGGGATCAGGCGTTGCGGACGACGACGTCGACGGCAATGGCCGTGAACAACAGCGCGAGGTACACGTTCGAGAACGTGAACAGCTTGAGCGCGCGCTCGGGGGTGAGGTCACGAGCGAGGACGATGGCCTGCGCGATGAACAGCCCACCGAGCACGATCGCGGCGACGGTGTAGACGACCCCCATCGACGCGATCGGGACGAGCAACAGCGTTGCCGCGACGACGAGCACCGAGTACACCACGATGTGGCGGGACGCGACCTTGATCCCCTTGACGACGGGGAGCATCGGTATCCCCGCGGCGGCGTAGTCGTCCCGGTAACGCACCGACAGCGCCCAGAAGTGCGGTGGCGTCCAGAGGAAGATCACGGCGAACAGCACCCAGGCCGGCCCAGCCAGCGAACCGGTCACGGCAGCCCATCCGACGAGCACCGGGACGGCACCGGCCGCGCCGCCGATCACGATGTTCTGAGGGCTTCGGGGCTTCAACCAGATCGTGTACACGAACACGTAGAACAACGTGGCGCCGACCGCGAGCGACGCGGCGAGCAGGTTGGCGGTGGTCCAGAGGAACGCGAACGCGATCACCTCGAGGACAACGCCGAACCACAGGGCGCGCACCGGGGCGAGCTCGCCGCTCGGCAGCGGCCGGTGCCGGGTGCGGTGCATCACCTGGTCGCGATCTCGTTCGATCCAGCAATTGATCGTGTTGGCCCCGCCCGCCGCGGCCGCTCCGCCCAGGAGGACGGCGAACACCAGCGCAACGGACGGAATGCCATTCGCCGCCAGGAACATGGGCGGCACCGTGGTCACCAGCAGGAGCTCGATGACGCGGGGTTTGGTGAGCTTGAAGTACAGGCCGGCCGTCGCGAGGAAGCTCCGGCGGGTGCGGGCCTGGGGCGCGGCCTCGAGACCGGGCCGGTCGACCGGTCCGCTTGCGGGCGCACCGTCGGGCTGGGGCATGGCGGACACCAGGCGAATCTAGCGCCCGGCGAGGTGAACCCGGGATTCGGCCGGGCGCGGTCGCCCGGAGGTCAGGGGCGAGTCGCACTAGCCTCCGCCCGGTGCACAACGACGTGAAACAGTCGATCCGCATGACCGCGGACCGGATCCTGGCGGTACCGTCCAAAGAGGTGGGGGAGCGCCAGTCGCGGGCAGGGATTCTGATCCCCGCCACCGCGAATCGGGATCGCCGTCTCGGCTGGGCCGAGGTGATCGCCGTGGGCCCGACGGTCCGCAACGTCGCCGAGGGCGACCAGGTGCTCTTCGCCCCGGACACAGGCTGGGAGGTCGAGATCCGCGGCGACGACTATCTGATCCTGCGGGAGCGCGATGTGCACGCGGTGGCGTCTCCCCACGCAGAGGGGTCGTCGGGGCTGTACCTGTGATCGGCACCGAGTCGTTCCGTCTCGATGGGCGGGTCGCCCTCGTGACCGGTGGGACCCGCGGCATCGGCCGGGCGATCGCCGAGGCGTTCGTGGGCGCGGGCGCGTCGGTGGCCGTGCTGGCCCGCAAGCCGGAGGAGCTCGCCGAGACCGAGGCGGCGCTGGGCGCCCTGGGCGGTTCGGTGACGACGTTCGCAGGCTCGGCCGGCGATCCCGATGTCATCGAAGCCGCTACGACGGGCTGTGTCGAACGCCTCGGCCGGCTGGACATCCTCGTCAACAACGCCGCGACCAACCCCAGCTTCGGACCCATGATCGAGACCGAGATGTGGGCCATCGAAAAGGTGCTCGAGGTGAACGTCGTCGGGCCGCTCCGGCTGGCCCAGGCGGCCTGGCGGGCGTGGATGAGCGAACACGGCGGTGTCATCATCAACATCGCGTCGACCGGCGGGCTGCGTCCGGCGCCGTTCATCGGCATCTACAACGTGTCGAAGGCCGCGCTGGCCCACATGACCCGCCAGCTCGGACTCGAGCTCGGCCCGGGCGTGCGGGTCAACGCCATCGCCCCCGGGCTCGTCAAGACCGACATGTCCCGTGTCCTGTACGAGAGCGGCGAGGAAGCGATCGCCGACCGCCACCCCCTGAAGCGCCTCGGCGTCCCCGATGACATCGCCTCGGCCGCGCTGTTCCTGGCGTCCGACGCCTCGTCGTGGATGACCGGTGAGGTCATCGCCGTCGAGGGTGGCGCCATCCTGGGCGGCATGTAGAAGATCCGGACTCCTCGGGTCCCGGATGCAGTCGCCGCCCCACTTCGGTCGCCGCCCCACTTCGGTCGCCGGGGTCTTTCAGCGGGCGGGGTCTTTCAGCCGCCGAGGTACTCGGTCCCGCGGCGATGCCTCTCGGCGAGCTCCGCGTAGGCCGACGGATTGGCCCGGACCCAGAACTCGGCCGGTGAACCCGCGACCGGACGCTTCACCACCGCCGGCGAACCGGCCACGAGGGTCCCGTCGGGGACGATGAAACCCGCCGCCACCAGTGAGCCCGCGGCGACGAGGCTGCGGTTGCCGACGGTCGCACCGTCGAGCACGACGGACCCGTTGGCGATCAGGCATTCCTCGCCCAGCACGGCACCGTGGATCACGCAGTTGTGGGCCACCGTCGCGCCCGGCCCGACGTCGGTCGTGAGCCCGGGTGGGCCGTGCAGCACCGCGCCGTCTTGGATGTTGGCGCCGCGTCGGACGATGACCGGCGCGTAGTCGGCCCGGATGACCGCGTTGTACCAGACCGACGCGCCCGCTTCGACGATGACGTCACCGATCAGGGTGGCGGTCGGGGCGACGAAGGCGTCGGCGGCGATCTGCGGGCGAAGACCCTCGAAGGAGAACGACGGCATCAGGCGAGGATCGTCACAGGTAGGCGCGGGCCACGTCGAGCGCGGCGTCGGCATCGGCGCCTTCGGCGCGCAGGGTGTGGGCATCGCCGCGAGAGAGCCGCCGGACGAAGAGCCGGCAGAACTCGCCGGCGTCGCCGGTGATCCGGGCGGGTGCGTCGGCCGGTCCGTAGGTCCAGGTGACGTCGTCGGGTCCGCGGAGCTCGACGCGTGGCAGGGAAGCCGGGGGCTCTCGGGATGCGACCTGGTACGCGTACGGCAACGCGCGGATGGCCAGCCACGCCACGTGGCGGAGCCTCGCGGTGTCCGGCGACGCCAGCCCGAGCGCGGTGCGCACATCGAGGCCGTGAGCCCACGTCTCCATGAGCCGAGCGGTGAGGAACGACGGGACGCGCATGCCGAGCCCCCACGGCACCCGCATGGCCGGATCGAGCGACGCCAATACCGAGCGTTCCCGGTCCTGCGCGTCCTCCCACCATGCGAGCACCTCGGGGCCGGGTTGGCGTCGACCCTCCAGCACGCCCCAGAGGGTCACGTCCTCGGCCGACGCGAGCGCCGTGGCGAGGCGGGTGAGGGATCGGGGACCATCGGTGCAGGTGTCGATGGCGATCTCGTCGGTATCGGCGAGGTGCGCAACCGTGTCGCGGACGTCCCAGCCCTCGGCGGCGGTCACGGTGAACCAGTCGTCGGCTTCGACACCGCGCAGGTCGTCGACCAAGCAGCGTTGTTCGGCTTCGAGATCGTTCCGCAACCCGGCGATGTCGTCGGAGGGGCGGGGAGCGATCTCGGCGGCCATCTTCGCCTCCCGCGGCCGTCAGCCGCGTGTCGCCGCAGTGGCGGCGGCACTGCGGGCCGAGCTCTTGGCCTGTTGGCCGTTGCGGCTCGGTCCGAGCGTGACGGGGACCCCGGCGGGGTGCGCCACGGGCGGTTCGGGAGCCACCATGCGCGTGTCGAGGTAGGCCGCGATCTCCTCGTACAGGCGGTCGCCGACCGTCTTGCGCAGCTCTACCTCGAGGCTGCGATACACGGGCTTGGTGCCGACGAAGGCCTCGGGGGCCTCGGTGCACCACCACGCGAAGTCGTCGCCGCCTTCGCCCCAACCGTCCCGCGCGAACTCCGTGAGCCGGTAGAACTCGTTGTCCTCGTCGTCGGTCACGAGGACCTTGCGGATGGGTAGCTGCCAGCAGACCTCGGGCTTCACGTCAGAGTGGTGGAGGCCGTTGCGAGCGGCGTGCACGTGGAAGGCGCAGCCGGCGCCGCCGGGGAAGTCGGGGCGGTTCAAGAAGATGCACGCGTCCTTGTACAGCCGCGTCCGCCACTCCTTCTTACCGGATTTGGCGTAGGTGCCCCGCTTCTTGGCGATGTGACGGAACTGCCACTCGTCTGCCTTCAGCTTCTTGGCGTTGCGTACCGTGCGGTCACGGTCGGCCTTGTCGGTGAAGTGCGCGCCGTGCGAGCAACACCCCTGGCTCAAGGCGGCGCTCGGCTCGGTCAGCACCCCCTGGCAGCCCCGGCCGAAGATGCAGTCCCAGCGCGAGGTGAGGAACGTGACGTCGACGTGCAACGGCCGTTCGGGATCGGCAGGATCGGTGAAGGTCACCCACTCGCGGGTGGGTCCCGGCATCTTGGCTCCTCTGCGGTGTGGTGGCGTCGGCGGAAACGGGCAGCACTGAGCGTAACCCCCACACCGGCAGATCTCGCGCGTCGTCCTAAGCTGCGCGCCATCCCGACCGAACCGACCCTCCTCGTGGGTGACCTCCGCGGCGCGCTCGGCGCCGATCGCGCCCGCGCCGAGCCACTCGAGCTGACGATGTACGCCCGGGATGCAGGAACCGAGGTGGGTACGGCGGCCGCGGTGTGTTTCCCCCGCTCGGCCGACGAGGTCGCCGCGGCTGTGCGCGTCGCCGCCCGCCATCGCCGGCCGTTCGTAGCCCGGGGTAGCGGCACCGGTCTCGCCGGTGGTGCCACACCCGTTGGTGAGCCGGTCGTCATCGTGACGACGGCGATGAACCGCGTGCTCGAGGTCGATCCCGACGAGCGAGTGGCGTGGGTGGAACCGGGAGTGTTGAACCTCGACCTCAGCCGGGCTGTCGCCCAGTTCGGGCTGCACTACTCGCCGGACCCATCGTCGCAGCAGGCCTGCACGATCGGCGGCAACGTCGCCACCAACGCGGGTGGGCCTCATTGTCTGGCCCGCGGGGTCACCTCCGCGCACGTGCTCGCGATCGACGTCGTCCTCGCGGACGGATCGACTGCCCGCCTCGGCGGCCTCGAGCCCGACACCCCGGGCTACGACCTGCGGGGGGCGTTCGTCGGCAGCGAGGGAACGATGGGCATCGCCACCTCGATCGCAGTCCGGCTGACTCCGAACCCGCCCGACGTCCGCACCCTGCTCGTCGATTTCACCTCGGTGGAGGATGCGGCCGCGACGGTCAGCGGGATCATTGCGGCAGGAGCCCTGCCCGCGGCCCTCGAGATGATGGATGCCGAGATCACCCGCGCGGTCGAGGATTACGTCGGCGCCGGATACCCGCGTGACGCGGCCGCGGTGTTGCTGGTCGAGCTCGACGGTTCACCCGCGGGCGTTGCCGCGGACGAAGCTCTGGTCGACGAGGTTGCCCGTGCCCACGGTGCCCGCACCGTCCGGGTCGCGGCCGACGACGCCGAGCGCGAGCTGCTGTGGAAGGGCCGGAAGTCCGCGTTCGGGGCGATCGCCCGCATCGCCCCGGACTACTACCTCCACGACGCGGTCGTCCCCCGCACCCGCCTCGTCGAGGTGTTGGCGCGCGTCTATGAGATCGCCCGTGAGGAACGCCTCACCATGATGAACGTGTTCCACGCGGGTGATGGGAATCTCCATCCGCTCATCGTCTTCGACGCGCGTGAGCCCGGCGTGTGGACGCGAGTGCACGACGCCGGGCGCGCCATCCTCGAGGCATGCGTGGAGGCCGGAGGGGTGCTCTCCGGCGAGCACGGCATCGGGCTGGAGAAACGGGACGCGATGCGGATGATCTTCGGGCCGGACGATCTCGACGCGCAGGCTCGCCTGCGCGACGCCTTCGATCCCGAGGGCCTCGCCAACCCCGCGAAGGTGCTGCCTCGCGGCAGCCGCTGCGGAGAGGTGCAACGCGTTCCGGAGGGCGTGTGGATCTGACCGGCGAGCTGGAGGCGCTGGCGCGCTCGGTCGGCGACGCCGCCGGTCCGGTGGTCGCGGTCGGGGCCCGCACCCAATTCGATGTCGGCGGCCCGGTCCCGACCGACGCGACGATGGTGCGAGCACCCGCCGGCACCGTCCGGTTCGAACCGGCCGATCTCACCGTCACCGTCGGTGCGGGAACGCCGGTCCGAGACCTGGACGCACTCTTGGCCGACGCCGGCCAGGAGGTGCCCCTCGACCCGCGCGACGCAGACGCCACCGTCGGTGGCGTCCTCGCCGCGGGCCTGTCGGGCCACCGTCGGCTCGGGCGAGGTCCCGTGCGCGAGGCCGTGCTCGAGGTGCGGGCCGCCATGGCAGATGGCCGCATGGTGAAGGGTGGTGGGCCCACGGTGAAGAACGTCAGTGGCTACGACATGCCCCGCCTGTTCGTCGGCTCGATGGGCACCCTCGGCGTGCTCGGCCAGGTCACGCTGCGGTCCCGGGCACGCTCTCGCGAGGTTCGCTGGGTGCGACGGCGCGACGCCGATCCGCGCGCCGTACGCCGGTGCTGTCCCGACGCGACCTGTGTCGCGTGGAACGGCACCGACACCGTCGTCCTCCTGGAAGGCCATCCTGCCGATCTCGACATCCAAGCGGACGCCGCCGGGCTCGCGTTCTCGGATCCGCCCGTGTGGCCTTCGGGTCCGCACCGGGCCCGACTCTCGATTCGGCCGGGTGCCGTCGTCGGGTTGCGTGACGGACTCGATGACACCGGCGCGCAATGGTGCGCCGAGATCGGTGTCGGCACCGTCCACGTCGCCGCGGACGACCCCGCCGCTCTGGCGCGGGCGCGGGTCGTCGCGCATGGCGTCGGGGGATGGATGCTGCGCGAAGCGGGAGCACCCGAGCTGGACGGCTTCGGCATCGAGCTTCCGAACCGGGCGTTGCTCCGACGCATCAAGCACGCGTTCGACCCCGACGACAAGCTCGCCCCCGGAAGGATGCCGCTGTGAGGACGACTGTGAAGGTCGGGCCCGGATGACCCTCGGCCTCGATCCCGACGAGCTCGTCGCGTGTGTCGCCTGCGGTCTGTGCCTGCCGCACTGTCCGACCTATCGCGTCACCGGGCTGGAGCTCGCGTCGCCGCGGGGTCGCATCGCGGCGATGCGGGCCGTCGACGGCGGGATGGCTGCGGCCGACGCGACGTTCGTGCGGGCGATGCGGGAGTGCGTTCAGTGCCGAGGCTGCGAGGCGGCCTGCCCATCGGGTGTGCCCTTCGGCCACCTGATGGAGACGACTCGCGACGCGATGCGACACGTCCCGTCGGCCCGCCCGGCTTGGCGGGTGCGGGTCGCTGAGTGGCTCGGCTACCGCGTCGTGCTCCCGCGGCACTGGCTCCTGCTGGTGCTGTCTTGGGTGCTCTGGCTCGCCCAGCGGTTAGGCGTCGCCGGCCGGTTGGCGCCCGCCGGGGTGAGCCCGCCGAGCCTTTCAGCCCGGAGCCTCGCCGTTCGGTTGCTTCCGGACGCGACCCCCGATGTCGTGCTGTTCACCGGCTGTGTCATGGACGCGTGGCAGCGGGACGTGCACCGCGACGCGATGACCGTCATGCGCGCGACCGGCGCGCGGGTGGGGCTGATCGGGTCGGGGGGAGCGTGCTGCGGGGCGTTGCACGCCCACGCCGGCCGGCTGGACGAGGCCCGCTCCCTTGCTCAACGGGTCATCTCGGCGACCGACGGCGACGTCGAGGTCGTGGTGGACAGCGCGGGGTGCGGAGCGGCGCTGAAGTCCTACGGTGAGCTCCTCGACACCGACGAGGCGCGCGAGTTCTCGGCCCGGGTCTCCGACTTCTCCGAGTGGGTCGTGGCGCGCGCTGCTCTTCCTGTGCAGCGCAGTGGCCGGCGGGTCGTCGTGGCCGACCCGTGTCACCTCCGGCACGTGCAACATGCTGACGGTGCGGTCCGGACCCTGCTTGCTCCCGCCTACGACCTCGCAGAAACGGCCGATGACGGGCTCTGCTGTGGCGCCGGCGGCGTGTACGCGGCCCGCGAGCCGGGACTCGCCGGCGCGATCCGCGACCGCAAAGCCGCGGCCATCCGCGCCGCCGCGGGTGAGAGCGCCAACCCCGATGCACCCGTGCTGGTCGTGTCCGCCAATCCCGGTTGCGCGCTGCACCTCGGTGCCGTACCCGGTCTGATCGTCCGTCATCCCGCCGAGCTGCTCGCGGAGGCCCTGCCATGACCGATCTCACCGAGATGATCGAGAAGCTCCGCTCGATCGACGAGCAGCTCCGAGATCTCGCGTACGACTCGCTCCGAGCCGCGGCCGACGGGGACGAGGAAGCCAAGGCGCACGAGAAGCGCCTCCTCAAGGCCCGCCGCGCGGTGGAGCGCGCCATCCACGCCCTCGAACCACCGGAGGGCTTACTCGACAGTTGAGACTGGCGCGAGCCAGGACGCCTCCGGCTCTACGGTGCGGCCGGGCCCACGGTTGTCGCGGTTCCCACGGGGCCTGTAGGGGGC
>DASRPD010000070.1:0-44530 GCA_035646535.1 Acidimicrobiia bacterium
CGACACCGCCCCCGCCCCCGCCCGAGGGTGAGGCCGTGTCGACGCTGAAGATCCCGGACATCGGCGTCGACGACGCCGTCGTCCAGGGCGTCGGCGTCTCGGACCTGCGCAAGGGCCCGGGCCACTACCCGGAGACGCCGATGCCCGGCCAGCTCGGCAACGCGGCGATCGCCGGGCATCGCACGACCTACGGCGCGCCGTTCAACCGGCTCGACGAGCTCGAGCCGGGCGACGAGATCATCGTCACAACCCTCGAGGGCCCGTTCCGGTACCTGGTCGATGAGCAACCCACCGACGACGGCGGCACGAGCGGGCACGTCGTCGTCTCGCCCCGTGAGGTCGAGGTCCTCGACCCCACGCCGCACCCGGCCAGACCGGCGGAGAACCTCGCCACACTGACCCTGACGACGTGCAACCCGAAGTACTCGGCGGCGACCCGCCTCGTCGTCAAGGCCACCTTCTCCCCCGCGGAGGACACCAGCCCGGCGCCGACCGAGCCGTCACCCATCACCGTCGCCAAGCGGACCGACATCGACCTGTCAGGCGCCGACACACCCGCCGGCCCCGCGGTGTGGTGGGGCGTCTTGGCCGCAGCCGTCGGGGCCCTGTGGTGGCTCGTCTTCCACCGCTACCACCGGTGGACAACCTGGATCGCGGGCCTGATCCCGTTCGCGATCGTGCTGTTCGTCTTCTTCTGGAACCTCGAGCGGGTCCTGCCGTCGAACTACTGAGCGGAGCCCCGGGGCCCGGGGCCCGCGACCAGCGGCTCGGGGCTCGGGTAGCGAGCGGGGGCCGCGCCCGTCGTCAGCCTGCAGGCCCGAGAGTCGCGGCGGGTCCGAGACTCGCGGCGGGTCCGAGGTCCGCGACCAGGGTCATGAGCGGACCGAACTTGTCGTCACGGCGAATGGCCTCGGTGAGGATCCACCACTGCGGGTCCGGCAGGGACGCGGGCCGCGTCTCGGGGAGCTGTGACGGGAGCCCGTCGGTCCACGTGGCGCGCGCGGCAGAGCCATCCAGGTAGCAGAGCATGCTGCCCTGGCTGGGAGCTCCGACTCGGTACGGCCCATCTCCGGGACAGGTCTCCCCCGTAACGCCGCCCGTGCCCGCCTCGACCTCGGCCAACGTCCGCTGTTCCTCGTAGACCGCAGTCATCGCGGCCACGCTCGTGTACGCCGTGTAGAACACGTCGGTGTCGGATACGACGCACGCCAGCGAGGCGGTCGCTCCCACGAGCACCTCGGATGGGTCTTCCGGCCCGCACGTCGTCTGCACATCCGTCGGCACCCGCTTCAGCAGCTCGATCTCGCCGTCGGTGAGCTCGACCCGCAGACTCTCGGGGTCGAGCTCGACCTGGTAGGCCAGGTTCCACCAGTCGTAGACGCTCTGGTCGTCGGTGTCGAAGCGTTCGGCAACCCCGACGGCGGTGGCCTCGGGCATGGTCCACACGAGCGTCGAACGACCGCCGGACCGGTAGCAGGCAACACGACCGTCGAGACCGCGGACCGTCTGATAGGCGTGCTCGACGTCGACGACCTGCGAGCAGTCCGCCTCCGAATCACGGACGACGCCGGCCCGTTCCACCTGCCGGTCGAAGTACTCGGTGAGCGCGTCGTCGGTGGAGAACCGATAGAAGCGCACACGGTTGGCCCCTTCGACGGGTGTGCACACGAGCCCGGCGGTTGCGTCGGCCGGCAGCCGCGTCGTCCCGCGGCAGTCGGCGCGCACGGAGTCGGCGACCGCGGCTGACCGGAGCAACGCGCTCTGAGCCGGCGTCGAGGTGGTGGGGCCGGAGCCGGAGCCCCGCCGGATGACGACACCCGCGATCGTGACCACGACGACGAGGGCGACGGCACCCACGATCCAGGGCCACCTTGCACGCGTGTCGGTGGCATCCGTCCGGCGCTCGCGCCGCGTCCGGGCGGGCATCTGCGAGCCCGAGTGCGCGCTCGGCGGTGTCGGCGGAATGGGCGGCAGCGGCGCCCCCGTGGCCAGGGCGTCACTCCCGGCCGGCGGTTGGGGCGGCGACTGCGGCTGGGCGGGCGTTGGCTGGGCGTCCTCGGCGACGGGAAGATCCGGCGCGGCCACCGGGTCGCCCACCGGCTCACTCGCGAGCGGCTCATCGACATTCCCGGCCGGCTCACTGCCGACTGGTCCGGAGTCATCGACCGGCGGAGCGCCGGGCACCGGTGGGGACGGCACGGGCGGCGTCGCGTCGGGCGTCGAGCGGGGTGACGCGGGCGCGGGGTACCACGAGCGTCGACGCGGCGGGTCGCCTTCCGACGAATGGTCCTCAGGCACGCAACGAGGCTACCGGCCCGACCAGCCTCCGCAATCGGCGGGTCGCCCACTGATCAACAGCCCCGAAAGTCCGGCGTTCGGCGCTCGGCGAAGGCGGCGAGACCCTCCTCGAGGTCCTTGCTGGCGAAGTTGCGCGTCTCGAGAGCCGCGATCTCGCGCTCCAACGCGTCGGGGAGCCGGCCGGCTTCGAGCACGACGTTGAGTGCGTGCTTGTGGCCGGCCACGCTGAGTGGAGCGAGCACTGCGATCTGGCCCGCGAGCTCGAGCGCACCCGCCAGGGCGTCGTCGGAGGCACGCTGCACGAGCCCGAGATCCGCCGCCGCGTCCCGATCGAGGGTGCACGCCGTGAGCAGGAGATCGCGGGCCGCGGCGTGGCCGATGAGCAGGGCGAGTCGCCGGATGTTCGCCGCGCTGAGCAGCACACCGAGGCGCGCCGCGGGGATTCCAAAGGTCGCCGCGGGCCCCACGACCCGGAGATCGCACGCCACCGCGAGCTGCATTCCCGCGCCGAGGGCCGGCCCGTTCACCGCCGCGATGACGGGCGCCGGGTGTTGGATGATCGCGTCGAGGAGGCGCTCGAAGGCCGGCCGGAACGTGTCGCCACCGCCGGGTTCGAGCCCACCACCCGACGCGGTGTCGGATGCCCGGCGCGCCAGGTCCGCGCCGGCGCAGAAGGCCGTGCCCTCGCCGCTCACGACGACGGCTCGGGACGTCGTGCTCGCTTCGAGGCCTGCGCGGAGCTCGTCGCACAGCTCCGCGTTGAGTGCGTTGCGACGCTCCTGACGGTCGATGACCGCGAGCGCGACGTCGGGGTGAGGCTCCTCCCAGCGAATCACGACTCGTCGATGACGGCGATGAGATCGCCTTCCTGCACGACCTGCTCGGGCGCGACGTGCAGCTCCCGCACGACGCCCGGCGTGTCGGTCACGACGGGGATCTCCATCTTCATCGACTCGAGGATGCAGATCTCGTCGCCCTCGGCGACCATCTGACCCTCTTCGGCGAGGACCTGCCAGACGTTCGCGGTGATCTCCGCGCGGATTTCGGGCATCGCGGCAGGCTAACGGGCGCGAGACTCAGACCGGCCCGCGAGAGTCCGACCGGGCCGCTCAGACGGGCCCGCGGAGCTCAGACGGGCCCGGGCCGCTCAGACGGGCAGGACGCCGTGCTTGCGCCAGGGGCGGGTGATCTGCTTCTCGCGGCTGATGTCGAGCCCACGAGCGATGGCGGCGCGGGTGTCGGCGGGGTCGATGACGTCGTCGAGCTGGCCGTGGCCGGCCGCCACGTAGGGGTCGATGTTGGCGCGGATCTCCTCGGCCAGCTCGAGGCGCTTCGCGGCCTGCTCCTCCTCGGGCAGGGCATCGATCGTCTTGCGGTGGATGATGCTCACGGCGCCGTCGGGTCCCATCACCGCGATCTCCGCGGTGGGCCACGCGACGATGTAATCGGCCTCGTACGCGAGTCCGTTCATCACGAAGTAGCCGGCCCCGTAGCTCTTGCGCAACACGACGCTGATCTTGGGCACGGTCGCCTCGCTCACCGCGAAGAGCATCTTGGCGCCGTGGCGGATGATGCCCTGCTTCTCGACCGCGGAGCCGACGATGAAGCCGGGTACGTCGTGCAGGAACACGAGCGGGATCCCGAAGGCGTCGCACAACCAGACGAACCGCGCCGCCTTGTCCGCCGCGTTCACGTCGAGTGCGCCGCCGAGCACCATCGGCTGGTTGGCGACGACGCCGATGGGCTCGCCCCCGATGCGCGCGAAGCCGGTGACGAGGTTCTTGGCCCAGTCGGGCTTCATCCAGAACACCTCGCCGTCGTCGACGACCGCGGTGACGACCTTGCGGACGTCATACGCGCGCCGCGGCGCGGTGGGGACGATGTCGTACAGCTCTTCGACCCGACGCTCGACCGGGTCGGTACACACCCGCAACGGGGGGCGTTCACGGTTGTGGGCGGGAAAGAACGAGAGGTAGTTACGCACCGCGTCGAGGCAGGCCTCGTCGTCGGCCACCTCGAGATCGGCGACGCCGCTCACCTTGGTGTGCACGGCGGAGCCACCCATCTCCTCCTCGGTGACGTCTTCGCCGACCGCGGCCTTCACCAGGTGGCGGCCGCCGAGGGCCATCGAGCTCGTGCCCTGCACCATCGGCACGAAGTCGGCCAGCGCGGGGATGTAGGCGGTGCCCGCGGCGCAGTGCCCGAGCATCGCGGCCACCATCGGCACGACGCCGCTCATCGCGACCTGCTCGCGGAACAGATCCCCCGCGCCCGCGAACGAAGACCCGCTCGTCGACTGGATGCGCGCCCCCGCCGAGTCGAGCAACCACACCATCGGCATCCGTTGACTCACCGCGTGGTGGCGAAGCCGGCGGATCTTGGCTTCGCCGACGTTTCCCATGGAGCCGGCCATGACGGTGAAGTCGTACGCAGCCACCGCGACGAGCCGACCGTCGATTCGGCCCACGCCGGTGACCGCACCGTCGGCTGCGAGATAGCGGTCGCCGAGCCCCGCGTCCATGTGGTCGGCCAACATGCCGTACTCGACCCAGCTCCCGACATCGAGGAGGAGATCGAGGCGCTCGCGCACGGTGAGCTTGCCGAGGCCGCGTTGGCGCTCGACCCGCTCGGGACCACCGAGGCCGAGTGCCTGCTCCCGCCGCCGGGCCAGATCGCCGACGAGAGGCCCCCAGTTGTGCACGTCTCCCCCACCCGTTGTGCTCATGGCCCCACTCTCGCACGGCACACCGGGAGGCGGTCGTGAGCGGATGGGGCGGCACGCCTCGCCCGGGGCGTGGGAAGCGGCGTCCTCTACCCGGGCCGGCCAGGGTTCGAGAGCCGGAGCGCCGGTCATGCTCCGGTGGGGCCGAAGCCGACGAGTCCGGTTTCCGTCGGCCGTCTGCTCACTCTCGGTGGCGGGCTCATCACATTGGCTCCCGCGGGAGACTCCCGCTCGCCGGTGGGCGGCACGGGAGCCCGACGGTCACCGTCGCGCTGCCGTTCTCGAAGATCACGACGAACGCGGCCGACCTTCGCGACGCGGTCGCGGAGCTCGCCGGGCTTGTCGCGAGACTCGCCCCGGCGGATAGTCCGCGCTACGCGGCGATCACCGCGAGCAGCTGCCACTCGCCCGGAACTCCCTTGAGCTCGGAGCGGCCCCGATCGGCGAACTCGAGGCCCGAGCCGATCACCAGATCCCGCACGGTAGAGGTCACGAGCACTTCGCCGGCCCCGGCAAGCGCGGCGACGCGTGCGCCGAGGTGCACGGCGAGCCCGGCAATGTCGTCGCCTTGCAGCTCGACCTCGCCGGTGTGCAACCCCGAACGCACCTCGAGCCCCAGCGGGCGCGAAACGGTCGCGATCGACTGTGCGCAACGCACCGCACGAGCCGGGCCATCAAAGGTCGCCAGGAAGTCGTCGCCTCGCGTGTTGACCTCCCGGCCTCGGTAACGTTCGAGCTCGCGGCGCACTCCGACGCGGAAGCGGTCGAGCACGTCCCGCCAGGCTCGGTCACCCAGCGCCGCGGCACGCTCGGTCGAGCCTACGATGTCGGTGAACAGCACCGTCGCGAGCACGCGGTCGACAGCCACGTCGTGGATCGGACGCTCACCGGTCAGGAACTCCTCGACGACGTCGAGCAGATCATCCTCGTTTCCGGGCGCGCAGCTCACGTGCCAATCTCCCGGCGCGACCACCACTGCCGCGTCCTGCACGTGCTCGGCCAGGAACCGGCCGAGCCGCGCCGGTACGACCGGATCACCCTCCCGATGGACCACGAGCGTGGGGGCTCGAACGGTTGGGAGCACGCTGCGCACGTCGATACCGAAGTTGGCGCTCATGATCTCGGCCACCATCGCGGGCGTGCACGCGTTGCGCTCGCAACGGGCAACGAAGACGTCGGTGTCGGGATCGTCGGGCAGGTGATGGATGAACCAGCGAAGGGCTTGGCCCCTACCCCAGCGGGAGCGCAGGAGCGCCACGAACCCGTCACCGGCCTCCGGATCCATGCCGAGCTCGTAACCCGGAGCCGACGTCAAGCGGGCAAACGTCCCCCACAGCACGAGGGCATCAGCGCGCTCGGGGTAGGTCGCCGCGAACAGGACCGCGAGCGGCCCTCCCTCGGAGACTCCGACGATCGCGGCTCGCTCGACACCCGCGGCATCCATGACGGCCCGGATATCGTCCATCCGCTCCTCCGCGGTTCCGAAGCCGAGCGTCCGCTCCGAGAGGCCGGTGCCGCGCTTGTCAAACGACACGACGCGGGCGAACGACCCGAGTCGCTCGTACACCGCGCGAAAGAACGGGACGTCCCACGCGAGCTCCTGATGCGAGACAAACCCGGAGACGAACACCACGTCGATCGGGCCCTCTCCGAACACCTGGTACGCGATCGAGAGGTCTCCGGATTGTGCGTAGTGCGTCTCCGCGGGCTCGATCATCCCGCTACCTGCCCTTCCAGACGGGTTCGCGCTTGGCGGCGAATGCGGCGACGCCCTCGGCAGTGTCCTCGGTGGAGCTCGTGACGGTGAGCATCGACTGGAGGTAGTCGAGCGCGGCATCGTCGGGCATCTGCTGGGCTCGCTGAAACGCGTCGCGTCCCCACCGCATGATGAGTGGGGACTTGGTGGTGAGCCGGCCGGCCAGCTCATCCACCGCGCCGTCGAGCTCGTCGACCCCCACGACCCGGGTCACGAAGCCGATCCGGTCCGCCTCGGCCGCGTCGACCCGCCGTCCGGTCGCCATCAGCTCGTAGGCGCGCTTGGGCGGCATGCTGCGCAGCAGCGGAACGGTGATCATGTACGGCCAGAGCCCTACGTTGATCTCGGGCGTACCGAACTGCGCGTCGTCGGCTGCGATGACGAAGTCACACGCCAGTGCGAGACCGAATCCTCCCGCGAGCGCGTATCCACGGACGCGGGCGATCGTCGGCTTGCCGAGGGACCACAGATCGCGGAACAGGTCCGCGAGCAACCCCCGCCCCTCGTGCGCGCCCGAAGCGCTCTCGGTGCCCGCGATTCCGCCGAGATCCGCGCCGGAGCAGAAGGCCCGGTCGCCGGCACCCGTCAGCACGACCACGCGCACCTCGTCATCGGCGCGCGCCCGGGCAACGGCCTCGCGCAGTCCCTGCATCACCGCGAACGACATTGCGTTACGCCGCTCGGGGCGGTCGATCGTGATGCGTGCGACCGCCCCCTGGGTCTCGTATCGGAGGTCTTCCACGGTGTACACCTCTTCTGTCGCCCGGGGGGATCGTAGGTGCGCCGGGCGCCGAGGTCGCCCTGGGTCGGGAGGCTCAGTGCGCCGGCACGGGCGCATTGGTACCGTCGGACCGAATGGAGCACCGCGCGAACCCTGTGCGCCACGTGCATCCGACCACCGGAGCCACGGACGGCGACCATCGGAGCAAGCTCCGAGGCGCGCTCGCGTTCCGGACCGCCTCGCACGATCGCACGGCCTCGGCGCTGCCCGCATCGTGGCGCCTCTCCGCCCCGACCGCGGCCCGACAGACCGCAGCCCGACAGACCGCGGCCCGACAGACCGCGGCCCGACAGACCGCGCTCCCGATCGAACCGGCTCGAAGCCCCGACGACGAGCCGTTGCCCACGCCGCCGCCGAGTCCGTCCCGGCCTCCCGTGCCGTTGAAACGTCGGCGGCGTGTCTGGCCCTGGAGCCGACGACCGGAACCCGAGGCGTCGGCGCCGGCGAAAGCGGAACGAACCGGGCCGATCCGATCGGACCCGACGCCCGGACGACCGGTCGGGCTCGATGGGGTGTTCGCAGCGCTGGCCGCCGAGACCAGGGCGGCACACCCGACGCCGCCGACGGGTCACCAGTCCGCGTCGGAGCTCGAATCCGAGTTCTGGCAGGCGGATCACACAGCCACACGCGGCCGGCGGGGCCGGCGGGAACGCGCTCGGGCACGTGAGGACGGCGCGACGCGAATCGGTCCCGCGCCGCCGGATGACCTCGTCGACCTCGTCGACCTCGTCGACGAGGAGGCGACCGAGCGGAGGTCCGAGGTCGCCGAGTCGTTCGAGCCCGTCGCGCCCGGCGAACGGCCACTGACCCGGCAGGGCATCCCGCCCGAATCGAGGCCGGGCACGTAGCGTGAGCCCATGGTCGAGGCCGTCGCACTCCTCCTCGCCCTGGTCCTGGTCCCGGCGACCGGCGGCAGCTTCCGTCGGCTCGCCCAACTGGACTTCGAGGCGCCGTGGCTCCTGTTCGGGGGCCTGGCGATCCAGATCGTCCTGCTGGCCACCGACGTCATCCCTGCGGCGCGCGTCGGCGACCTCGGCGTCGGCCTGCTGCTCGCGTCCTACGTGTTGATCCTGGGGTTCGGGGTCATGAACCTGAAGATCACCGGGATGGCGATCGTGACGATCGGCATCGCGCTCAACGCCGTCGTGATCAGCGCGAACCAAGGCATGCCCTACCGGCCGCACGGCGACGAGACCCGCGAAGTCACGGTGAAGCACCGGCCCGAACGCCGCGACGATGTCTTGACCGTGCTCGACGACCGAATCTACGTGCCGGGCCCGCTCGCCGAATCGGTGTCGTTCGGCGATCTCATCCTCGCGGTCGGCATCATCGACGTCGCCTACCGCGGCAGTCGCCGTCCCCGGCGGACTCGGTCGCGCAGTCGGCGCTCGCGCGAATCGGGCGCAGGCGACGAGCCCGGACCGCCACGACCAGCGACTGCGGCGCCGGCCGGCGCAACCAATCCGCCCGGGGTCGCACACCCGACGCTCACGCCACCGGAGTCACCGGTCGGGCCGTTGCACGTCGACCTGGTCGCGGAAGAGCACGACCCGGATTTCTGGAAGCAGCGTCGCGCGAATCGGCGTCACGGCGATGCGGCGTCGAGCGCTCGCCGCTGGCCATTGCGGGCACCCTGGTACTCGCGCCACCCGACGCTGCGGCGGTTGGAGCCGCCGCCACCGCCACCCGGCGCGGTTCCGTCCGATGTCGGCTCCTGCGACGCGGAGCCGCCCCACTACGGCGCCACGCTGCGTTCCCTACGTGACGGCGACGCGGCCATCGACGCGGGGGACACGTTCGAGCACCCGCTCCAGTGCGGCGAGCACCCGCGGGTCGTAGACGTACCCCGGACCTGAGTACAACGCCTCGACCGCGCCACGAGCGAGGCGTTCGTCGCCGCCTTCGCTCAGCTCGTCGAACGCGCTCGCGACGCGCAGCACCTGACCCGCGGTCGACATCGTCGACCGTGGCGCGCCCCCGAACGGGAGCGGATCGGGCGACAGCAGGTCGGCGGCCGGCGCGAGGAACTCCGCCTGACGCAACATCTCCGCGCTCGCCCGCGCCACCTCCGACGCCTCGATCGGGCGCCCGAGCACCTCGGGATCGTCAAGACAGACGTGGCCGATGTGATGGAGCAGCGATGCGGCCTGGAGATACTCGATCTCGTGTGGTTCGAGGCCCAGCTCCCGCCCCATCTCCGTCGAGACGTCCGCGACGCGCGCCCCGTGACCGGGACGGACCAGACCACCCAGCTCGGGCACGATCGACAACGCGCGCAACGTCTGGGTGTAGGTCCGGCGAATGACCGCGAGCCGGGCGAACGAGTACCACGCGGCCAGCAGCGGCACACTGAACAGCGCCGGACCCCACAGTCCCATGCCACCCCGTCCACCCAGACCGCCGTAGCCGACCGCCATCAGCATCCCGCTGGTCACGAGGGCCAATTGCGCGGAGCGGCCGTGGCCGGAGAGATCGAGATGCCACCGTCCGATCTCACCCGCCACCTCGTCGACCGCGAACTCGACCAGACCCGCGCCGGCCAAGGCAGCGAGCATGACGGTCTCGTTGTCGGACGAGCCCACGGAAGCGATGGCCGAGTACACCCCAAGAGCGGCACCGATGGCCACGAGCCGCCGCGCGAGGCACTCGACCCGTACCACCACTCCGGGCGCATCACGCAGGACCGCGGCGACGAGCTCGGCCGCGGCCACGGTGATGACGAACTCCTGCACCGAGGCCGCCCGCAACAGGACCAGGACAACCGCGTAGGACAGTGGAATCGCGGCGCGCACGGGTGGGCATAGCTCGAGGAGCTCCCCCACCACGATGCCACCGGCCAGGGTGGCCAGCACGAAGCCGGGCGAACCGACCCCACGGGTGATTCCGATCACCACCGGCGGGACCACGACGACGACCGCCGTGACCAGCGCGCGGATCGTCGGCCTCACGACTGGGTGGCTTCCGAGGAATCGGGCACTTCATCGTGGAGGAGATCGCCGAGCCCAGCCGAGCCGAGACCGGCGTCGGGCGGTTCGACCCCGAAGTCGTGGATGTCGGCCTCGTGGCCCTCGCCGTAGCGCTCGTCGCGCCGCTCGATCGCGACGATGAGCGCGTCCACGACCCGCGGGTGGAACTGCTTGCCCGCGTTCTCGCGCAGCTCGAGGAAGGCGGTGGCCTGTGGGAGCGCCTTGCGGTACGAACGGGTCGAGGTCATCGCGTCGAACGCGTCGGCGACCGCGACGATGTGGGGCTCGATCGGTTGACCCTTCGCGTCGGCGACCGGCTTGAACCTCGTGTGCTCGCTCAGCGCGCTGGGAGCGACGGGCGCGAGGAAGTCGATGCGGCTCAGGATCTCGACCGAGACCTCCTCGTGCATCTGCACCCGGGCGAACTCCTCTTCGGTGAGTCGTCCGGGCTTGTTCAGCAGGTGGTTCGGCACGACCAGCTTGCCGACGTCGTGCATGAGCGCGGCGAGGCGGAGCCGCTCGAGCCCTTTCGCCGACAGCCCCAGCTCGAGGCCGATGTAGTGGGTGAACATCGCGACGCGCTCGGCGTGGCCCGCGGTGTAGGGGTCCTTGGCCTCGAGCGCGCCGATGAGGATTCGCACCGTGTCGCCGTGTGACCGCTTGAGCGCGAGGTACGACGCGAACGCCTCTCGGGCCACGAGAATCGGCGTGACGAACAGGGGCACGACGACGAGGCCGACGTCGAGGTACAGGCGCCCGAGGAAGACACCGAGCAACGCGAAGGGGAGGCCCTCGATATGCATTCGCCAGAGCGTTCCCAACACTGACCGGAACCGCTCGCCCGTCGTGAGGGACAAGACCACTGCGAGCATCACGATCGTGGTGACCGAGAAGGCGACAGCGCCCGCGAGTGCCATGAGAATGAGCCACGGTGCCGAGCTGAGAGCACTCGCGGGCGCGACCCAGAAGACGAGGGCGGCGGCGAGCGCGCCGAGGCCGTATTGACCGCAGTTGAACAGGACCTTCTGCCAGGCTCGCTCGCGGAATTGCGCAATGTCGAGACCTGCGCACATTCCGACGAGCACGGGACCCAACAACGCGCCGGACGGCCGGAACGCCACGACCGACGCCATGACCAGCATGGAGTCCGCGCTGAACACGGCGTCGTCCCGGAAGGCAACGGACCGGTTCGACGCAAGGACCGTCAGGCCACCGAGCACAGCCAGGAAGACCCAATCGGGCGCGGGACCGCGAGCTGCCGTCACCCCCACGGCGGCCATGGCCGCGCCAGTGACGATGCCGACTGTCAGCGAGAGGAGGTTGAGGCGTCGGATCACGGTGTCGTCCTGCGGGTCTGCTGGGCCTCGGAAGAGGCGGCAAGGTCTCGGCTCAGCGATCAGCTCACTGTGTCACTAGCGCCATCTGGAACCGGCGCCGCCGGCCAACAGGAGCGCAACCGCGCTGGAAGCGATGAGCGAAAGACGGACGTAGACCTTCTTCATGAAGAAGACCCCCTTTGCGGTTCGTCTCCCCTGCGATCGCTCGTTCGCCGGAGGGCAACGCTTCGCTTCGGGACTCCTCAGTCCGTGGTTCGCCGAGACCTTGCCGTCTCTACCAGATCAGCAGATGCCGTCTCCTCTCGCACGTCGGCCGGGTCAATGCTCTGACCTGGTCATCGGCACTTGTGGCGCCCACCTGATAGGTCGAACGAACCAGGTCGCGCGGTTTCACAACAGCCACTGTAACAACATCAGTCTCTTGGACAACGCGGAGCGCGTCAAGCACGACCACCGAACGCGCGAGGACCACGACCCTTGGTGGGGCTTTCGCACGACCCTTCGCGAGTGGCTCGACACCGGGCCGGCCAGACCCACGGATTGCCACGATTTGTGGCGCGCGTGGCCGTATCCTCGGCGCCAGGACAAGGAGGCCACCGTGGCGGAGCAGGACGCATCCCTCGAGGCGGTTGGGTCGCCGGAGTACGCGGGCACATCAGAGCATGCGGGCACAACGGCCGCGCTCCACGAGCCGGCCGAGGACGACACCGTCCGAGAGCGCGCCGGTTCCTCGCTCCCCGACGACCTCCACGACCTCGAGCGAGAGCTGTGCCGGCTGCCCGACGTGTCGGCGGCGCGGATCGTCACCGACCGCGCGGAACGACCGACCGAGGTGCACATCCTCGCCCGACCCGGCAAGCCCGCCAAGCAGGTGGCGCGTGACGTGCAGTCGGTGGCCCTGGCGTCGTTCGGGCTCGAGCTCGACCGCAGGATCATCTCGGTCGTACAGCTCGGCGTGAACGGCGCCACCGAAGCCGGCGCCGAGGCCGAGGCCGAGGTCGGCGGGTTCCGGCCCGTCATCGCGGGAATCAACGCAGAGACGTCCGACCTCCGCGCGCTCGTTCGCGTGAGCCTCTCACTCGACGCCGAGCACGCTGTCGGTTTCGCCGAAGGTTCCGTCGCGTCGACCGCGCGGCACCGACTCGTTGCGACCGCGACCCTGGACGCGCTGCGCCAGCTCGCTCCGAGCGCGGAAGCGGTCGACATCGACAGCGCCCAGATCGTGCGGGTCGGTCCCTACGATGTCGCCGTGGTCACCGCGGTCTTCGTCGCGCCGCCCCAGGAGGAGGTCGTCTCGGGGTCGGCCATCGTGCGGCTCAACGCCGAGTCAGACGCGGTGGCCCGGGCCGTGCTCGACGCGACGAACCGACGCTTGCCCCGTATCTGAGCCCCGTATCTGAGCCTCGGACCCTCACGTGCCGCCGAGCTCCCGGCCGAGCAGTCGCACAAGATCGCACGCGGCTTCCACCTCGTGGACCCGGATGATGTCCGCGCCGTACTCGATCGAGAGGGTGAGGTAGGCCAGCATCCGATGGTCCTCCTGCTTGCGCGGGACCGGGATCAGCACGGGCGCTCCCGCTGCGGCCAGATCGGAGAGCGTCCGGATGGTCGCCATCTGCAGCTCGCCGTAGCGTTCGTAGTCGCTGCGGTAGTTGATGCTCAGACCGGGATCGACGATCACGTCGGCGACGCCGTCACTGCGCAGCTCCTCGACGCGCGCCGCGAGCGCGTCGGCCACCCGACGGGGCTGACCGTCGTCGAGGCGTCGGCAGCCGACCGAGAGGGGGTTCTCGGCCTCGATGTGCACGAGCACCGCCATCACTGGCGAGGTTCGGACCACGTCGAGCATGGCGGGATCACGCAGGCCCCCGGTGTCGTTCACGATCGCCGCGCCCGCGTCCACACACGCCCGGGCGACCAGCGGCTTCCACGTGTCGATCGACACGGTGAAGTCGTCGTCGACCAGTCGCTCGAGGGTCGGCATGATCCGCTGGATCTCCTCCCCCGGGGGCAGAGACCGGTTCTCGAAATGGCTGGACTGCGCGCCCAGGTCGATGATGGACGCCCCCAGGTCGCGAAAGGCCCGGGCCCGCGCCAACGCGTCGGCGGGGCTGGTCACGACCGACGAGCGGATACGCGATTCCGGCGACAGATTCACGATCGCCATGACGTGGGTCGTATCCTCGCCGAAGTGCAGGGGCCGTCCCATCCGTCGATGATCGCGCGTCGTGTCACCCGCTGACCGCGACGACCACGCCGACCCGGTCGATCCGGTGGTCGCGCGCCGCGCCCGCATCGGACGGGCCGCACGGGCCGCCAAGCGAGCGGGATACCTGGCGCTGAGCATCGCCATCGTGGCGTTCGGCGTCGGCGTGGTGACCGAGTTCTCCCGTGGCGTGGTCCAGATCGTCGTGATCGGACTCGTCGCGACGTGTGTGATCCTGCCGATCCCCATCGTTGTGGCCTACGGCGTGGGCGCCGCCGAACGAGACGAGCGTGGCGTCCCGCCGACACCACCACCCGGTCATGGTCCCCCGAGGGGACAGGCCGAGTAACGCCGATCTACGCTCCTGGCGGAGAAGCAGTCCTTCCACGACGAGGAGAACGCCGACATGACCAAGGCCGCGGTCTGCAAAGAGGTCGGTGCACCGCTCGAGGTGCTCGACGTGGATCTGGACGCCCCCAAGGCCGGGGAGGTCCGCCTGCAGCTCGGCGCCTCGGGTGTCTGTCACTCCGACCTCTCGGTGACCAACGGCACGTTGCCGGTCCCGCTGCCCGCGGTGTTGGGCCACGAAGGCGCGGGCACCGTCACCCAAGTGGGCGATGGGGTCGACCATCTCGAGATCGGCGACCACGTCGTCATCTCGTGGGTTCCGCAGTGCGGCGCGTGCTACTTCTGCAAGCACGATCAGGGCGAGCTGTGCGAGGTGGGGACCGCGGCGAGCATGAGCGGCGGCATGCTCGACATGACCACCCGTTTCTCGATCGACGGCCAACCGCTCAATGTGATGGCTGCCTCGGGCACGTTCTCCGAAGAGACCGTCGTACCCGCGATCGGCGCGGTGAAGATCAGCGACGACATCCCACTCACCGGCGCCGCGCTCATCGGCTGCGGCGTGCTCACCGGCTTCGGCGCGGCGACCAACACCGCCAGCATCCGTCGCGGCGACACGATTGCGGTCATCGGGTGTGGGGGTGTGGGCCTGAACGTGATCCAGGGCGCGAAGCACGCCGGCGCGGGACGAATCATCGCGATCGACATGGTCGACGGCAAGCTCGCCACCGCGGTGCAGTTCGGCGCGACCGACACGGTCAACGCGGGTGCGGGCGATCCGGTCGCCCAGGTGATGGAGCTCAGTGGCGGGCGCGGCGCAGACGTCGCGTTCGAGGTCATCGGTCTCGGGCCGACGATCGACCAGGCCTTCCAGATGACGCGCCGCGGCGGCCAGGCGATCATGGTCGGCGTGCCCGGCTTCGACGTCACGATGCAGATCACTCCGGCAATGGACCTCCTCGTCCAGGAGAAGCAGATCCGAGGGTGCTGGTACGGATCGTCGAACGTCCACCGCGACGTCCCGATGCTCGCGCAGCTCTATCGGGACGGCGTGCTCAAGCTGGACGAGCTGATCTCGCGCGAGATCACGCTCGACCAGGTGAACGACGCGCTGGCCAACATGGGTTCGGGCGAGATCGCACGATCGGTCATCAAGTACAGCTAGCCGAGGAACACCTCAACGAGCCAAGGACACGTCATGCAGTACCGCCAGCTCGGTTCAACGGACCTCATCGTCTCCGAGGTCGGGTTCGGAACGTGGACGCTCGCGAGCGACTGGTGGGGTGAGATCGAGGACAAGGACCGGCTGCTGCGGACCGCGCTCGACGCCGGCATCACGTTCTTCGACGCCGCGCCGGTGTACGGCCCCGAGGGAGCCGGCGAACAGGTCCTGGCCGACCTGCTCACCGATCACGGCGACGAGATCGTGCTCACGACCAAGTGCGGCTACGACATCAACTCGTCCCGGGCGACGCCGGGCCAATCGGCGCGACCCCACGACTGGCGGCCGGAGTCGATTCGCGCCCAGCTCGACGCCTCCCTGCGCCGGCTCGGCGTGGACCACATCGACCTGTACCAGCTGCACAACACTCGCATCGAGCCGATCTTGGACGACGAGCTGTGGGCCACCCTGGCCGACCAACGCGAGGCGGGCAAGATCCGCGAGATCGGGGTCGCACTCGGGCCCGCCATCGGCTGGGTCGAAGAGGGCCTCCACGCGATCCGGGAGCGGCCGATCTGCACCCTCCAGACCGTGTTCAACGTGTTGGAACAGGATCCCGGCCTGACCTTCGCGGCCGAGCCCAACGTTGCCAACGGCACGGTGAGCCTCATGTCGCGCGTGCCCCACGCCTCCGACACCCTGTCGGGTCGCATCACGCGCGACACCACGTTTCCTGCCGGCGACCACCGCCGGCACCGCAACCCCGACAACATGACCGACTTGTTCGACAAGGCCGAGACGCTGAGCTTCCTGTGGGAGTCAGGTGCTCGGACGATGGGCCAGGCTGCCGTCGCCGGAATCCTCGCGAATCCTGCGTTCGCCACCGTGCTACCGACCTTCGTCACGGTCGAGGATGTCCAGGAGTACGCGGGCGCCGCCGACGTCGCGCTCACCGCCGACGAGCACGCGCGCCTCGACGCGCTCTGGTCGGACAACTTCGGGATCGTGAACCGATTCGAGATGCCACTCAAGTCGTCGGTCGGGACCGGCTAGCCCCACACCGATGCGCCTACCGGCGGAACAACGCCGATCCCAACTCTTCGACGTCGCGTGCGAGGTGTTCGCCGCCGCGGGGTTCCACGCGACCTCGATGGACGAGATCGCCGAGGCCGCGGGCGTCACCAAACCGGTGTTGTATCAGCACTTCCCCTCCAAACGCGCGCTCTACCGGGAGCTCCTGGCCGACGTGGCCAGCCGGCTGGTCGCCTCCGTGCGCGGCGCGACGGGCGACGCCGAATCCGGAAGAGCGCGCGTCCAGGAGGGCTTCGCGGCCTACTTCAGCTTCGTCACCGCGAACCGTGCCGCGTTTCGTCTGCTCTTCGGAGCGTCGGTTCGCAACGACGACGAGTTCGCGGACATTGCCGAACGGGCGATCGACCAGGTCGCGTCGCTGACCGCCGGGCTCATCGACATCGACGCGGAACCGGAGCACCGCCTCGTGCTCGCGCACGCGGTGGTCGGGATGGCCGAGGCCACGAGCCGAAGGCTGCCGCGATCCGGTGGAGAGCTCGATCCCGATGTGCTGGCCGGTTGGCTTGCCGAGATGGCCTGGTTCGGGTTGCGCGGCGTCCGTGGCGACGCGCCCACCGGCGCGCCGACGGTCTGAACGCCGCGCTACGCGCGTCGAGGGGCGTCCTCGGAGGGAGGACCGCTCCGTTCGGGTTGGGGCCTGTACCGGTCGCGACCGAAGCTGCCCACCAGCCCCGCGAGGACCGTGACGAGGAAGATCTGGCCCATGAGCGCCTCGATCGTCACGAGCACCCGTCCCGTGTCTGTCCTCGGTGTGAGATCTCCGAAGCCCACCGTCGTCAGCACGATGTAGGAGAAGTAGAGATAGTCCACGGGATCCCGGCCGGAAGACTGGGCGAAGAACGGATCGCTCTCCAACCGGTTCAGGAGCCCGTACACCGAGGCGAACGCGATGCCGATGAGCAGGTACGCGCAGATCACCCCGAGGATCGACTCCAGGTTGACCCGCGGATGACGAGCGATCCGTTGGAGCACGGCGACCGGCGCGACCACCACGAGCGCGACCGTCGCGATTCCCGCGCCGTCGTAGGCCGAGCCGAGCACTCCCTGGAGCGCGTTGGCGGCCACCGCGACGACAACGACGACTCCTGCGATCTTGAACATGCGGCCGCGCACCCGGGACGTGTACAGGGCGAGCAGCAGCACTCCACCGAACGCGACACCGAGCGCGACCCGGCCCCAAGCCGTGCCGTCCAGGAACACCATCAGCACGTAGGTCACGATGATCGCAGCCAGGAGCAGCCCGTAGCTGTCGCCCTCGCGGATGCGACGACGGAGCAACTCGCGGGCCGCGAACCGACCGATCGTCGGGCCTTCGGACATGCCCGGGATACTGCCAGGGAATCCTGCGTCACGCGCGGAGGAGCTGCGCTGAGAGGCGTCGCCGACGCGGTGCACCCCGACCCGACCTATCGTGGAGTCATGGCCGCGCCGTCCGAACCGCCGTCCGAACCGCCGTCCGAACCGCCGCCCGATCTGCCAGAGGTCTTCGCGGATATCCCACACGAGGGCGACTCCGACGATGAGGCTGCGCCACCACGGCAGGTCGACCGGTTCCGTCAGACGGCGCTGGGCAACGTCGTCGCGGCTGGGCTCCTGGGTCTGCGCGACGCGCTCGAAGGCCGCCCCGAGCGCGAGGAGACCGCGGTCGTCGTGGACGCACCCCAGCCACGCGGGGACGCTGACTTCGAGGTGATGTTGGACCCGGATCGCCCGGGCCACGGCGTCGTCGTCGTCCACCGGCCGCTGCCGGACAACAACTGAGCCGCACCGGCGTGGAACGCCGCGGGCCGGTACGCGGACGGTAGCTTCGCGCTCATGACGAACCGCGCCTTCGAACACGCGTTGTCGTATCGGGCCGACCAGGCGGGCCTGCTCCTCGCCGGTGCGGATCTCCCACTCACGTTCCAACGCACGCTCATGCCGCGCCCGACGCTCGACCAGGCCATCGTCACGGGCTTGGCCGTCTACGCCAACCACGCGGTGGTCTCGCTCGTCCAGGAGTCGATCCAGTCGTTCGGCATCGTCGCGCCGCGCCTGGCCGGGCGCCGACGGTCGACGGCCGACGAGCGACGTCTGGAGCCAGACGACCATCGCGCTCGACGTGGCCGCGATCGGCGCCGGGTTCGCGATCCAGCGCTTCTTTCGCCCGCGCGATCGTGAGCCACTGCCGCACGCGGCGGCGCGCACGAGCGGATACTGGCTCTCACTCGCGGGCGCCTCGGGCGCGACCATCGGTGCCCTGCAGGAGCTGTTGGTGACTCGTCGAGGCGAACGGCGAACCACGGTCCCCGTCGGCGAGAAGGGCCGCGGCCCTTCTCGCCGCCCTCGTGAGCTCCACCGTCGTCGGGAAGCCCGTGCCGACCACGACCTACCGGACGACGGCACCCCGGTCTCGCCGGCCAAGGCGCTGGCGCTCGGCGCGGTCGTCGCCGGAGGCGTCTCGACCATGGGGCTCGGCGAACGGCTCCTCGCCGAAGGCGTCGCGCGACTCGGCGCGAAGGTCCTCCCCGCGAGCCCCGAGGTGCTGCGACCCTTCGGCCACATCGCCGCGCTGGCTGTGCTCTTGTCAGGCGTCCGCGTGCTCGTGGAGCGGAGCCTCAGCGGCCTCGAAGACCGCGAGTCCGCGATCGAGGCCGCGTTCGACATCCCGCCACCGAACCCGCTCGTCTCCGGAAGCCTCGAGAGCTCGGTCGAGTTCTCGAAACTCTCACGCCGAGGGCGGCGCTTCGTATGGACCGTCACCCCGACCACGGCGATCCGCGAGCTGGTGGACGAGCCCGCGCCGAGATCGCCGATCCGCGTCTACGCCGGCTTGGAGAGCGCAGCCACCGACACCGAGCGCGTGAGACTCATCATGGACGAGCTGGATCGCACACACGCGCTCGACCGGTCGTGGCTCCTCGTCGCGTCGCCCACGGGTACCGGCTACGTGAACTACGCCGCGACCAGCGTGCTGGAGGTGCTCACGCGGGGCGACTGCGCCAGTGTCGCGATGCAGTACGCGGCCCGGCCGTCGGTCCTGTCGCTGGATCGCGTGCGCGAGGGCCGCCGCCAGGCCCGCCTGCTCATCGACGCGCTCAGCGAACGGCTGGGCTCGATGCCCCCGGCTCGCCGCCCGAAGGTCGTGTTGTTCGGAGAGAGCCTTGGTGCGTGGACGAGCCAGGACCCGTTCGTCGACCGGGGAACCCGGGGTCTCGTGGATGCCGGCATCCACCATGCCATCTGGATCGGCACGCCCCACTTCAGCAAGTGGAAAGAGCAGGTGCTGCACGACCAACGGCCCGACGTCGATGAACATCTCGTCCGGGTTTGCAACAGCATCGAAGAATGACAGGAGCTCGACCCAGCCGAACAAGCCCGAGCCCGCTACGTGATGATCACCCACCACAACGATGGAGTCGCGCTCTTCGGACCCGAGATCGCCATTCAGGCGCCCTCGTGGCTGGACAACGACGGTGCTCGACCGACGGGGGTGCCGCGGGCCATGCGATGGATGCCGAGCACCACTTTTCTTCATGTGCTCATGGACATGAAGAACTCCGCCAACGTCGTACCGGGAAAGTTCGCGGCCACCGGCCATGACTACCGTGCCGACCTCTTGCCGTTCTTCCACGCGGTGCTCGGCCTCCCCGCGACCGACGAGCAGCTCGATCGCATCGACGCATGGCTGCAGAACGACGAGCTCGGGCGCAGTAGCTGGATCGAACGTCACGGTGACGCCGGCAAGAGCATGTCGGCCTCCATCGTCGACGACGCGCTGAGCGAAGCGCGAGACCGCGGCGAGGATCCCAATGCGCTGCTCGCCGAGCTGGTGGCGGGCGTCGCCGAGGAGGAGTTCGGCGCTGCCGGTGGCGCGGCGATCCCGACCGCGGACGAGATGGCCCCGCCCGACGGCGACGCGTAGCCCGACGCGGAGCGCGCTCGAGGGACCGGCGATGTCTACGGCGTGTCGGTGGCGAGCCTCCGCCGTCCGTGCCGGTGGGAGAACGCCAAGGACGCGATCAGCCCTGCCGGCAACGGGAGCCAGTACGAGAAGAGGCGGTAGAGCAGCGTCGCCAGCACCGCGTGGTCGGGCTGGACGCCGGCGAGCGTCAGCACTCCGGTCAACCCCGCCTCGACGAAACCGAGTCCGCCAGGGGTGAACGGGATCATCGCGAGGACGCTCGCGGCAACGTAGGCGAGCAACACGAGGGCCGGGTCGACGATCGAGCCGACGGCGAGCAGGCAGGCGAACAGCGACAGGAAGTCGAACAGCTGATTGCCGAACGCGGCCGGCACGGCCCGGCGCCACGACTCGCTGAGCTGACTGCGCACGAAGTCGCGCGCCTCGACGACCCGGCCGGCCATCGGCGGGTCGAGGCCTCGCCCGCGCCGAACGAGCGTCACCACCAGATCGATGCCCTGACCGAACAACCGCACGACGCGGTCCGAGGTCAGCAACGCGAACCCACCGGCAATGAAGAACACCGAGAGCACGCCGGCGAGGATCGCTCCCTCCATCAGGGCCGAGTCGACCGCGAGGCCGAACAGCATCGGCACGAGCGCGACGACCGGCAGGACCAGCAACGTGGTCGTCGAGAGCAATCCCACGGCGGTCAGCCCCGTCGTGGCCCGGGTCGCGCTGAACCCGGCTCGCACGAGCATGTTGATCTGGAGGGCGGCTCCGGTCGCGACCCCGCCGGGCAGGGCGCGGCTCAGCGCGTTCCCCGCGAGCTGCGAGCACGCGACGTCGAACCACTCCTCGGCCTTGAGTGCGACGCGCGTCAGCTCCCAGATGCTGACGAAGGCCAGAACCTGGAGCAACGCGACGGCGATGAACCAGACCGGGAACACGTCTCGGAGCCGCGGCAACGACCCGAAGGCGGCCAAGAGTCCCGGCGCCACGAGGTACAGCGAGATTCCGAAGAGCGCGACCATGACGATTCGCCCGACGATGCGCCGGCGCGACGGCATCGCCGGGTTCGTCTCGGCGCCCTCGGTCATCGGGTCAGTCAAGCATTCGGGGGACGCGGCTTCGAAAGGCGCGTCTGGACGAACCGATGAACCTGGAGTGACCCACGCACCAACCAATCGGACGAGGAGAGCTGATGCTGGGAACGTAGGAGTTCGGGACCGGCCAACTGCTGTGGTCGATGCTGTGGTTCTTCATGTTCTTCGTCATGATCTGGCTCCTGATCATGGTGTTCACGGACATCTTTCGCAGCCAAGATCTCTCCGGGTGGGCCAAGGCGGCCTGGATCGTCTTCGTGTTCGTCTTGACGCCCATCGGCATCCTCGTCTATCTCATCGTCCGCGGCCACAAGATGGGCGAGCACGCGATCCAAGCAGCCAAGGCTCAAGACGAGGCGGCGCGCGAGTACATCCGCCAGGCGAGCGGCACCGCGTCCAGCCCGGCCCAGGAGCTCACCCACCTCGCCGAGCTCAAGGACAAGGGCGTGATCGACGACGCCGAGTTCCAGCGAATGAAGACAAGATCGCGGCGATTCCGGCCTGGACGACCGCGACGTTCTCCGACCCGGGTTTCGCCGGGCGACCGGGCCTCAACCAGGAGTTCTTCGACACCGCCAAGACATTCGCGGCGTGGTGCAACGCGGCGGGCGGCATCAACGGCCGCGAGATCGTGGTCGACGAGCGCGACGCCGCGCTCACGAACTACAAGCCACGCATGGCCGAGGCCTGCAGCGAAGACTTCTTCATGGTGGGTGGCGGCGCCGTGTTCGACGACACCGGCGTCGAAGACCGTCTGCGTTGTCTGCTTCCCGACATCCCGGGCTTCGTCGTGACCCCGCAGGCGCGCGGTGTCGACCTCGTGGTGCAGCCGCTGCCGAACAGCAACACGGTGGTGTTGACCGGGACGTTCAACTGGCTCGGCGAGCCCGAGAACCTGGCCAAGCTGTCGCAGGGCCTGCGGAACGCGGCGTCGCCGCTCGAGTGGGTCCGCGCCGACGCGAACCACTACGACCAGACGCTCATCGAAGTCGGCGGCGACGCGGTGGACAACGTGTACATTCACAGCGCGTTCTACCCGTTCGAGGAAGCCGCCGACAACCCCGCCACCCAGGAGTATCTCGACGCGTTCGCGGAGTACACGCCTGACGGCAAGGACCGCGCGTACCTCGGGTTGCAAGCGTGGTCGGCCTGGCTGCTGTTCGCACAGTCGGCACGAGACTGCGGCTCGGATCTGACCCGCAAGTGCGTGTACGACAACGCCAAGTCGGTGCACGAGTGGACCGGCGGCGGCCTGCACGTTGCCACTGACCCGGGCACCAACACACCGAGCGGGTGCTTCACGGTCATGCAGGCGACGCCCGACGGGTTCATCCGTCCCGACATCGACGCCAACGACGGGATCTACCGCTGCGACGACGCCGGCCTCTACGAGCTCGAGGGCGACTACGGCGAGGGTGCGACGCTCGCCGACGTGGGCCTGAGCGAGGCGGATCTCCGCTAATCCGCAGATCGGGATCGGCGGTCAGCTCCGTTCGTAGCGCCACCCGGCGTCGGCCATCCACAGTCGGTGCCGTCCGCCCGGGCGGTCCGCGTCACCGGCCTCGTATCCCGAGTCGCCGTGCCACATCGCCACGATCGCACCGCCGACGGCGGCGATCCGAGTCACGAACGATTCGGGCTCCCGGGCGCGCACGGCATCGAGGGTCTCTTCGACGGTGGTGAACCGTGCGAGGTCGTGGAGCGTCACCCAGGTTGGTGGTGCGAGCTCGATCTCCCCGGCGTCACGCCGTGCGAGGCCGTCGGCGGGTCGCACCCAACGGTGCGCGTGGATCTCGCCGCCGTCGACGACGACGTCGCCCGGAGGGGCAGCGGTGACGAAGAACCAGGTCGCGAACCGTTTCGGTGCGAAAGCGGGCGGACACCAGTGCGCGTACGTCACCAGGCCGTCCGGGTCGATATCGAGGCCGGCCTCTTCCTGGGCCTCTCGGGCCGCGGCCCGGCGCGCGACGCCGAGCTCGTCGACCGAGCGGTCACCGTCACCCGGATCCACACGCCCACCGGGGAACACCCACATTCCACCGGCGAACGCGAGCTTCGAGTTGCGCAGCAGCACGAGGGTCTCGAGCCCGGCCGTGCCGTCTCGCAGCAGGACGACCGTCGCCGCGGGGATCGTCTGCGTCTGCGGCTCGGTCGGTGTCGTTCCGAGCCGCCGTGCCCACGCACGCGTCTTCTCGTTCGCATCACTCACGTGGCTGGTCCTCCGAATCTTCATCCTCGCGTTCCGTGCCTCGGTCGACGTTACGCCGTGGGCAGCAGCCTCCTCCCGGAACGACCAGATCCCGCCATTGCGGGTCCGCCGCGCCCTGGTGGGGGTACCCGGTCGTGGTTGCATGGTGGGCCATGGACCGGCCGATGACCCTGTGGCGGCGCACCTGGCCCGCGCTCACCGCCGTCGCGGTGGTCACGGTGCTCGCCCTCACGGTCTGGGGGTGGCGTGACCTGCGGGCCACCGAGGCGACGACCGGTGGCGTGCGTTCGGAGCTGCGCTCGACCCGCACCGAGGCCCGGGGCTTGACCGCCGACCTCCGCGACGCTCTCGGCGGGCTCGCGGCGCTCGAGGTGGAGTTGACGACCCGCACGGCCGAGCGCGATCAGCTCGTGGAGGAAGCCCGCGCCGTCGCCGTGCAACTGGAAGCCGCCCGCGCCGCGCTGAGCGAGGCTGGGCGACAGCTCAACGAGCGAAAGGCGGATGCGACCGAGATACGCGTGTGCCTCGACGGGATCTCGGCCGGTCTCAATGCACTGGCGGTCGGTGACTCGAGCGCCGCGCTCAGCCGGGTGCGCGCGGTCGCGAGCTCGTGCGAGGCGGCCGCGTGACGATCGACGCGCCGACACCAGGGCCGCCGGGGAGGCGGGGCCCGGCCGGGCCCGCCACACGCCGGTGGCGCAGACTCAACTCGCCGCGGTGGCGTCGCGGGATCGTCGTCGCGGCCGTCGTCGCCGTCGTCGCCGCCCAGTCGGCGCTCGCGTGGACGAGGTGGGAGTCCCATCGCGCGCTCGGTGACACGCGTGAAGACCTCACGGTGGCAGCCGCGACGCGCGCCGAGCTGCGCGAGTCGCTCGCGGCGACCGACATCGAGGTCGGGTCGACGTACGGCACACTGACCGTACGCACCGTGGAGCGCGACGAAACGGCCACCGTGCTCAGCCGCGCGCAGGACGATCTGGTGTCGACGAACGTCCTCCGGTACGAGACCGGCGGCCGCGCGGCTGAGACCGAGCGCCACATCGCCACCCTCGATGCATGTCTCGGTGGGGTGAAACGCGCGATCTCGACCGTCGACGCCGGGGCGGCCGTCCCCGAGCTACGCGCCGCCCAGCCGGCCTGCACCGAGGTGCTCGTGGCGGGGACCGGCGCAGTGTTCCCGTTCGACTTCCCCGACCCGTTCGTGCTGCGCGTCGGCGGGACGTACTTCGCGTTCTCCACCAACGCGGGCGCCGGTGACGTCCAGGTGATCGTCTCGACCGATCTCATTCGCTGGACGATCGTGGGCAACGCGCTCGCCGGCTTGCCGCAGTGGGCGGCCGCGGGCGCAACCTGGGCCCCCGCAGTCCTTCCCGTCACCGGTGGCTACGCCATGTACTACACCGCGCACGAGCGCGCGTCGGGCCGGCAGTGCATCTCCCGCGCCACCTCGAGAACCCCGTACGGGCCGTACGTCGACGGTTCGAGCGGACCGATGGTCTGCCAGCACGGCCTCGGTGGGTCGATCGACCCCAGCCCGTTCCTCGGCCCGGACGGAAACCGAACCCTCCTCTGGAAGAGCGAACAGCCCGCCGAGATCTGGAGCCAGCCACTCGCGGCGGACGGCACGTTGACCGGCCGGCCGAGCCGGCTCCTCGCGGTCGACCAGTCCTGGGAGCGCGGCGTCATCGAGGCACCGTCGATGATCTTCGGTGACGGCGGCTTCACGCTGTTGTACTCGGGAAACCGCTGGGACAGCCGCGAGTACGCGACCGGCGCGGCACGCTGCGCCACGCCCGCCGGGCCTTGCCTGAAGCTGTCCTCACGACCGATCCTCGCCGGCTACGACCACGTCCTGGGTCCGGGCGGTGCCACCCCGTTCACCGCGGTGAACGGACAATCGTTCCTCGCGTACGCGGCGTATCACGATCCGCACGTCGGCTACCCCGCGAGCCGGCTGCTCCATCTCGCCACGATCGACCTCGGCGCGAGCCCTCCGGTGGTCACGCCGATACCCTGAGGCGCAGGCGACGCGCACAGGGTGTGCACCCAAGGGACACACGATGACGGACATCGCGGTGGACACCACACCACCGGTGGAACGACACCCGTGGAACCGGTGCCTCGCCGCGGGGCGCCAATACCCTGTGCTGCGCGCCGGCCGACCGGCCTGAGCAGGACGGCGACGGAATGGGACATCGTCCGACCGACGACCTCAGCCGACCGGTACGGCACCGGTGACTCCGACTCCACCGGTGACGCCGTCTCGGCCGTCGGTCCCACCTCCGGTCTCCCCGCCGGGCTGGTACCCGGATCCGTGGCGGACCGCGGCGTGGCGGTGGTGGGACGGCGGACAGTGGACGAGCCACGCCGATGGTGTGGGAACCGGGCCCGTGAACATCGACGGACCGCCGGAAGCGGGCGTACGCGGCGGCTGGATTGCCGCCGTGGCCTTCGTGGTCGCGAACCTGGCCTCGGCCGCGCTGGCGGGCGTGGCGTACCTCGCGACGGGTCGCGAGCTCAACGCCTGGGTGCTGCTCGCCGGCTTTGTCGGACTGTGGGGCGTGCTGGGCAGTGCGTGCGTCCTCGCCGCATGCCGCAACGGGCGCGCCCGGCTGGGCATCCTGGGGCTGCGGCGACTGACGTGGCGGGACGTGGGTATCGGCTCCGCCTCCGGCTTGGCGCTCTTTGGGGTCGCGATCGTGGTCGCCGGCCAGGTCGCGTCATTGTTCGACGACGTCGAGCCGTTCGACGGCGGCGGCCTCGGCCTCGACGTTCACGCCGGCTGGTTCGCGGCCGTCGCGGTCATCACCGTCGCCGTCATCGGCGCACCGTTCTTCGAAGAGCTCTTCTTCCGGGGCCTCGTGCAGGGAGTGCTCACGCGCCGTCACAGCGTCGCGACCGCGATCGTCGCGCAAGGGGTCCTCTTCGGTCTCGTGCACTACCAGATCGGGATGTCGGTCACCCAGACCACGTTGATCATCGTCCCCCTCTCGGTGACCGGGATGGGGCTCGGCTGGTTGCGGTGGCACTACCGACGACTGGGGCCGTCCATGATCGCTCACGGTGTCTACAACGCCATCGTGATGACGTTGATCTTCACCGTGACCTGACCATGACACCGTGGCGTCGCGCGGCGCCTGGTCGTCGGGCCCGCGGCCACGCGGTACCGTCGGTGGATGGCCACATTCGTCGTGGAGCACGACCGGGTGGAGCTCCGACTCTCGTTCTGGCAGCACATCTGGACGTTCCACGGTGACATCACGTTTCCTCGATCAGCCGTGACCTCGGTACGAACCGTCGCCGATCCGTGGACCGAGCTTCGGGGTATCCGGTCTCCGGGCACCGGTATTCCCCGGGTCCTGATGCTCGGGACCAAGCGAGGCGAGTCCGGCAAGGAGTTCGTCATCGCGCGCCGGCACCGACCCGCAGTCGTGGTCGAGCTCGAGGGTCAGTCGTTCCGGCGTCTCGTCATCTCGATCGATGACCCCGAGGCCGTGGCCCGAGACCTCCGAGCCGCCGCCTGAGCGCCGTGACCGACGAGACGATGTCGTGGGGTGTGCTCCCCGCGGGCGTGCTCGATCACATCCTCGTCGTGTCGCCGCACTTCGACGATGCCGCGCTCGGCACCGCGCACCTCCTCGGCGCGCATGCCGGTTCCACGGTCGTCACCGTGTTCGGTGGCCGTCCGGCGCGCTACCCCGACCCACCGACCGAATGGGACACGCTCGGTGGCTTCAGGGGCGGCGACGACGTGATCGCTCTCCGTCGCGCCGAGGACGCAGCCGCGATCGATGTGCTCGGTGCCCGACCGGTGTGGCTCGACTTCGTGGATCACCAATACCTGCAGACATCAGAACGCGCCGCGCCCGACGTCGTCGCCGACGCGCTGGCGCGCGTCGTCGTCACCGAGCAGCCGACCGCGGTGTTCCTCCCGATGGGACTGGCGAATCCGGATCACGCGTGTGCCCACGAAGCCGGCCTGCTCGTGGCCGACGCCCGGCCTGACCTCACGTGGTTCTGCTATCAGGACGCCGGCTACTGCCACATCCCCGGCTTGCTTGCCTGGCGGGTATCGAAGCTCTTTCGCTCCGACCGGTGGCCGACTCCGATGATCGTGGAGGTCGACGTCGACCGGGACCGCAAGCGCGCCGCGATCGAGTGCTACCGGTCGCAACGAGCGCCCCTCGAACGCGACCACGCGCTCAACGAGAGGCTCGCGGCCAACGTCGCGGAACAGTATTGGAGGCTGGCGCCTCCCCCACCCGGCTGGGAGGGCCTGCGCGACGCCTGATCGTCGGCGCGCCCTCGCGCCGGGTCGCGTTCGGGACCTACGATGCCGGCCGTGGCCAAGATCGTGTTCGTCGGTGCCGGCAGCACGGTGTTCGCGCGCAATCTGCTCGGCGACATCCTGCTCCGCGAGGAGCTCGCGGCATCTGAGATCATGCTGTTCGACATCGACGCGGAGCGGCTCGAGACCTCCGAGCTCGTGGCCCGGCGGGTGGCCGATGCCCTCGGCGCACCCGCGGCGATCACCGCCACGACGGACCGGCGCGCCGCGCTCGACGGAGCCGACTACGCGATCAACATGATCCAGGTCGGCGGCTACGAGCCCGCCACCGTGACCGACTTCGAGGTCCCGAAGCAGTTCGGCCTTCGTCAAACGATCGGTGACACCCTCGGCGTGGGCGGCATCATGCGCGGCCTGCGCACGATCCCGGTGTTGCTGTCGATGTGTGCCGACATGGCCGAGCTCTGCCCCGACGTCTGGTTCCTCAACTACACGAATCCGATGGCGATCAACTGCCGGGCGGTCAACCGGGCCACAACCATCAAGACCGTCGGCCTCTGCCACAGCGTCCAGGGCACGGCGTTCGAGCTCGCGCGCGACCTCGACATCCCGTACCTCGAGATCGACTACCTCGCCGCCGGGATCAACCACATGGCCTTCTACCTTCGCTTCGAGCGCGACGGCGAGGATCTCTACCCGTTGCTGCGCGCTCGAGCCGAGGCGGGCAACGTTCCCGACACGAACCGCGTGCGCTACGAGATGCTGCGTCGCTTCGGCTACTTCGTCACCGAGTCGAGCGAGCACTTCGCCGAGTACGTGCCGTGGTTCATCAAGCGCGACCGCGCTGACCTGATCGATCGGTTCAACATCCCGCTGGATGAGTACCCGCGGCGTTGTGAGGCCCAGATCGCGGGCTGGGAGGCCGAGCGCCAACAGCTCGCGCGTGGCGAGGCGATCGACGTGCAACCAAGCTTCGAGTACGCGGCGACGATCATCCGCAGCATCGAGACCGGCAAGCCCCGCGTGGTCTACGGCAACGTCGCCAACGACGGGTTGATCGACGACCTCCCCGCCGGCTGCACGGTCGAGGTGCCGTGCCTCGTCGACGGCAACGGCGTGCAACCCACCCGTATCGGTGCGCTGCCGCCCCAGCTGGCGGCGTTGATCCGCACCAACGTGAACGTGGCCGAGCTCACCGTAGAGGCCGCGCTCACGGGACGACGCGACCACGTGTACCACGCCGCGATGCTCGATCCGCACACCGCGGCCGAGCTCGACCTCGACCAGATCCACGACCTCGTCGACGCGCTGCTCGACGCCCACGGAGCGTGGATCCCCGACCTCAGGTGAACGCGGCGGACAGATGAGCCCACCGGGGCCAACTCCGCCGCCGATGGACGCGACGATCGGATCGGCTCGAGGTCTTCCTCGGAGAACAGGAGTGACCACGAGCGACGACACGATTTCTCGGATCGAGCGGAGTCGGGTGCCGGGCACGCCCGGCACCCGACCACGTCGGTCACGCGGGTTGCTGCATCAGGCCGATCCGGTGGCCTCCGGGATCGGCGATCTCACCGGCGACCTCATGCAGCTCGCGCGTCGGCGCCGGCTCGCCGGTGGAGCGCGCCGCGAGCTGGTGCGCGGTGCGAGGGCCCTCGAACGACGTCGTGGTCGAACTCCTCGAGAGCCAGCCGTTCGGCGACGTCCATGAACGCGACCGCAGAGGCGCAGCGCGCTCGTACATCAGCGATCGTGCAGGTCCGGCGGCGCCGAGTCATCACGGCCTCAGAAGCTTGGACGATCCATCGATGAGCTCGATGCCCTCGGCACGCAGCGCTCGGACCAACGGATTCGAGGCCACGACCATCTCGCGGAATTGGCCGCGCGAGTAGTCGAGCACCTGGGCGTTGTTGCCGGTGCTCGCCGACGCGAGACGGGCCAGGTCACCGATCTGTTCCTCCCAACCTGCGGAAGGTGTGCGGTGGGCAACGACCGCGATGTCGATGTCGGAGTGGCGATCCCCGGTGGCTCTCGCTGCGGAGCCGAACATCCACGCCCCGGCAGCCGGAACGTTCCACTCGGCGGTTGCCGACCGGAGCCTCTCGATCAGACCCGAGCGCATACCGGCGAGCTGTTCGAGCGCGGGGACGGCGAGGTGGCGGCGGTTCAAGGTGACTCCAACTGCACGACCAGCCGGTCTCAGGTCGATCAAGCCGGCCTCGGCAAGATCATCGATGATTCGACGGGCTGTGGCCGGGGGCACAGCCGCCTGCGCCGCCAGCTCGCGGCCCGTCACCGGCTCTCGAAGACGGAGCAATGCCGCGAGCACCGAGCCACGGTGGCCCGGAATCACATCGGAGATCGGAGCGGAGAGATCCACGCGCCTCAGGATACACGGAATGCGTCATCATTGAGCCATATGGCTCACTGATGAGTCACAGAGGTCGGCAACGCCGACGCCCACGGAGTGGGACACCCACTTGTCGGGATGATCGCGGCTTCGCGACGACCGATCCCACCAAGGGCGAGATCAGGGAATGTGCAGGCCAGAGATGGCGCGGGCGACGACGAGACGCTGGATCTCGGAGGTCCCTTCGAAGATCGTGTCGTTGTTTTCGCCCCGTCTGTGAGGACGACCTCAGTGCCCCTGGCCTGCACCGAGCCGGTAGCCGTGTCCGTCGAGTCCGGCCCTCGCGCCCGAGTTGTAGGGATGACTGGCACCGAGAGACATAAGTCTTGATATAAGTGTTTCTTGCCTTCGGACCAGAACACTTATACCCTTGGGCCATGGCACACACCGAACAACGTGCTCCCGTACGCCGTTGGGGGGCTGGGACAGGACACATCGTTCGCTTGCTCGTCGCGGCTGACGAGCCCATGACCCAGGTGGCGCTCGCTGCTGCCGCGGGGGTGACCCAGCCGCGAGCGTCCCAGGTCCTGAAGCAGCTCATCGACCGCGGCGCCGCAGTCAGTCGGCCGGCGGGCTACGTCGGTCGGCGCGCGCGCCTGTTCGATCTCTATCGGGAACGCATGAAGCCGAGCCTCTTCGACGCTGAAGCAGCGTGGTACAGCACCAAGACCCTCATGGAGCAGGCCCGCCGCATCGCAAACGTGGCGAAGGAACACGGGGCCAAGGTCGCGCTCTCGGCGGATCTCGCGCCGGACTTGCTCGTGCCGTGGCGGCATCCGACAATGGCGATCGTCTACACGAACGCGTCACTCCCCCTGGATCGTGTCGGCTTCGTACCGGCCGAAGGGCGCGCCGACGCGACAGTGCTGCTCCGCCACACGCGCGACACCTCGCTGCTCGCACCGTGTGTTCGTTGGCCGCGGGTGATGAAGCGACTGCCGCTCACGGACCCGGTTCAGCAATGGTTCGATCTCCTCGATCTTGGAGGCGAGGACCGCGTGGAGGCGGCGGATCGCCTCCGGCGGGCCATCGTCGACCGAACGATCGACGTGTCGAGATGAAGAGAGACGAACGGGTCGCACTCGCGAGCTTGTCGTCGGCAATGGATGGCGGGTTCACGGCCATCCACGACGTGAGTGCTGCGATCGCGGAATCCGGCGCCGCGAGCGAGTACCGCCTCATCGGCGGAATCACCGTGATGCTGCACGTTCAGCGACTTGGACTCGCCCTGCCAATCCGCGCGACCGGCGACGCCGATTTCGGGGTCCCGCGACACGTGCTGCGCGATTCCACCCTGATCGCCACAATCGAGAGCCGCGGCTACCGGAAAGTCATGGGCAACCGGTGGGAGCGGAGGCTCGACGCCACACGAGTCGCCGCCGTTGACTTCCTCGTACCGGCGTATCGCTCACGAGCGCGCTCGACCATCCAGATCGGCGATGTCGTGAGCACCGAGGTGCCCGGGCTCGCGGAAGCATTTCGTCGACCCGGCATCAACCTCGACGCTGAGCTCCGTCTCACGAACCACGACGTGTTCGTGGCCAGTGTCGTTCTTCCCGACGCGCTCGGCACTCTGGCGCTCAAGACCCGCGTCCGCTCCGTGCGCAACGAACTGCGCGACATCGAGGACCTCTGGCGTTGTCTCGAGATCGCCGCCGCCGATGGGGTCGAACCGACTGACCTCGACGCGACATCATCACTCCAAGAATTGCGCTCGCTGCTCTGGAGCGAGCTCGGCCCGGACGGTCGCTCGCTTCGCGCCCTCGCTGAGGGGCTCACAGGCCCTGCTGCGGCTCAGCGCCGAACTCGCGTGCGCGCGTTGCTGGCCGAGGTTGTCGGAACGCCGTGAACGCGCGGCCGGCACGCGATCTTGAAAGCGCGTCTCCTCGGTCCTTCGAGCCCGACTGCGTGGCCCACTGTCTTCTGGCGTTGCGTTCTCGACGTCGCTCGTATGGCCCCTGATCGCGACGTTGTAAGGATGAGGCAGGGACGCGGCTCCGGTGGACCCGACCCGGAATCAGGGAATGTGCACGCCGGAGATGGCGCGGGCGACGACGAGGCGCTGGATCTCGGAGGTGCCTTCGAAGATCGTGTAGATCTGCTGCCTACGTCCACGACGTACCGCACAGTCCGCTGACCAGCAGGTCTTCAGGCGCGCCGTCGCTCGCGTCCGGCCCGTACGAGGGAGTTGTAGGGATGAAAGTAGGGATGCGGCATCTCCCGAGCTCAGATGGTCGCCACGACACGTCGCGCGATTGCGACGATCTGGGTTGCCGCGCGTACTGCCTTCGTCGCGGTGGACTTCGGCACGTCGTCGGGCTCGTACTCGGCGCGCGTCTTGAGCGGCAAGAGCCGGCCGAGGTGGCGGGCCGCGGCCTTGCCGTCCGCGCCGGCCTCGCCAAGAAGCGAGCCCGCGCGTGCGTGGTCCTGGTCGGCCGAGCGACGACCCATCCGCGCGCCGCAGATCGCGTCGGCGGCACTGATGCCGGCGTGGACGGCGAGGCTCGTCGCCGCGATATGACGACCGTCGGTGAGACTCGCCTCGGCGGCCTCGAGGTACTCCTCCGCCTTTCCGGCGTACCCACGTACCTGGGCGCGAGAGACCGGTCGTGTGCGGGGTTGGCTAGGCACTGCGTCGAGCCAGGTCGTCGAGCGATCGCCCGAATATGACGATGCCCTCGCGACGGACGGCCCGCCAGAGAGCTGCCCGCGAGCGCGCGAGCCGAGGAACCTCGTTGATGCCGACCTCGATCCGGTTCACCGGATTCCCGGTCACTCGTCCGATCCGCTCCACCCACGCCGCTACTGCCCGATCCCAGGTCGGATCGTCTTCAGTGACACCCGCAGCGCGCACGATCACCAGGTCGATGTCACTCGCCGCGTCGCCATCGCCGCGCGCGACCGAGCCGAAGAGTGTGATGTTGGCGGGCGCCGGCCGGATCCGTCTGGCGCTGCGATCCAGCTCCTCGAGCAGCGCGTCGCGGAGTCCGGCGAGGGCCAGCAGGGGACGCACCGCCAGGTGCTCGGGGACGATCCGGACGAGCACAGAGGGGGGAGCCTCGCGCCGCTCGACCATCCCGAACTCGACGAGGCGCGGCACGACCCGGGCCGCGTGGGCGAGACTGACGCCGGAAAGCTCGGCCAGCGTCGTGATGTTCAGCTCTCCGGTCGTCCGGGACAGCACCGCGAGGATGCGGCCCTGCGCGTCGGGGATTACGGCTTCGACGGGTCGGGTGAAGTCCACATGATCATGCTACCAGGCTGCCACTCACAAATGAGACGATCCTCTCTTTTATGAGAAGGCCGAGTCGGCTATGGCACCGGGCGGCGAGGGGTGGTCACAGGATCGTCACGGCGTCGGACGGCGTGCGGGCATCTACGAGCCCTGCTGAGGCCTCCACGCTCGTCTGCTCGATTCTGGGCTCAGCGCGCGCAGGTGATCAACTCTGGCCCGACCACACAGGGACGAGAGGTGCCATCTCGCTGCCAGAGCGTTACGGAGTGGTGCTCCAGGTCGAGGCACGCGACTGGGAGTGCCTGCAGCTGCGCGACCGTCGTCGAACGCAATTCGAGTGGTGCCTCGTTCACCAGGCCGCAGACGAGTGGCTGGCCAGCGTCTCTGAGGGCTACTGACGCACCGTCCTCGAACCCGCCGCCCTCCTTGAGTACCCCGCACTGCAGCCGATAGACGTCGTTGGGAAGTCCACCGCTATCGCGACTCGCGTCAACGCACAACACGCCCTTCGCCCCTGGTGCCGTCGTGACCGTGCTGACCGAGGTGTCGGTGTTGAGCGCGGCACAGAGGCTCGGCTGGAACGAGGCCGGAAAGGGAATGGGCGCCTTCGAACCCGCCAACCTCGATGCATTCACTGGATACCGTGCCCTCGGAATCGACGGTGGTCGGCAGCGTGGCGGGGGCACTTGTTGAAGTTGTGGTGGCGCCTGTCGATGCGACACTCCCAACAGAGCGGTCCGCCGATGACGAGTTGCTCCCACAACCGGATACCGCCGCGGTCATGACGATGAGCGCGAACACGACTGCGTGACGGGTGTGCTCGCTCGTTCCCGAGTCGGCAGTGGTCACGACTGTCCTCCGTACCGTCAAAACTTCTCTCGGGCGGGTCCTTCGACAAGAGCAACAGCACCCTTGAGGGCGCCTAAGGGCCTGAGCGGATAGGTGGCTCATGCGGGGCTCCAGCGGTCGCGGTAGGTGATGAGCTTGCCGACGATGAGAACGGTGGTGGCGAGGCAGAGCGCGGCGTGGCGGCGGTCCGACACCCGCGGTCGGTGACAACCCAGCGGATGACCCACTTCGCTGGGCTGATGGGCTAGGTGTCGAGACGCTGCACCGCTTACAACGAGTCGTGGGCCAAAAGAGGTCGCACGCCACGCACGTTCTCACAAGCTTCACGACTCAGCCACGCTCGATCGCTGGGCTGAGCCAGTCGAGCGCGTGGTGGACAGTGTCCAGCGGATCGGATGAGCTCCGCGGAGCGCTGGGTCACCCAGTGAAATTCGGGGGCGCCACGATCGCGGTCGGCGGCGCCGCTGCTGGGCCACGTGGCACGGTTGGGCCCGGTGAAACTGCGCAGTCCGCTCGCGTGATCGCGTCTTGGATCAACGTCACGTTACCCTCGAGGGCGAGAAGTCGTCCCTCGATGTTCGCGCCCTGTGCCACCGTGATCGACGTGGCCGCCAGGATGTTTCCCTTGAAGATCGCGGTGGTATCGATGGTGGCACCGACGACGGCCCACCAGACGTTGCAGGCCTGGGCTCCGCCCGTGAGCTGGACCTCGCTGCCTGGGCCTACGGTGAGTGCGTCTGCTTGGTCCGCCGGTGCTTGGAAGATGAACACTCCGTTGGGGTCGCCTTGGGCGTCGAGGATGAGGGGACCCGCACCTGCGGTGATGCTGAACGTGGTCGCGGCGGAGTTGTACACACCCGGCGACAAGGTTTGTCCACCGAGCTCGGTTGGCACAGTCTCATCCGCGGTTCGTCCGGCGGCATCGACATACGCCGCGCTCAAGGCGTTCTTCGCTGCCGTCAGCAGAGCAGGGTCCGTCACCCGACAGGGAAGGGGACCAGCAGCATCGACCGAGTAGATGGTCCCGTTCACCTCGTCACACGTCAATCCAATGATGTTGGCACCAGTTTCGGGGGTTAGCCCAACGTCCCCGGTGATCGCGGATTCCGGAACGTCGGTGATCTCCGTGCCGGCCAGGATCGCGAACGGGTCGGCCGTCCCCAGATCTACCGGCGCCGCTAAGGTCTGGGGACCCGCGGGTACGGCCATGACCGCGGATGCCGCCAAGAACGTAACGCCGAGCACGAAGCCTTTGAGGGCACGAGTACGGCGAGCGGCGTTCACCAGTGCCTACCTTCCACCGCTCGCAGCCGTGCGCCAGCCTCGCGACGCGCCGCACCCTTACGGAACCCTTGACATCGCATTGGAAAAGCATAAGCCGCGCTGCATGCTCAGTCAACAACTGAGCGTGGGACGCCGATCACGAGGTGGCTTCGTGCGCGGCGCCGCAACTGCGTGGACCTCATCGCGGAGCTTGAACGACCGGGACTTGAGATCAGCTAGCGACGCTGAATGTTGCGCGTCGGTAGCATCGCGGCTGATGGCTGATGGCGCAGGGACGAGCGCCGTTGGCGTCGATGGCTGTCCGACCGGATGGGTGGGCATCGTCCTCGACGACGAGCGCGAACCGGCGGCCGTGTGGGCCGCGACCATCACAGAGCTCGCGGCACAGACGCCCGGCGTCGAGGCCATGGCCATCGACATTCCGATTGGACTTCCCGATCACGACGAGCGCGTGGCGGACCGCGACGCGAGGAAGGCACTCGGCACACGCTGGCAGACCGTCTTCCTCACGCCCGTCCGCCGCGCGATCGAAGCAGCCACCTACGAGGAAGCGAATCGCATCGCACGCGAGATCACCGGAGCCGGCATCAGCCGCCAGGCGTACGCACTCCGGAAGAAGATCCTTGAAGTCGACGACTGGATCGCTACAGCACCGTGCAGCGTGTACGAGGTCCACCCCGAGTTGAGCTTCTGTCACCTGGCCGATGCGCCTATCGCTGCGTCGAAGAAGACGTGGGCAGGCGCCCACGAGCGCCAGCGGTTGCTCGAGAGCGCAGGGATCCGCCTCGAAGGCGATCTCGGAATCGCCGGGATCCGCGCCGGACGAGACGACGTGCTCGACGCCGCAGTCGCGGCCTGGACCGCTCGGCGCGTCGCCGCGGGCAGCGCAGTTCAGCTCGGTGAACCCCAACCGATCGCAGGTTCAGACCACGCGTTCACCATCTGGGCGTAGCCCAGCTCAAACCCGAACCGCGCGAGTTGACACCGCAGAGCGTGTTGCGGAAACGGGCCTGGCGTGACCATCCGCGGGGTGTTTTTGACCTTCAGCCGTCAACTCAGTCACCCGATTCTCGCCGGCGCGGTACGTCGAGAGCAGCGGGTTCGGCATCGACATCACGCTAGGCGAACCTGCTTTGCGCTCCGGCACGTCCTCGCGAAAGCGCGTCGCTGCCTCACTGGGGCAACGCTCAAATCGCTGCGGCAAGACGCGTGGTGCAGACCCGTGGTCCAGAATCCCGGTGCAGGCCGGCGTGACGGCGAGGAAGCCAGGAAGAGATGCGTCTATGGACGGACGCTGGGATTTCTCGTGCGGTCGTATCGCGCTCGACTGGCCCGTGAGCGCATATCGACTGTATGGACAACAACGGAGCACACAGAACGGAAGAACCAGGCGATCGCGAGCGGCCGATACCGAAGCGATCTTCGGCGGTCACAGCTGATAGGCGGCGGGTCTGGTCCGTCGACGAAGCCGCAATGATCCTGGGGATCTCACGGGCACACGCCTACGAACTCGTCGCTCGAAACGATCTCCCGTACGTGCGGCTCGGGCGACGAATCCCGATCCCCGCCAACGTCGTCGACGAGCTGCTCGATGTCGCGAGCGGCTAACTCTTCGCGTCGTCGAGGACAGCGCCGAGCGATTCCGCCAACTGCACGTCGGCCGAGTCGAGCGCGTGCGCGTACACGCGCAACGTCATCGCCGGGTTCGCGTGACCGAGGCGACCCGCGACTGTGCGGACATCGTGACCGCTGGTGATCGCGGTCGTCGCAGTCCAGTGACGCAGATCATGCAACCGCCATTTGAGGTCGATCCCCGACGCTTCGCGTGCGCATTTCCACCATCACCCGATGCGATCCGGGTTCGGAGGTCCGGGGATGATCGAAAAGAGGTATGAGTTCACGCGCTCGCGCTCGGCGCGCAAGGCCGCGACCTGAGTCATGGTCTCCGCGTCGAGTCGCAACACGCGACGGTCGGCGGTCTTCGTCGCCGAGTCGATGAGCATCGAACCATCCTCACCGCCGCGGACGACCGTGATGCTGCTATCGACCGTGAGCTGGCCGGTCTCGATGTCGAAGTCAGTCCAGTGCAACGCGGCCAACTCCGAGCGTCGCAGGCCCGCGACAGCCGCGAGCCGCAGTGCGAGCCCCGCAGCCGGATCCAGCGTCCTCGCGGCTTCGATGACGGTGCGCACATCCTCGGAGCTCATCGACTCACGCCACACGGTGAGCACATCGGTGACGGTCCGCCCCCCGGCCGTCGAGCGCGGGCTGGATTCGAGGCGTGCCGCGGCGCGTTGAGCATCGCGTTTCGTGCCACGCACGGTCTGGCTGACCTGCGTCGGACGGCCTTCCGCGTCACGACCCGTGAACACTCTGATCTCGAAGACGCCCGCTCGGCGTTCGCGCACCGTCGCCACGGCCGAAACGGCCGCCGTTGTAGGGATGGAGTAGGGATGGACGCCGATTCGGGCGTCCGCCCCAACACCCTCGAATCAGGGAATGTGCAGGCCGGAGATGGCGCGGGCGACGACGAGGCGCTGGATCTCCGAGGTGCCCTCGAAGATCGTGTAGATCTTCGAGTCACGGTGCCAACGCTCGACCGGGTAGTCGCGCACGTAACCGTACCCACCGAGGATCTGGATGGCCTGCTCGGTGGCCCACACCGCGACCTCGCCGGCCTTGAGCTTGCTCATCGAGCCTTCGCCCGAGGTGAACTCCTTGCCGTTGCGGCCCATCCAGCACGCGCGCCACACCAACAGGCGTGCCGCGTCGATCTCCATCTTCATGTCGGCGAGCTTGAAGGCAATGCCCTGGTTCTCGATGATGGCCCGGCCGAACGCCTTGCGCTCCTTGGCGTAGTCGAGCGAGTACTCGTAGGCGGCACGGGCGATGCCGAGGGCCTGCGCGCCGACGAGCGGTCGGCTCACCTCGAAGGTGCTCATGGCCGCCTGCACGCGGCTGGACTTGCCCTCGCGGGCGCGCGCCAGACGGGCGTCGAGCTTCTCCTTGCCACCGAGGAGGCAGTTGCCGGGGATGCGCACGTCGTCGAGGATCACCTCGGCGGTGTGGCTGGCGCGGATGCCCATCTTGTCGAACTTCTGGCCCATGCTCAGACCCTTGGTCCCCGGTGGGACCACGAAGCTGGCGTGGCCGCGCGCTCGGAGCTCGGGCTCGACCGCCGCGACCACGACGTGCACGTTGGGGACCTTGTCGATCCCACCGTTGGTGATCCACGTCTTGGTGCCGTTGAGCACCCACTCGTCGGTCGCCTCGTCGTAGACCGCCCGCGTGCGCAAGCTGCTGACATCGCTGCCCGCGTCGGGCTCGCTCACCGCGAACGCGGCCACATGGATGTCGTCCGGCGTACCGAAGCACTGCGGCACCCACTCCGCGATCTGTTCGGGGGTACCGCTACCGACGATGCCCGAGACGCCGAGGGTCGTGCCGAGGAGTGCGAGGGTGATCCCCGCATCGCCCCACGCGAGCTCCTCGCTGATGAGCGGGAACAAGATGCCCGTCGGGTCACTGAAGCAGTTGGCGATGAACTCCCAGGAGTAGAGACCGATGCTCGCGGCCTCCTCGATGATCGGCCACGGGGTCTCCTCGCGCTCGTCCCACTCGTGGGCGGCGGGGCGGATCACGTTCTCCGCGAAATCGTGGACCCACTTGTGGATCTGGGTCTGGTCCTCGTTGAGGTCCAGGGAAAAGTCGGCCATGACCGCCTCCTGGGGCTGGGGGCCGCGGCGCCGTTGCGGGCCGGGGCCGATCTCGGTCTCGAGGGCTCTTCGGCGATTCGCTCGCCGATTCGCTCGATCCCCACCAAGTTACTAGCTGGTAACCGGGTCGACCACCCGGCCCGGGAGCACCCGGCCCAGCCCGCTCAGGTCAATCCCCGTTCTGGCTCGGCGGCGGCACGTTGTTGGTGACGGTCAGGTTCCGACTGGCCGGAGGTGAGCCCCCCGTCGTCGTGAGCGTGTAGGCCACCGAGGCCGCGGTGCAGTCGAATGCGGCCGACGTCGAACCGGACGCGGCCTGGGCGGAGGGTGCCGCGCCACCGACCGAGAGCTGCGTCCCCGTGGCGTTCTGCGTGGTCCACGACAGCGACACCGTGGGGACCGGGCAGCTCGCGTCGGTCGGACCGGAGAACGAGGCGATGGTCGGCGGCGGGATCGTCGCGGTGGTCGTCGTGGTCGTGGTGGTCGTGGTGGGAGCCGACGTCGTCGTGGTGGGAGCCGACGTCGTCGTGGGACGTGACGTGGTGGTCGTCGTCGTCGATGTCACCGTCACCTTCGCGCCGCTCTCGCGGGTCGCCGCGCCGACACCGACGCCGCTGAGCACGCCCACGACCAGCACGACCGCCGCACCGAAGGCGAGGCCGCCACGTTTGGTCGGATCGCCATCGTCGGTGCCGGAGGCCGCGGTGGACCCGGTTCCCGTCGGGGGGCCGCCCGACCCGGCCGCGCCGGCCAGGGGCACGGCGCGGGTCGCGGCGTCGCCGGGCGCCGGGTCACCGCCGGCTCTGGGAACCGCGCGGGTGGGCTCGTCGGGTGCGGGTGGTCCTGGCATCGCCCGCGAACTATGCCACCGCCATCGCGTGGAACGCGCGCAGCTCCCGGGCGATGTCCGGGCCGCCGGCAGCGAACAAGACCTCGGTAGCACCCGATTCCGCGAGGGCATCGAGCCGGCCCCGCAGGTCCGGCGCCTCCCCCGTCCACGTGAACATGGACAGCACGTCACCGGTCACGACCGCCCGGTCACGCTCCGTGACGGCCACGAAGTGGTCCTCGTGCAGCGCGAGATGGCGCTCGCGCTCAGGAATCGCGTCGATCGTGGCTCGCCACTCGGCGCCGCCGGGAAGGCCCTCGACGTCGGCGGGATTCAACTCGTAGATGCCGTGATACGCCACCGCCGCCATGGGACCCGCCGCGGCGATGGCCCGCTCCGATCCGGCGTCCTCACCCGCATCCAGCACCGTGCCGTAGGTGAGCACCGTGCACCGGTCGAACTCGGGGAACGTCGGTCCGACCGTCATCACGCCGTCGCCGAGCTCACGGGCGACGGCGAGGCCCTTGGGCCCGTTCGCGCCGATGCGGATCGGCACGTCCACCGGAAGATCCAGATAGCCCGTGGGGGGCATGAGGCGCACGAGCTCGCCGTCGACCTCGACCGACTCGCCGGCGAGCAACCCGCGGAGCTGGCGGACGTAGCGCTCGACCCACGCCCACGTGAGCGCGGGCTGGCCGAGGGCCATCCGGCCGGTGAACCCGGTGCCGATCGCGACGGTGAGCCGTCCGGGCGCGAGCCCGTCCACGGTGGCGATCGCGTTCGCGGTCACCATGACGTGACGCAGGCTCGGCACCAACACGGCGGGGCCGAATCCGATCCGGTCCGTGGCCTCGGCGATGCGCGCGAGCGAGACCCAGACGTCGGGATACAGCGCGGGCGAGTCGTACAGCCACACGCGCTCGTAGCCGAGCTCCTCGGCAAGACGGGCGTGGCTGACGCAGTCAGGTCCCGGCGGGATCCCGCACGACACTTCGATCATGGGCACTGCTCTCTGATCCTCGACTCGCTACGGGTGGGCCGACGTGAGGCACGGGCCGACCCCACACACCTCGATCACCGCGCCGCCGCTCCGGAGGAACTCCGACTTCTGCACGCGCGCCTCGGGCGTCGACCGGGGATCGCCGTGCGGGTCATCGCCGTAGTCGGGCGAGCGCGGCGGCAGGTTCGCGTCGGGCGGTGCGGGGGTGCCGCTGTCCCACATGACGATCGCGGAGCCGCCGAACGGGAAGCTCGGGATCGTCGGGATGTCCCAGAACGGCTCGACCGCGGTGCCGCGTCCGGGCGCGAGGCCCGGGGCGCGCAGGGAGGCACCAATGGTGCGGGCCTCGATCTCGGCGGTGATGTTTGCCACCTGATGGTCACCGAACGCGGGATGCAACAACACCGTGTGCGCCGGGGTGGCCGGGTAGGGGTCGCCAGTCATGTGCGCGGCGTAGCCATTGGCTTCGGCGCGGTCCCAGAGCATCTGGGTGATCGCGCCGGCGACCACGCGGTCCAGCTCGTCGGGGTACGCGGGGATGATGATCGCCAGGTAGGCGTCGAAGTCGACGCTGCGCTGGAGCAGCGTGCTGTAGTTCATGCCCGGCACGCCGAGCACCGCGCGCGTCCACTCGGTCGACACCGCGGTGACGGCACCGCCGAGGATGGCCCCCTGGCTGTTGCCGTCGTAGAAGACGTCGCTCGGATCGAACAGCGCGGTCCCGTCGCTCGCCTGGAACGCCGAGTCGGCAACGAAACCGTCCGGCGTGCGCAGGAGACGGCCGAGGAACAAGAAATGCAGGAAGCCCTGCTGGGTGCGGTCGGCGAGCTCGGGGAAGTTGGAGAAGTCCTGGGCCGCGCTGACAGCGGTGCCGATGTCCTCGTCGGCGAAGCCGGTCCACTTGGTCGCGCAGAACATGAAGTTGTGCTCGTTGGACATGGACCGGACGTTGCCGGCGTTGACCTCGCTGTTGCTGCCGAGGAGGCCGTGGCCGTAGACCCCGGCGCGCGCCGGATCCACCGGCAGCTCACCGTCGGCGCTGGCAGCACGAGGGATGTTGCAGATGAAGCTCGCGGTCTGGTCGCCGTTGCGGGCGGGCAGGCCGTCGGGTCCGTTGTTGAATCGCGATCCGGGCTCTCCGGCACCGGTCAGGTAGTTCGGCACCGTGAACGTGCCCGTGACGCGACGGTAGATCCGGTCGTCGACGTCGTCCTGCACCGAGTCCACCGTGAACGCGGGCGCGGCATCGCCGATCGAGGCGAACGCGTCGTCGCGAATGTGCAGCATCCGTTCCGAGAGGCTGCGCGTGCTCGAGACGGTGAAGTCCCACGCGAGATAGAGGCTCTCTCGCTCGACGCCTGCTGCGGCCAGCGTGGCGAAGATGTCCTCCATGTGCGCTCGCCGCGCCTCGACGGCGGGCGCGTAGGTCTCGATCCCGTCGCGATAGAGACGGAACCCGCGGCTCGGCGCGATGGTGTTGGTCTCACCGTCTCGCAGGTTGCGCAGCGCCACGATGAACCGATGCCCCTCAGTGAGGTTGCGCGCCGGGCGGATGATGAGGACCGGACCTGGTTCGGGATCGGCCTGCGCGTCGAGCTCGGCGAAGAAGGGCTGGCGCTCGCCGGTGACCGCGTCGACCAAGACCACCGCCTGGTCCGGATCGAGCGAGCGGCCGATGTCGGTGATCGGGGCGATCCCGCTGGCGGCCGAATCGAGCCCGGGAACGAACGCGAGGATCGGGGTGCCGGGGCTGAAGCCGTCGTTGCGGTTCCATTCGGTGGGGTCGATGTGGACGCCGCTCGAGTTGGCGGGCATCGAGGCCAGGTCGAAGCTCACCCGCCGAGCGGTGTCGGTGCCGGGGTCGTCGACGGTGAAGTGGTCGTTCGGGAACGGAAGCAGACACGAGGCCTGGTCGGTGACGTCACAGCGGCCCGCGGTCTCGGCGTCGATCTCGGGTTCCCACGAGAAGGAGGTCCGGCTGAGCGCACGCGGCCGGTGTGGTCGCGTGCGGAACTTGGCCGTGACCTCGAGGGTGAGCGGTCCGGCGACGAGGTCGGCGGGGCCGAGCGTGGCCGTGTAGGTGTTCCCGGTGAGCGTGAGGCGGCGACGGCGACCGATGCGCTGGACGTGATCGGTGCCGCGAACGCTGACCTTGATCGATGCCGGATTCAGCACCTCGTCGAGGTCGATGCGCAGCGGGATCACGCCGTTGGTGGGCGCCTGGGTGGCGTGGCCCGGAGCGAAGATCCGGATGAGCGGAGAGTTGTCGGGCGGGCCGGGCGGCACGCAACCCGCCGCGATCAACCCGACCAGTGCTACGAGCGCGGTCGTCCGTGTGATGCGGCTCACCATTCCCCCCAAACAGAACCCAAGACTCCGGCGAAACCCTACGGCGGCTCTCGGGAGACCGCCAGATCGCGCGCGAAGCTGCGGGCATGACCAGACCCAACATCCTGTTGGTCGTGTCGGACCAGGAACGCCAGCGCGACTGGATCCCCGACGGCCTCACGCTGGCGAACCGACAGCGCCTCATCGACGAAGGGCTCGAGTTCACGCGCTACCACACGCATTCGTCGCCGTGCTCGCCGTCGCGCGCGTCGCTCGTCACCGGTCGCTACGTTCCCCAGCACGGCGTCGCCGAGAACGTCGTCGCGCCGGGCCAGACCGAGCTCGACCCGGCGATCCCGACGCTCGGACACCTGCTGCGCGGCGTCGGCTACCGCACGTCCTTCATCGGCAAGTGGCACCTGTCCCACGCCACCCAACCGGACATGGAGGCGTACGGCTTCTCCGACTGGTCGGGCAACGATCGCCACTTCATGGGCTGGGCGGGCACCGGCTGGGAGTTCGACCCGCCCATCGCCCGTCAGGCCGCCGACTGGCTGGGAAGTCACGCCGCCGACGACACCGACGACCGCCCCTGGCTGTTGGTGGTCGGGCTCGTCAACCCGCACGACGTCATGTGGTTTCCGATGGACCAGCCCGACTACCAGGCCGCGCACCCCGATGACGTCGCCCTCGTCCGCAGCATCCTCGACCTCGTGCAGTGGAAG
>DASRPD010000071.1:0-63622 GCA_035646535.1 Acidimicrobiia bacterium
CGGTCATTCTCCCCCGGAGGCTCATCGTTGCAGGTCACCGAGCGTCTGGTGATGGGCGCAATGGAGAGGTTGCGCACACTGCTCGCGGTGGCGGGTCTGCCGACCCACTCGCCGAGCTCGGTCACTCGACGCGCACGATGAGCGTCCAGTGACCAAACCTGGGTCGGGGGTTGGTGGGGGCTCTACTGGGTGGGCTGGTCGCGGGCGACCGCGTTCTCGAACCGCTGGACGGCGTCGCTCAGGTCTTCGGTGGTGACAACGTCCGCGAGGGCCAAGCGGATCGAGGTGAGCTCGCGGGCCAGGTACTCCGTGTCGGCTTGGGTGCGGGCGGTGACCTCCCGATCACGTTCGGTCTCGGCGCGGTCGCGGTGGGCCTGGCGATTCTGCGCGAGCAGGATCAGCGGCGCGGCGTAGGCAGCCTGGGTCGAGAAGACCAGGTTCAGGAGGATGAAGGGGTAGGGGTCCCACCGCAGCGCGATGACGGTGACGTTCACGATGATCCACAAGATGACCACGAACGTCTGGATCACGAGGAACCGAGCCGTCCCGAAGAACCGGGCGATCGTCTCGGAGAACTCCCCGAACGCGTCGGGGTCGTAGTGCACCCCGAGCGACAGCCGTGAACGCCGCGGCGTCGACAGCTCGCCGCCGCTGATACGGCGTCGTGGGCTCACGAGCTGCCCCTCACCCGTGGGCCTCGCGCCACCGGTTCGGGAGGGCTCGGTCCAACACGTCGTCGATCGTGACCGCGCCGAGCAGCCGTCCGGCCTCGTCGCAGACGGGCAACGCGACCAGGTTGTAGGCGGCGAGCCGTTCGGCGACCGTGGTCTCGGGCAAGTCGGCGGCGACCGGGCGAACGGCGTCGGCGTCGAGGCAGAGGGCGACGTCGGTACCGGGAGGTTCGCGCAACAGGTGTTGGAAGCCGACCACTCCCAGGTACCGTCCCGTCGGGGTCGACGCCGGGGGCTCGGCGATGAAGACCTGGGCGCCGAGCGCGGCGGGCACCTCGCGGGTTCGGATGCGGGCCAGCACGGTTGCGACCGTCGTGCCGGGTGCAACGACGACCGGCTCCGGGTTCATGAGACCGCCTGCGGTGTGCTCGTCGTACAGGAGCAGCCGTCGAACGGGAGCGGCCTCCTCGGGTTCCATCTCACCGAGTAGCTTCACTCTCAGCGCGGGTTCCATCTCGCCGAGCAGGTCGGCGGCGTCGTCGGGCTGCATCTCTTCGAGGACGTCGGCGGCCCGGGCGGTGTCGAGGCTCTCCATGATCGCGACCTGGTCATCCTCTTCCATCTCCTCGAGCACGTCGGCCAGCCAGTCGTCGTCCATCGCTTCGGCGATGGCCTGGCGCTGCGCGAGTGGCAGCGCTCGGAGCCGGTCCGCGAGGTCCGTCGGATGGAGATCATGCAGCGCGGCCATCTCGCGACCCATCGGGCCCGCGTCGAAGAGCGTCACGACGGCCGACCACGCAACGACCGTGGCGCGAGACCGCCGCCGGATCGATCCCGGTGCGCGCAGTGACACGGTCGCGACCTCCCACCCGCCGGCTCGCGTCCGTGAGCCGACAAGGCCGATGTCGTTGACGATCTGGTCTCCGACGCGGCGGTCGAGCAGGTCGGCCTGGGCCAGGAGCTCACCGGCGCGTCGGCTGAAGTGGCGAACGTCGATCGTGCCGTGCAGCCGAGCGCCGGCCGTGTCGAGCTGCGCTACCTTCGCCGCGTTGACGAAGATGCGGCGCCGTTCGACCGCCGCGACGAACCCAACAACCCGCGGCGGGCCGGTCAACGTCGGCGGCAGCAGCACGACGTCGCCAAGACGGCCGACCGCTTCACCCTCGGCGTCGAGCAAGGGCAGGCGGGTCAGCCTCGAGACATAGATCGGCACCGGGGCACGCGGGCGGCTCGTGCTCGGCACGCGGCCACCCTACCGAGCAGCCCTCCGGCGTTCGGGGACGGGCCGCGGTCGGCCGGGCCGTCGGCGATCGAGTCCGGCTTGGTCAGCCGATGGCGACGAGCTCGAATGTCGGGATCGCGCCGAAGCCGAGGAGCTGTGCAACCGGGCGGTGAAGCGCTTCTTCCCGTGTCCGTTGGTAGCTGCGCACCGACTCGTTGTACGCGGCTATCTCGTCGGCCGGTGGTACCTGCGTATCGAACGCCGTGAATGCCGCTTGGAGATCGGCGGCCTGGCCGAGCCGCGCCGATCCGGCGACCAGCGCCCGCATCCGCCCCACTCGGGCCTCGATGTCGTTCGCGGCCTCGACTTGGCTCACGGCGCTGCCTCCGTCGACTGCCTTGGACCATCGACGCGTCGCGGCCGAGAGCTGGCTCACCTCGGGGTTCTCGTTGCCCGTGGTGGCGGTGAGCAGCTCGAGCTGGTTGAGCAGCACGTCGAGCTGGGAATAGCGCGCGTCGAGTCGAGGGACGAGAGGCTCCCAGGCCTGCTCTGTCTCGTCGCGTGCGTCGGCCAACGCGGGGCGACCCGTGACCACGAGGGCGGCGCCACCGACCACGACGACCAACAGCACGATCACCACGACCGCTTTGCGCATTGCTTCACGTTACTGTCGGTCCGAGGCGGAGCGCGCTCGAGCCGGCTGGGCTAGCGTCTCGGCATGGTCCCCTCCCGGACCGTGGTCGTGGCGATCCTCGCCGCCATCCTGGTCGGGAGCGCGACAGGATGGTGGGCCGGAGGCCACGACGACGGGGCTACCGCCGCAGTCGTGATCGAGGTCGTCGACGGAGACACCATCCGTGTCCGCACTGCTGACGGTGGAACCGACACCGTCCGGATCCTGGGCGTGGACACTCCCGAGACGAAGCACCCGTCGAAGCCGGTCGAGTGTTTCGGGCCGGAGGCGACCGAGTTCACCCGGTCCCGGCTCCTGGGTGCCAACGTCATCCTCGAAGATGACGTCGAGCCCCGCGATCGCTACGACCGGCGCCTCGCGTCGGTCATCGTCGACGGTGGCCGCTTCGAGATGGAGCTGCTGGCCGGTGGCTACGCCCAGCTGTTGGTGATCCCGCCCAATGAGGCGCACGCCCGTGCCGGTCTGGAGGCCGAGCTGGAGGCCCGCCGGGCCGGGCGCGGCCTGTGGGGCTCGTGTTGAAGCCCGGCCCGCGACCGGTCGTCACGGGACAGGCGCGTCCGATTGGGCGCGAGCCGGTGGAATCGCATCGACGTCGGTGGGCCCGGTGTCGGTGTCGGTGTCGCCCGATTCGGGCCCGGCGTCGGTGTCGGTGTCGGCGTCGATTTCGCTGTCGGTGTCGCCCGATTCAGGCGCGTGGGTCCGCACGAGGTCGAGGACCGTATCGCCGTAGCGCTCGACTTTCACCGGGCCGATGCCGCTGACCTCGAGGAGCTCGCTGCGGTTGGCCGGCTGGGTGCGGGCCACCTCCTCGAGTGTCGCGTTGTTGAAGATCACATACGCCGGGATGCCGTGGGCCCGCGCCAGGTCGCGGCGCCACTCGGTGAGTGCGGTGACGAGCCTCGGATCACCCCGCGCGCCCGTTCCGAGCTGGGCGCGTGCCTTGGCGACCTCGGCCTTCGGGTCGACCGGCGGCGCGGCCGCGTCGGCGACCGGGCCGAGCGCGGCTTCGACGACCGCCACCCACGGGCTGGCGCGGCGCCGGACCAATCGCCCCCGCGCCGTGCGCTGTCGCGCCCAGCTCAGGTGCAGCGTGCGTTCCGCTCGGCTGCAGGCGACGTAGAGCAGGCGTCGCTCCTCGGCGCGGCTGGCCGTTGTGTCCGCGAACGAGATCGGAACGAGGCCGGTTTCGAGCCCCGTCACCCATACGGTGTCGAACTCGAGACCCTTCGCCCGGTGAAACGTGAGGAGCTCGACGGCGTCGCCCGATGTCGGGCCGTCGTCACCGCGCAACGCGGTGGTCAGGTACGCGAGGAACCCGTCGATCGAGCCCGCGCCGCCCTCTGCCGCGACGTACTCCTGGCCGAGCCGTGAGAGCGCGTCGATGTGCTCGCGTCGTTCCTCGCCGAGGTCGGAGCTCTCCTCGACCAGGTCGCGCATGTGCTGGCTGAAGCTCAGCCGCGGTGCGTCGCGTGCCGCGGCGCTGAGATGGTCCAGCGTGGCGCGGACCTCGGGCCGGCCGAGGAATCGTCCGGCGCCTCGGAGCCGTACCGGTATCCGGGCCGCGCCGAACGCAGCCTCGAATCCGGCCGACTGGGCGTTCGTGCGGTACAAGACGGCGAGGCGACCCCAGCGAATGCCGTCGTCGTGCGCGCGCCGTAGCTCGCGCGCGACGGCGCGCGCCTCTTCCTCGTCGGAGTCGTAAGCAGCGACGGTAGGAACCGAGCCGTCGGTCTGGGGTACCTGCACGGGGGGAAGCGGGCGTCGCGACCCGTCGGCCAGCACGGCCCGGGCCGCCGTGACGATCTGGGGCGTCGATCGGTAGTTCGCGCCGAGCCGGACGACCGTCGCTCCGGGAAAGTGGCGGTCGAAGTCGCCGAGGTAGGCCGAATGCGCGCCCGCGAACCCGTAGATGGCCTGGTCGGGGTCACCGACCACGCAGAGATCGGTTCGTGTCCCCAGCCATGCGCGCACGAGCTCGAACTGGGCGGGCGAGACGTCTTGGAACTCGTCCACGAAGAGGTGGCGAAACCGCCAACGCTGGGCCTCGCCGAAAGTCTTGTCGGTGGTCAACGTGCGGGCGCACCACAGGATGAGATCGTCGAAGTCGAGCCGGTTGCGGCGCCGTTTCGCGTCCTCGTACCGCTGGTACACGTCGGCGACCTCGGATGGGGGTCGCGGCGTCTCCCGCCCCATCTGCGTGACCTCTTCGGCGTATCGGCCCGGCCCGATGAGGCGCGCCTTGGCCCACTCGATCTCGCCGGCGAGGTCTCGGGCGAGCAGCGAGACCTCGTCGCGCGAGGTACGGCCGGCGCCGCCTCGGTTCCGCAGCAACTCGATGAGGAGTGGGGCCTTGCGTTCGATGAGCTCGGGCATTGGCCGGTCGCGGTCCCGTTGTCGAGCGCGCAGCTGGGCCAGTGCGATGGCGTGGAACGTGCCCGCGGTGACACGGTCGCGCACACCGAGACGGCCCAACCGGGTCACGAGCTCGCCGGCGGCCTTGCGGGTGAAGGTGACCGCCAGCACGTGGTCGGCCTCGATGGCACCCTCACGCGCCTGCCACGCGATGCGATGGGTCAAGACGCGGGTCTTTCCCGACCCGGCGCCGGCCAGGATCGCGAGTGGCGCGGCAGTCTCGGTGACCGCGGCGCGCTGAGATGGGTCGAGTCCGGCGAGGAGCTTCACGACGACGACCGTATCGGTCGGTTGGGACGGTCACCGACTCATCGGCGGGCCGCGCGCCGAGACGTTGTGCGGGGCTCGCGGCGCTTCGCAGGCCCGTCTCGAAGGCCCTGGGGCGCGAAGCGGCCCCGAGTAGTCATCGCCGCTTCCGGCTCTCGCCGGCCGCAGGTCCGAGCTCCTCGGGGCCTGTACTTCGCGGGCGCTGCGCCTCGGGGTCACCCCGCGAGTCGGCACCCCGTCGGACAACCCATCGATCCGGGTCCGGTACTCCGGCCTCGCACCCGATCGGGCGCTGCGCCGTCGCCACCGGCCGGCGACGGGCACCCTGTCGGGCTTCCGCCACCCCCGGACCATGCTGGTGGTCCTCCCGTCCGGACTTCAGCGTCACAGCGCCCGTGATGAGCCCTGCATCGTTGATCGTGTCCGACCGGTGCAACGATCGTAAGGAGCCATCATGCGGCGGTCAAGGGAAATTCGCCGGGTCGGTGAGGGTGACGACATGATGCTCGTCCTGCACGAGGTCGGCCACCATTTCGGGCTCTCCGATGACCAATTGCGCGAGCTCGGATGGGCATGACGCGGGGCCCCATTGCGCGCGCTCTACGCTGAACGGCCATGCCGCCGTACCCCCGCCGCCTGATCAACGGGGGCGAGACAGTTGTGCTCGATCTCAAGCCCCACTGGTGGTTCTTCTGGAAGCACATCGTCTTCGGTTCGGCGCTGCTGGTCATCTTCCTCTTGTGGATCGGGCGGCTCAACGGCGCCGACACTGACTGGATCGGATGGCTATTCGTGATCGCGTTCTTGGTGTTCGCGGTCTGGGCCGTCGTGAAGTACCTGGCGTGGACCTACACGCACTTTGTGGTGACCGATCATCGGGTCATCTCGCGTTCGGGCATCGTCTCCAAGCGCGGCACGGAGATCCCGCTCGAGCGGGTCAACAACATCGAGTTTCGTCAGAGCCTGTTCCTTCGTGTCATCGGCGCCGGTGACCTGTTCATCGAGTCGGCGGGCAAGGAAGGCCAGTCGCACTTCGACAACGTGCGCCACCCCGACGCCGTGCAGCAGGAGATCTATCGCCAGATGGAGGTCCACACGAGGCGGCAGGCGAGCTGGTCCAGGTCGGAGAGCGCACCGGCGGTGACCTCGGACGCGTCCGACCAGATTCGCAAGCTGGCGGATCTTCGCGACCAGGGTCACATCACGCCCGAGGAGTACGAGGTCAAGAAGGCCGAGCTGCTCGAGCGGATGTAGTCGCTCCGGCATGCGGGTCGTGTCGCTCGTCCCGTCGGCGACGGAGACGTTGGTTGCGTTGGGTGTCGCGCCGGTGGGGTGCACCCGTTTCTGTGAGCAGCCGTCGATCCCGACCTACGGGGGCACCAAGGACCCCGCGGTCGAGTCGATCATCGATCTCGCGCCGGACCTGGTGGTCGTGAACGACGAGGAGAACCGTCGGCAGGACGCGGCGCGCCTCGTCGACGCCGGTCTCAGGGTCCACTCGATGTCGCCTCGGACGGTGGGCGACGTCGGACCCGCGGTCCGGGCTCTGGCGGACACGTGCTCGGTCGCGATTCCCGAGGGCTTCGGCCGACGCGACTGGGCGGGATGGCTCGAGCGCGCCGCCGCTCTCCGCCCTCCGGCGCGATCGGTGTGCACCCTCGTGTGGCGCCGACCGTGGCTCGTGGCCGGGCCGGCGACGTACGGCTCGTCGGTTCTCGACCTGCTCGGTCTCGTGAACGTCATCGACGCCGCGGATGCACCGCGCTACCCCGAGGTCAGTCTCGACGAGATCGAGCGCCTCGGCCCCGATCTCGTGGTGCTGCCGAGTGAGCCCTACCCGTTCTCGTCCCGGCACCTCGCAGAGCTGCGCGCGTCGTTGCCCGACGCGCGTCTTGCGCTGGTCGACGGGCGCGACCTCTTCTGGTGGGGGATCCGCACCCCGGCAGCGCTCGGTCGTCTTCGAGCGACGCTCGAGGCCACGTCGGGCTGATGGGTCACTCGGGGGGCAGTCCGGCCAACACCGCCGCACCGTCGACCGCGGTCACGACGAACGCCTGCGCCTCGAGGCCGCTCGCGGCGCGGTAGGTGGCGGCGGCTCGCCGGGCCACCGAATCCACCTCCGAACGTGCTGCGAGGGCGACGACGCAACCGCCGAATCCCGCGCCGGTCAGCCGCGCGCCGATCGCGCCGGCGTCGACGAGCGCGTCGACGAGAGCGTCCAGCTCGGGCGTCGAGACGTCGAAGTCGTCGCGCAGGCTCGCGTGGCTCTGCGCCAGCAGACGCCCGAGCATGAGGTGGTCGTCGGCACGCAACGCGTCAGCGGTCGCGAGCACCCGGGCGTTCTCGGTCACGACGTGGCGCGCGATCGGATCGTCGACGACCTGGTCCAATGTCGCGTCGCGCAGGGCGCGGACGCCGATGCGCTCGGCCGAGGCGTCGCAGGCGGCGCGCCGCGTCGCATACTCGCTCCGTGCGAGCACGCGGGGCAGACCCGTATGCATCGCGAGCACGGCGAGGCCGGCCGGCAGCGGGATCGGCCGGGCGGCCAGGGTTCGGCAGTCCAGCAACAACGCGTGACCGGCTCGGCCGAGGAGGCTCGTGAGCTGGTCCATGAGGCCACCCGGTACACCGGTGGCGAGGATCTCGGCCCGCAACGCAACCCGGGCGGCCTGGGCCGGGTCGAGGGTGGCCCCGGCTGCGTCGGCCATGGCCAGCACGAGCGCCACGGTCAGCGCCGAGCTCGACGAAAGGCCCGAACCCGCCGGCACCGTCGACGACAGAGCGATGTCGAGGCCCGGTCCGGTTGCGGCCAGCCCGGTCGCGGCCGCAGCGCCGGCAAGGAAGCGGCCCCAGGTCGGTTCGACGTCACGGGGCTTCTCACCGGCGTCGATGCTGTCGAGATCCAGCTCGACGGGCGTGGGCTCTTCGAGTGACCGGGCCCGGAGATGGCGGTCCGAACGTCGCCTCAGCGCGACGAGACAGTCGCGATCGATCGCGAGCGGGAGGACGAAGCCGTCGTGATAGTCGGTGTGGTCGCCCATGAGGTTGACCCGGCCCGGGGCGCGTACCCACCCCAGGTCGTCGGGTGCCGAGCCGAGCGCCGTCGCGATGCGGAAGTACCGAGGATCCACCGTGGGGGAGGGTATCCGCCGGCCGATTTCCTCAGATGACGTCAAGTCGGTCCTCGGATCGTCGATACTGGTGCCATGAAGTTCCGTCGCTCCTTCGAGATCTTCAAAGCGTCGTGGGGTGTGCTGCGTTCCGACAAGGACCTGCTGTGGCTCCCCGTCATCTCCGGGATCTGTTCGGCGATCGTCGCCGCGAGCTTCCTCGGCCCCGCGTACTTCGTGGGCAGCGACACGGCGAGCGGGTACGACCCGAGCGCGCTGAGCTACGTGCTCCTGTTCCTCGCCTACCTCGTGCTCGCCTACGTCACGATCTTCTTCAACACGGGTTTGGTGTGGGCCGCCAACGAACGGCTCGAGGGGCGCGACGCTTCACTCTCCGGCGCGCTCGGCGCGGCCCGGTCCCGCGCCGGAGCGATCCTGCCATGGGCGCTGGTGAGCGCGACGGTCTCGCTCATCCTGCAGGCCATCGAGGAACAAGCCGGGTTCATCGGTCGGATCGTCATCAGTCTGGTCGGGATCGCGTGGTCGCTCGTGACGTTCCTGGTCCTCCCGCTCGTCGTCCTGGAGAGCGAGTCGGTCGGCAAGGCCATCAAGCGGTCGGCGTCCATGTTCAAGCGGACGTGGGGGGAGAACATGATCGGCCAGGGTGGGATCGGTCTCGTGTCGTTCCTGGCGATCCTGGCCGCGGTTCCGGTGATCGTCCTGCTGGTCATCACCGGGCTCACGCCGCTCATCATCCTCGCCATCGTCTTGGGCGTCGTCTGGCTCCTCGCGGTGGCGATCGTGACGTCAGCCCTCGGCGTCGTGTACCAGACGGCGCTGTACCGCTACGCGTCTTCGGGGTCGGTCTCGGAAGGCTTCACCCAGGATCAGATCGCCGGCGCCTTCGCCCCGAAGAAGCGCCGCAGCTCGAAGTAGCGACTCGCCGCCACCCGTCCCACGCCTCCCCTCGGCTTGGTCAGGAGAAGTTGGGCAGCACGTCGGTCGCGAAACGGTCGAGCGCGTCGATGTCGAACGGGGCGCGACGGGCGATGATCACCCACTCGGCGCCCGCGTCGCGGTACTCGCCGATCCGATCGACCATCTCCTGGGGACTCCCCATCAGCACGCCTGGGCGGACGAACTCCGAGAACCCTCCGCCGAACTGCGCATCGAGATCTTCTTCGCTCCACGCGAGGCCGACGTTCACCGCCTTGGTGATCGAGGCCGGGTCTCGTTCCTCGCGGGCGCAGTGATCATGCAGCACGCCCACCTTGTGGGCGTACACGTCGGGAGCGACGAAGGGCACGTTCCAGCCGTCGGCGTAGCGGGCCGCGATGCGGAGCGTGACCTTCTCGCCGCCACCGCCGATCCAGATCGGCAGGCGGGGCTGCACCGGCTTCGGCTCGCAGCGTGCCTCGCGCATCGTGAAGAACTCGCCGCTGAAGTCGGTGGTGGGCTCGGTCAGCAGCCCTCGCACGCACTGGATTCCCTCGTTGAGCTGGCGGAGCCGGACCGGCGCGGGTGGGAATGGGATGCCGTACGCGTCGTACTCGTGTCGGTGCCACCCGGCGCCGAGGCCGAGCACGACCCGACCCTTCGCGATCTGGTCGAGCGTCGCCATCGCGTTGGCGATCACGGCGGGGTGGCGGTAGCTGATCGAGTAGACGAGGCTCCCGCACAGCACGCGTTCGGTCGTCTCGGCGAGCGCGGTGTGGGCAGTGACTGCCTCGAGACAGGACGCGCTGCCCGACTGGTCGGCCGCGTAGAAGTGGTCCCAGATCGAGATCCACTCGAACCCGCGGTCCTCGATGTGTTGCCACAGGTCGACGAGCTCATCGATCGAGGTGTTCTGGAGGCCGGTGTGCACGCCGAACTTCACGACCGAGGAACCTACCTCCTCGGGGCCTAAAGTGCAGAGGTGTTCGAAGTGGAGGAATGGCCCGAGCTGGACGAGCCCGTGCTCGTCGTGGCGTTCACCGGCTGGATCGATGCCGGCCTTGCGGGCGCGGGCGCGGTCGCGACGCTGCTCGAACAGCTCGATGAGCCGATCCGCTTCGGTTGCATCGATCTCGAGCCCATCGCCGATCTCCAACAGTCACGTCCCACGGTCCGTCTCACCGACGGTGTCGCTCGTGAGATCGAGTGGCCATCGGTCGAATTCGTCGCCGGTCGTGCCGGCCGGGACGTCGTGGTGTGTGCCGGTCCCGAACCGTCGCTGCACTGGCGTTCGTTCTCCGAGACGATCGTCGAGGTCGCTCAGCGCCTCGGCGTCATGAAAGCGTTCCTGCTCGGCGGGCTCCCGTCGGCCGCCTCGCACCGCCGCCCGGTGCGCGTGTTGGCCACGGCCACCAGCCACTCGGTGCTCCAGGAGGTCGGGCCGTCCCGTGGCGACTACGAGGGCCCGACCGGAGTGCAGACGGTGTTGCAGGTCGCGCTCGGCGAGGCGGGGATTCCTGCCGTCGGCCTCTGGGCCGAGGTGCCGCACTACGTGGCCCAGAACCAGTCACCACCGGCGATCCGGTCGCTGCTGGCGCGGCTGGCCGAGCTGGCCGGTGTCGAGACATCACTCGACGTGCTCGACGCCCACTCCCATGAATACGCCGAGCGGGTCGAAGAGGGCCTCCGGGAACGTCCCGACGTCGCCGCGATGGTCAACGAGCTCGACGTGGTCGCATCGGATGAGATCCCGAGCGGTGACGAGATCGCCTCTGAGATCGAGCAGTTCCTCCGCGAGGAACGCTGAGCGACGCCCGACGGGTCCATCCATGCGGGCGAGGGGACTCGGCCGGCGATTCCGTAGCCTGTGGGTGCACCCGATCCGACCCGAGCGTGACCCGGGCGAGTCCGATGGGCGAGAATCCACGTTCCAACCGAGGAGGAACCCATGAGCGTCGTCCGTATCAACGCGATCACCGTGCCGCCCGAACGGGCCGACGAGCTGCTGGCTCGCTTCGGGGCCCGAGCCGGGGAAGTGGCGAAGATGGACGGGTTCGAGGCGTTCGAGCTGCTCCGACCTACCGATGACCGCGACGTGTTCCTCGTGTACACGCGGTGGCGGAGCCAGGAAGACTTCGACGCCTGGGTGAACAGCAAGGCGTTCCAGCACGGCCACGCCAAGCATGCATCTGAAGGACCCGTGAGCAACGCGGCGGAGCTGTGGAGCTTCGACGTGTCACAGAGCGAGTACGTGGCCTGATCGATGACCGATCGAGCCGTTGCTCTGGCCGAGCTGACCGGCCCGGGTGGCCCCTTCGAGATCGTCACCGAAGACGTTGTGGGTCAGCCCCTGTTCGTCTATCGGGAGCGGATCCGTTCGCTGCGCGAGCTCATCGAGCGCAACGAGGCGCGCGCCGACGAGGAGTTTCTGATCCAGGGCGAGCGGCGACTGTCCTACGGGGATCACAACACCCTCGTGCGGAGAGTCGCGGCGGGGTTCGTTGCTCGCGGGGTCGAGCCGGGTGACCGCGTCGCCATCCTGTCGGCGAACACGATCGAATGGGTCGTCGCATTCTGGGCGTGCGCGGCCGTCGGCGCGACCGCGGTGCCACTCAATGCATGGTGGAAGGCCGACGAGATCGAGTTCGGCCTGGCCGACTCGGGGGCGAAGATCTTGTGCTGTGACGCCAAGCGCGGTGCCGTGGTCGAGAGCATTGTCGATGGTCTCGACGAGCTGACCGACGTGATCGTGGTCGGCCTCGACGCCCGAGCCGGAAAGCTCTCCCCGTGGGACGACCTGCTCGCGGCGGAGGACCCGGGCGATCTTCCCGACGTCCCGGTGGCCGAGGACGACCTGTTCGCCATCCTCTACACCTCGGGGACGACCGGGCGACCGAAGGGCGCCACGCTCACGCACCGCCAGGCCATCGCGAACGTGCAGAACATCTTCTGTGCGAGCGTGCTGAACACGATGCTCGGCACGCCCAGTCTCGAGACCGAGCGCAAGCTCGCCCCGACGGCCCTGCTCATCGTCCCGCTGTTCCACGTGACCGGATGCCTGTCGACGATGATGCTCACCTACACGCAGGGCGCACGGCTGGTCTTGATGCCGCCCGGTCGGTTCGACGCCGACGAGGTGATGGCGACGATCGAGCGCGAACGGGTCACATCGTTCGGCGGTGTGCCGACCATCATGTGGCGGATCGTCGAGTCACCGAGCTTCGAGCAGTACGACCTGTCATCGGTCGTACGGGCCAGCTACGGCGGGGCGCCCGCGGCACCCGAGCTCGTGACCCGTATCCACGAGCGGTTCCCCTCGGTGCGCCGCACGCTGGCGACGGCCTACGGCCTCACCGAGACCGCGTCGGTCGCTACGTCGCACGCTGGTGACGACTACGGCGCGCACCCCGGCTCGGTCGGCCGCCCGGTGCCGACCGTCGAGCTCCGTCTTGCCGACCCGACAGGCCGGGAAGTGCCGGTCGGCGAGAACGGGGAGGTGTGGCTGCGCGGCCCGACGATCATGCGGCGCGGCTATTGGAACCGTCCCGAAGCCACCGCCGAGGCGATCGCTGCCGACGCGTGGTTGCGCACGGGGGATATCGGCCGCCTGGATGACGACGGCTACCTCTACATCGTCGACCGGGCGAAGGACATGATCATCCGCGCCGGGGAGAACATCTACTGCGTCGAGGTCGAGCAGATCCTCTTCGAGCATCCCGACGTCTTCGACGCCGCGGTGGTCGGAGTGCCGCACCTCGAGCTGGGTGAAGAGGTCAAAGCGGTCGTGCACCTCCGAGAGGGCTCCACGGCCGGGCGCGACGAGATCCGCGCGTGGTGCGCGACGCGTCTCGCCGACTTCAAGGTGCCCGAGCACGTCGAGACCCGAGAGGAGCCCTTGCCGCGCAACCCGGCGGGCAAGGTGCTGAAGAACCTGCTGCGCGGCGGGGACACTTCCTTCTCGACCGCCGACGACGCCGTCCTCTGAGTCGGCCGGGCGACGAGGTTCACCATCCAGACCATCTTCGACATCCATCGCAACTGGGGCTACGTCGCCCTGGTCGCCAACGGCCTGGCCGGGATGTACGCGCTCGCGGCGTGGCGCTGGCGGCGGTTCCGGGGCCGGCCGGTCTGGGTCGCGACGCTGGTCGCAGAGATCGCGATTCTCGTGCAGATCCTGTTGGGCGTGGTCCTCGTCGCGGGTGACGAGGCCTATGCCGCCGCGGTGCCGCGGTTCCACATGTTCTACGGCTTCGTGACGTTCATCACGATCGGGGTGCTGTACCAGTACCGCAGCTCGATGCGGGGCGGTGGTCGCAGGGAGCTCCTGTACGGACTCGGCGGGCTGTTCATCATGGGCCTCGCCATCCGTGCGATCCTGCAGGTCGAATGAGCTCGGAGCGGCGGACCCGTGTGTTGTTGCTGTTCGGCGGCCGCTCGGCCGAACACGACGTGTCCCGAGCGACTGCCGTGGCCGTGGCCGCCGCGCTCGACCCGTATCGCTACGACGTCGTGCCGGTGGCGATCACCACCGACGGTCGGTGGCTGCTCGCCACCGAGGCCCAGCGGGCGATTGCCGCGGGACCGGCGGCCCTTCCGAGCGAGTTCGCCGTCGCCGGCGATCCGGTCGGCGGAGTCGGAGATCTCGTGGCGCATCGAGCCGGCGCGGCGGAGACCTCGCCACTGGCCGAGATCGACGTGGTGCTGCCTTTGCTGCACGGTCCCTACGGTGAAGACGGCACCGTGCAAGGACTCTTCGAGCTGGCCGACCTCGCCTACGTGGGCAGCGGTGTCCTCGGCTCGGCCGTCGGCATGGACAAGGTGATGATGAAGCGCGCCTTCGCCGCCTGCGGTCTGCCCACACCCCGATGGCTGGCCCATCGAGACGGCCACGACGTCACCACGTTCGCCGACCAGGTCGAGGCCGAGCTCGGCATGCCGTGTTTCGTGAAGCCGGCCAACATGGGATCGTCGGTCGGGGTGGGCAAGGCCCGCGACCGCGCCGAGCTCGACGCGGCGATCGAGCACGCGCTCGTCTTCGACGAGTGGATCCTCGCCGAGGAGGCGATCGTCGGCCGGGAGATCGAGGTCGCCGTGTTGGGCGAGCACCCGCCGGACGCGTCGGTCCCGGGCGAGATCGTTCCCGGCGGTGAGTTCTACGACTACGCCGACAAGTACGAAGACGGCGCCGCGCAGCTCTTGATCCCCGCGCCGCTCGAGCCCGCCGACGCCGACGCGGCGCGCGCACTGGCGGTCCGAGCGTTCGACGCGTGCCGGTTGGAGGCCATGGCCCGGGTCGACTTCTTCCTCGAGGCCGACGGGCGGGGCTTCCTCGTGAACGAGGTGAACACGATCCCCGGGTTCACGCCGATCTCGATGTTCCCCCGGCTGTGGGAAGCGTCGGGTACGTCGTACTCCGAGCTGCTCGATCGCCTGGTCGAGCTCGCCCTTGCCCGCCGCGCCCGCCGCGCCACCCGAGCCGGTCGCCAGCGCCCGTAGGAAGCGGGCGTTGTCTGCGGCGACGACCCCACTGATCCTGCCGACCGCCCGACTGACGTCGATGGCCCTGCCGACTTCGGTCTGGATCAGCACGTACGCCCGAACGGCCATCGTTCCTCCCGAGGGTGTCGCGGATCAGGGCACGAGCACGGTCAGGACGCCACCGTACCGCCCGGAACCTCGATCGTCGCCCGAGCACGGATGTCCCGAGAGGATGCGCCGATCCTGAGCTCATAGGTGCCCGCCGCGATGACCCAGCCGTCCCGCCAGTGGGCGAACGCCCGCGGGCCGAGCTCGAAGCTCACCGTGCGCGTCTCGCCGGACTCGAGCCGCACCTTCTCGAACGCTCGCAGCTCCTGGTCCGGGAGGCCGGTCGGAGCCGCGACCTCGTGGACGTAGCACTGCACGACCGCAGCGCCGGGCCGGTCGCCGGTGTTGGTGACATCGACGAAGACGGTGGTGTCGCCGACCCGGGCGGGTCCGTACTCGAAGGTCGTGTAGCCGAGGCCGTGACCGAAGCAGAACCTCGGTTCGATCCCGCGCGTGTCGTAGCCGCGATAGCCCATGAGCAGGCCCTCGGCGTAGTGGACCCGGCCGTTCTCGCCCGGATAGGTCGCGTGGCTCGGGGTGTCATCGAGTCGCACCGGCAGCGTCGTCGGGAGCCGGCCTCCCGGCTCGACCGCGCCGAACAGCACGTCCGCCAGGGCGTGGCCCCACTCCTGGCCCGGCAAGCCGCAGACCAACACCGCCGGGACATCATCGGCCCAGTCCATCGAGATGGGGGCGGCGGCGTTCACGCACACGACGGTGCGCGGGTTCGCCGCCGCGACGGCGCGCACGAGCGCCGCCTGGTTCCGGGGGAGCTCGATGGACGTGCGGTCGTGGCCTTCGGATTCCCAGTCGGCACCGGTGCCGACGACCACGATCGCGACGTCGGCCTCCGCAGCCTCGCCAACCGCGCGGTCGAACGCGTCGGGCGGCTCCGGCGGAGCCGCGCCGAGGGCGAAGCCGCCGAGCATGCTCGGGCCTGCGGAGGAGTACTCGATCGTGAGCGTGCGGGGTTCGCCGGCACGCAGCGGCACGGTCGCGGTCAGCTCGGGGCTGCCGAACCCGAAGAACGACTCGCCCCGTGGCCGATCGGTCCCGACGTCGAAGATGACCTCATCGTCGAGGAGCACCCGACACGGCCCGACCGTGGTGAGGCCGAAGGTCCACTCACCCCCTTCGGTCGGGCGGAGCGTGCTCCGAGCGCGCGCCGAGTACCGGGAGCCGTCGAACTCGTCGGTCCAATGCCCCATCCAGACGAGCCGGCTGGTCGGCACCGATTCGGTCAGCGCGACCGGTCCGGTCCAGTCGGTCGTGGGGAAGTAGTCGACCGTGACGTCGCCATCGAGGGTCCGGTTGTCGAGTATCGGCACGGTTCGGTGGCTGGCGGGCCCGCGGGCGAGACCGACGGTCGTTGTCTCGTGCACGGCCTCGGTGATGCCATCGAGTGGGGTCACCGAGTAGTGCGGCGTCAGTGAGGCGCTCCCGCCGCCCATGATCCAGGCGACGTCGGCACCCGGGCCGACGAGAGCGATCCGCGACACCGTCGAACGGTCGATCGGCAGGACGGCGTTGCGATTCTGGAGCAGGACGAAGCCCGCGGCGGCGGCCTCGCGGGCGAGCGCCCGGTGGGTGGGGTCGTCCACGGCGCGAGCCGGGCCGGTCTCTTCGCCGTCGAGCGCGCCGGTGCGAGCCGAGGCGCGCAGCAGGTTGGCGGCCATGCCGAAAAGGGTCTCGGCGCCGACCTCGCCGACCTCGACCGCGGTGGCGAGTCGCGGCCCGAACCACTGCGGCGGCCCCGGCATCTCGAGGTCCAACCCGGCCTCGGCGGCCGCCGCGGTGGCGTGGGTTCCGAACCAGTCCGAGATGACGAAGCCGTCGAAGCCCCATTCGTCTCGCAGGACCGTCGTGAGGAGCCACGGGTGTTCGCTGCAGTACGTGCCGTTGAGCCGGTTGTACGCCGACATGACACCCCAGGCCCCGGCTTCGCGCACCGCCGCTTCGAACGGCACGAGGTAGAGCTCGCGCAGCACGGCTTCGTCGACCTCGGAGCTGATCGTCATGCGCTCGTGCTCGGAGTCGTTGGCGACGAAGTGCTTCACGGTCACGGCGACGCCCTCGCCTTGGGCGCCGCGCACGAACCCGACGGCCAGCCGGGCGCTGAGGTGCGGGTCTTCGGAGTAGCACTCGAAGTTGCGCCCCGCGAGGGGGTGACGGTGGAGGTTTACGGTCGGTGCCAACAGCACGTGCGCGCCCTTGGTGCGCGCCTCCTGGGCGATGGCCCGACCCACGCGCTCTACCAATGCCGGGTCCCAGGTGGCGCCGAGCAGCGATCCGCAGGGGAAACACGCGGCGCCCAGGCCCGTCCAGCGCCCTCCTCGGGCTCCGTTGGGTCCGTCGGTGACTCGAAGCCCGGCGGCGCCGAGGCGGGCGATGCCGGGTGTGCTCCAGAGGTCGGCGCCCGTAACCGAAGCCGCCAGCTCCTCGGTCGTCGCGCCGGCCAAGATCTGTTCCAACCGGTCACTCATGTCGGGATTGGTACCACCCGGTGGTCACTCTCGGCAGGTCCGCAGCCGTTCTGGCCCGTCCTCGGCAACGTCACCACCCCGTGGCGGTCGTCCTGGTGAAAACAGCCTGGTGAAAACAGTGGTGCGCGTCGCCTGCGGCTAGCCGAGGCGAGCCTCGAGCGCGCTGAGCTCGTCCCACAGCGCGTCGGGGAGGCGGTCCTCGAAGATCTCGAAGTGCTTGCGCGTGCTCGCGACCTCGGTGCGCCATTCGTCGGCGTTCACGCGAGTCGCCGCCGCGATCTGTTCGGCCGACGCGTCGAGTCCGGACAGATCCAGCTCACCGGCGGCCGGGACGGTCCCGATGGCGCTCTCTTGTCCCGGCACGCCGCCCTCGAGCCGGTCGACGACCCACGCCAACACCCGCGAGTTGTCGCCGAAGCCGGGCCAGAGGAACTTGCCGTCGGCATCCTTGCGGAACCAGTTCACGCCATAGATCCGAGGCAGCTTGGCCGGGTCGTGGCGGGTGCCGAGCGCGAACCAGTGGGCGAAGTAGTCGGCCATGTTGTAGCCGCAGAACGGCAGCATCGCGAACGGGTCGTGACGCAGCTCGCCCAGCCCGCCGGTGGCGGCGGCCGTCTTCTCCGAACCCATCGTGGAGCCGACGAACACGCCGTGGTTCCAGTCGCGTGCCTCGTACACCAGCGGCACCGTCGTCGCCCGGCGTCCACCGAACAGGAACGCCGAGATCGGCACGCCCTTGGGGTCTTCCCACTCGGGGGCGATGACCGGGCACTGCGACGCGGGCACACAGAACCGCGCGTTCGGGTGCGCCGCGGGCGAGTCCGACCCCGGGGTCCAGTCCTGGCGGCGCCAATCGGTCAGGTGCGCGGGCACGGGGCCGTCGATGTCCTCCCACCAGACGTCGCCGTCGTCGGTGAGCGCGGTGTTGGTGAACACCGTGTTCTTGTGGAGGGTATCCATCGCGTTGGGGTTGGTCGCGCGATTCGTGCCCGGCGCGACGCCGAAGAACCCGAACTCGGGGTTGATCGCGTAGAGGCGGCCGTCGTCGCCGAACTTCATCCAGGCGATGTCGTCGCCGATCGTCTCGGCCTTCCAGCCGGGAGCGGTGGGCACCAACATCGCGAGGTTCGTCTTGCCGCAGGCGGACGGAAAGGCCGCGCCGATGTAGTGGACGCGGCCCGCAGGCGACGTGAGCTTCAAGATGAGCATGTGCTCGGCGAGCCACCCCTCGTCGCGGGCGATCACCGACGCGATCCGCAGCGCGAAGCACTTCTTGCCGAGGAGGGCGTTGCCGCCGTAGCCGGAGCCGTAGGACCAGATCTCACGGGTCTCGGGGAAATGCACGATCCACTTGTCTTCGGCATTGCACGGCCACGCGACATCGGTCTCGCCGGCTGCGAGCGGCGCGCCGAGGGAGTGCATGCACGGCACGAACTCACCGTCGTCGCCGAGCACGTCCAGCGCCGCCTGGCCCATGCGGGTCATCGTGCGCATGCTCACGACCACGTACGGCGAGTCGGTGATCTCGACGCCGATGTACGAGAGGTTCGAGCCGAGTGGCCCCATGCTGAACGGGACGACGTACATGGTGCGGCCCGACATGGCGCCGGTGAAGAGCTCGCCGAGCTTCGTGCGCATCTCGGCCGGGTCTTTCCAGTTGTTGGTGGGCCCGGCATCGGCGGCGCTGGTCGAGCAGATGAAGGTGCGATCCTCGACCCGCGCGACGTCGCTCGGGTCCGATGCGGCCCAATACGAGTTGGGTCGGGCCTGGTCGTCGAGAGTCCGAAGGGTCCCGCTCCCGACCATCGTGGCGAAGAGCCCGTCGGCCTCGGCGTCTGATCCGTCGCACCAGTGGATCGACGCCGGCCGGCAGAGGTCGGCCATCTCCTCGACCCAGCGGATCAGGCGTTGATTGGCTGTGGGTGGCGCGATATCGACATTGGCCGTCACGGGTCTGTTGCTCCTTCGTTCTCCCCGCTGCCGGGTCGAGCCTCGACCGCGCGCCAGCGGCGAATTCGGTGCGTCGAGCGTAGCGGTGCCCCCCGCCCCGGCCCCAACTGGGTCCGCCGTGTCCCACGTTGGTGCGAATGGGCCACCCGGAGAGTGCACCATCGCCGCGTGGGCGCGCGGTGAGACGGCGCAGGCAGCTACACGTCGGCGGGCGGGAGCCCCATGTCGCGTTCGGCGCCGATACGCAGCCGGGTCGCAAGACCCGAGGTGTCGAGCTCGAAGTTGACTCGCTGGCCCTGGCGGAGCATCCGGAAGATGGAGCCCTCGAGCGCGTCTGCGGCGAGGGCGTAGTCGGCCCGGTCGGCGTCGGAGAGGACGACACCCTCTCGGGTCTGGGGATCGAAGGTGCGAACGACGCCCTGCATGGAGCGGCCCTACGGCTTCTCGACCTTGCCCGCCTTCAGGCAGGCAGTACAGGCGTGGATGCGACGTGGGGTGCCGTTCACGACGGCGCGGACCCGTTGCACGTTCGGGTTCCAGCGCCGCTTGGTACGACGGTGTGAGTGGCTGAGGCGCATGCCGAAACGCGGGCCCTTGCCGCAGACGTCGCAGACGGATGCCATCGAGAGACCTCTTCGAAGGACGAGATGGAGCAGGACAACCGGACCTGGCGACGCAGAACACGGGCCCCGGTGGACGAGTGATCGTAGCACTCGCTGCTCCGAGGACCCGAGCGCCATTACGATTCCGGCCGATGCCCACGCTCGAGCACCTCGCGGCGACCGATGTGCGCCAGGTCGTCATCCGATTCCGGGACGCCCTGCGCTCACACCAGGAGGAGTTGAACCGGCTCAACGTGTACCCGGTGCCCGACGGTGATACCGGAACCAACATGGCCCTCACCATGGAGGCCGTGGTCAGCGAGCTCGGCAGCGCCGACCGCATGCCGGAGGTGTGTCGGGCCGTCTCACATGGCTCGCTCATGGGGGCGCGCGGAAACTCGGGCGTCATCCTCTCGCAGGTGCTGCGGGGCCTCGCCGACACGTTCTCACCCCTCGAGGTCGTCGGTACGGCCGATATCGCGATCGGACTCCGCCGGGGCGCCGACGCGGCGTACGAAGCGGTGCTCCGCCCCGTCGAGGGCACGATCCTCACGGTCGTACGCGAATCGGCCGAGGCGGCCGAGGCGTCTCGCGACGCGGGGGAGGTGGCGCTCGGCCGCGTCCTCGATCAGGTCGGCGCCGCCGCCGCCGCCGCCGTCGCCCACACGCCCGACCTGTTGCCGGTGCTCAAGGAAGCGGGTGTCGTGGACGCGGGAGGTAAGGGGTTCACGTTGCTGGTCGACGCGCTGTTGGAGGTGGTCGCAGGTCGGCCCATCCCCGAACCCAGCGTCGTCGTGACGCCCCACGCCGTCGAAGCCCATCTCAGCGCCGAGCGCGGCTCGGACCTGCGCTATGAGGTCATGTACCTGCTCGACGCGGGTGACGCCACCATCCCGGGTCTCAAGGAGGCGTGGGGGGCGATCGGCGACTCGATCGTCGTGGTCGGTGGCGATGGCACCTGGAACTGCCACGTCCACACCGACGACATCGGCGCGGCGGTCGAGGCCGGCGTCGACGCGGGTCGTCCGTACAAGATCCGCGTGACCGACCTTCACGAGCAGGTGGAACAGCTCGAGGAGGACGCGTGGATCGCCGAGCATGCGCCCGCCACGCCGGGCGGCAGCGTCCCGCCGACCGTGCCGATCGAGGATGTCATGACCGCGGTCGTCGCGGTGGGCGTGGGCGACGGGGTCAGGCGACTGTTGTCAAGTCTCGGCGTGCAACAGATCGTCGCCGGTGGTCAGTCACTCAACCCGTCGACCGCGCAGATCCTCGAAGCCGTCGAGGCATGTCGCGCCGACGCGGTGATCGTGCTGCCGAACAACAACAACATCGTGCCCGTCGCCAGCAAGGTCGCCGACCTCACCGATCGCCGGATCGCGGTGGTGCCAACCCGAGCGATCATCGAGGGTCTCGCCGCGCTCGTCGCCTATGACCCCGATGCGTCGATCGACGTCAACGTCGAATCCATGAAGGAGGCCGTCGACCGGGTGCGGTGTGGCGCGGTCGCTCAGGCCGTGCGTGACAGCGTCGCCGAGTGCGGCCGCATCAGCGCCGGCGACTGGCTCGCGGTTGGAGACGACGGCATCCAGGCGGCGCGAAAGTCCCCGTTCGACGCGGCCCGGTCCTTGCTCGAGTACCTCATTGACGACGAGCGTGAGCTGGTCACCCTCATCGTCGGCGCCGACGCACCTCCCGCAGAGACCGCCCACATCCGGGAGTACCTCGCGGACTCCTTCCCCGAGCTCGAGATCGAGGTCCACCAGGGTGACCAGCCGCTGTACCCGTACCTGATCGGTGTGGAGTAGCGACGAGCCCGCTGACGCTGCGCGAAGTCGCCGCGATCCCCCTCTCGAGCATCGGTGTTGCGCCGAAGCTGCGCGACCGCCTCGAGCTCATGGGCGTCGAGACCGTGCTCGACGTGTTGGAGCGCTACCCGCGCCGCTATCTCGATCGGACCGCTCGGGCCGACATCGCCGAGCTTCGCGTCGGCGACGAAGCCACGGTGTTCGCGGAGGTGCGACGCATCTCGGCGCGACGGTCTCGCAAGGGGCGGGCGATCGTCGAGGCCACGGTGTACGACGGCACGTCGATGCTCACCGCGGTCTTCTTCAACCAGCCGTGGCGGGAGCGCCAGCTCCCGGAAGGAACCGAAGCCGCCTTCTTCGGCAAGCTCGACGAGTACCGAGGCAAGCCGCGTCTCATCAACCCGGTGGTCGATGTGCTGGGAAGGTTGGGCGAGAACACCGGAGCGGTGGTGCCGGTGTACCCCCAGTCCGGCAAGGCGGACGTGTTCACCGCCCAGCTCCGCAAGGTCGCGGCCGCCGCGCTCGACGAGGTGCACAGCCGCGGCGGCCTGGCCGAACCGCTGGCCGAACCGGTGCGGCGCGAGCTGAAGCTCGTTTCGCGGGACTGGGCGATCCGCCAGGTGCACCGGCCCGACGATCTCGACTCGGCCCGGCGCGCCCAGCGCCGGCTGCGTTTCGACGAGTTCCTGCGTATGCAGGTCGGCCTCGTCGCGCGCAAGCGGGCCATCGAGTCGAGCCGGCTGGGCATCCGCCACGCCGTCGACGGTCAGCTCGTGGCCGAGTTCCACAAGGCGCTGGCCTTCCCCCTCACCGGCGACCAGCGCCGGGTGATCGACGAGATCACCGCCGATCTGGGCGCCGCCGCGCCGATGCACCGCCTGCTCCAGGGTGACGTCGGTTCGGGCAAGACCGTCGTGGCCCTCAGCGCGCTCCTCACCGCGGTGCAGGGCGGCTACCAGGGTGCGTTCATGGCCCCGACCGAGGTCCTCGCCGAGCAGCACTACCTGTCGAGCCGCACGATGCTGGACGGTCTCAGCGTCGACGCACCGGGAACGCTCACCGGTGACCGCCCGATCACCGTCCGGCTCCTCACCAACCGCACGCCGGCCGCGCAACGTCGAACGATGGCCGCCGAGCTGGAAGCGGGGGAGTGCGACATCGTGATCGGCACGCACGCTCTCATCTACGCCGACACGCCCATCCCGAACCTCGGCGTCGTCGTCATCGATGAGCAGCACCGGTTCGGTGTGGAGCAACGGGCGGTGCTGCGCGACCGCGCGGCCGAGAGCGCGGCGGTGCCCGACGTGTTGGTCATGACCGCCACGCCGATTCCCCGTACCGCCGCCTTCCTCATCTACGGCGATCTGGACAAGAGCGAGCTTCGGGAGATGCCCCCGGGGCGAACACCGGTGACGACTGCATGGGTTGGCACCGAACCGATGGCTCGCGAGGCCGCGTACGCCACGCTGCGGGCCGAGGTGGCCGACGGCCGCCAGGCGTTCGTGGTCTGCCCGCTGGTCGAGGGCTCGCCGCGGGTCGAGGCCAAGGCCGCGACCGAAGAGCTGGATCGGCTCGCGGTCGAGGATCTCGCGGGGCTACGGCTCGGGCTGTTGCACGGGCAGATGAAGCCGGCCGACAAGGAGGCGGCGATGACGGCATTTCGCGCCGGCGAGCTCGACGTGCTCGTTGCCACCACCGTGATCGAGGTCGGTGTCGACGTACCCAACGCGACCGTGATGATCGTCGACGGCGCGGACCGGTTCGGCCTGTCGCAGCTTCACCAGCTTCGCGGCCGGATCGGGCGGGGCGGGGGCCGTTCGTTCTGCTTCTTGTTCGGTGACCCGACCACTCCCGACGGTGAAGCCCGACTCCAAGCGATGGTGGACTCGACCGACGGGTTCCTGCTCGCCGAACGCGACCTCGAGATCCGGGGTGCCGGCGAGGTCTTCGGCGGCAAGCAGTCCGGCTTCGGTGACCTCAAGCTCGGCCGCCTTCCTCGTGATGCGGCCTACGTCGAATGGTCCCGCAGGATCGCCGAGGCCATCCTCGACGAGGATCCCGACCTGGTGCTCGCTCGGCACGTGCCGCTCCGCGAGGAGGTCCACGACCTCCTCGGTGAGGACGTCGAGTTCCTCTTCAAGAGCTGAGTACACGCTACGCGTCAGTCCCGGACGCGGGACCGGTGTAGACGGCCCCCAAGAGCAGGGTGATCTGAGCCCCGATCCTGGTCGGTTCGGGACCTTGGGGGTCCACCGCGGCGGCGATGGCGGCGCCGATGGCCACGCTCATGATGGTGGCCGCCATCACCTCCGGCTCGACCCACGCCGGGATCTCGCCGTGCGCGTTCAACGCGCCGATCTCGTCGCGCAGCAAGGCCTGGACCCGGCGCCAGAGTGTGATTGTCGGCGTGTCGGTAGACGACGAGCGGGCCTCAGCCAGCAGTGCTTCGACGACGATCGGGACGTGTTGGCGCGCATCGGTATAGGCCGCGCCGAGCGCCGCGGCGGCGCGCAGCATTCGCGCCACCGCGTCGCCGTCGCCGGTGAGCGCGGTGATCGCGGGTTCGATCCACGCGCCCACCTCGGCGGTGAGGGCTTCGTCGACGAGGGAGTCCTTGGAGCCGAAGTGGTACGTGATCGCGGCGAGGTTGGCACCGGCCTCGGTCGTGATGGCCCGAGAGGTCGCGCCCAACAACCCGCCGTGGGCCACGCACAAACGGGTCGCGTCGATGAGCCGTGCCCGCGTTGACTGGCCCTGTGCGCTCATACGTACGTATGATAACTGCGATGGGGTGGTCGCAGGCATCAGATGCAGGCGGGAGCGTCACCGGCCGGGATGTCCGAGGTCGGATTCCAGGCCTGATTGCCGTGGGTCTCGCGGTGACGGCCGCGCTCGTGGTGCTGTTCGTCCCGCTCGCCGGGACTTCTTCGGCAGAAAGCCGATCGGGGCCCGGCGGCGAGGTCGAGATCAGGTCCACACGGACGAAGACGACCCTGCTCGAATCCGAAGGCCCGAGGCTTGCGTTCATCGTCGCGATCCCGGTCGTGGTCGTTACCGCCGGACTCGCCGCCGTCCTCCGCGGCCGCCGGAAGACGGCGGCGGCGTGTGCAGCACTCATGTGGACTCTGATCGTGCTCGGAGCATTCTCAATCGGACTGCTCTTCGTGCCGAGCGGCCTGGCATTGGTCGTCGCAGCGTCGATCACATGGGCAACGACGTCGCGGGCCGGGCTGGAGCAAGAGCCGAACCTGTGACCACGGCCCGGGGCTCGCGGCCGGTAGCGTGCGGGTGGCGACCCGCGGGAGGGGCCATGGAGCGTCGAACGATCAGTGTGCACGGCCACCAAGTCGCGTACCGCACCGGCGGGGAGGGTCCCGTCGTGTTGCTCGTTCACGGCATGGCCGGCAGCTCCACATCCTGGAAGCCGGTGCTCGAGGATCTGGGCCGGGAGGTCACCTACGTTGCCCCCGACCTCCCCGGTCACGGGCGGTCCGACAAGCCCCGGGGCGACTACTCGCTCGGGGCGCAGGCCGGGTTCCTGCGGGACCTCTTGGCGGCGCTGGGACACGAGCGCGCCACGGTGGTCGGCACGTCGCTGGGCGGCGGCATCGCGATGCAGTTCGCCTACCAGCATCCCGAGCGATGTGAGCGCCTCGCGTTGGTGTGTGCCGGTGGTCTCGGCGAGGAGGTCACGCCGCTGCTGCGCGTGCTCGCCGCGCCGGGTGTGGACCTCGTGATGCCCCTGGGGCTCCAGCCGTTCGTCCGGACCGCCGTGGAGACGGTCACAGGCTGGTTCGCCAAGGTCGGCCTGCGGCCCGCTCCGGCGACCAGGGAGGTCTGGCGCTCCTACACCTCGCTGCTGGACCCGGAGACCCGTACCGCGTTCGTGCAGACGTTGCGCGCGGTGGTCGACCTGCGGGGCCAGCGGGTCAGCGCGATGGACAAGCTCTACCTGGCCGAGGACGTGCCGACCCTCATCGTCTGGGGAGCGGACGACCCGATCATCCCGGTCACCCATGCCTACGACGCCCACGAGGCCATGCCGGGTAGCCGGCTCGAGATCATCGAGGGGTGCGGCCACTTCCCGTACGTGGAGCATCCTCGTCGCTTCGCCGAGGTCCTGCTCGCTTTCGTCTCGAGCACCGATCCGGTCACCGTCGGTCCGCAAGACCTGGCCCGTCGCCTGCACGAGCTCGCGCCCTTGAGTGCCAACGCGCGAGCATCGACCGGGTGAGGCCGAGCGGCCGACTGCGGGTCATCGCCGGGGAGGTCGGAGGGCTGCGGCTGGCGGCGCCGAAGGGTGACCGCACGCGCCCGACCGCGGACCGGGTGAAGGAGTCACTGTTCTCGAGCCTGGGGTCCGCGATCGAGGGCGCGTCCGTGCTCGACGGCTACGCGGGCAGCGGTGCCCTCGCCATCGAGGCCCTGTCTCGCGGGGCGCGCGGCGCGGTGGTCGTCGATCGGGCCGCGGCGGCTCGATCGGTGATGCGGGCGAATCTGGCCACAACGGGAATGACCGACCGGGCGAGCGTTCTCGGTGGTGCCCTCGAGTCCGTCCTCGCGGCGGAGCCGCCACCCGAAGCGCCGTTTGATGTCGTGTTCCTCGATCCGCCCTACGACGAGCCTGCGGTGGCGCTGGAACGGGTGCTCGCCTTGCTTGCCGACCCGGAGTGGACCGCCGCGCACGCGCGCATCGTGGTGGAACGGGCGGTCGGCTCGGAAGGTCTCACGCCGCCGCCCGGCTGGGACGCCACATGGACCCGCACCGTGGGCAGTACGCTCGTATCCGTCCTGGCCCGCCCCGTGCCGTGAGCAGGAGACCTCCCCGCGTGTCCATCGCCCTGTGCCCGGGTTCGTTCGACCCGGTGACCTACGGTCATCTCGACATCATCGAGAGGACTGCGCGCCAGTTCGACGAGGTGATCGTCGCGGTCATCCGCAACCCGCAGAAGTCGCAATCCCTGTTCTCGCTCGACGAGCGTCAACAGATGCTGCGCGAGGTCACGACCCATCTGTCCAACGTCCGGGTCGCGTTCTTCAAGGGCCTGCTCGTGGACTTCGCCCGCGAGCATGGTGCCGCCGCGATCGTCAAGGGACTGCGGGCCGTGTCGGACTTCGACTACGAGCTGCAGATGGCGCAGATGAACCAGGCGCTGTCCGGGATCGAGACGTTCTTCATCTCGACGAGCCCTCAGCAATCGTTCCTGTCCTCGAGTCTCGTGCGCGACGTGGCACGCTTCGGGGGTGACGTGTCGACCATGGTGCCCCCGCTCGTGGTGAAACGCCTCGCCGACCGGTTCGGTGAGGAGGAGGTGCAGCAGTGACCGACGTGGAGCACCCGGACGCCGAACCGCTCGACACCGAGTACCACCCCGACACCGAAGCGGCCCTCCTGCAGGCACGTGAGCACGTCGAGTCCGGCCGATCGATGCCGATGTCGGCGTCGGTGCTCGTCAACCGCGACGAGGTCCTCGCGCTGTTAGAAGAGGCCATCCACGGGTTGCCCGAGGAGCTCCGGCGAGCTCGATGGCTGCTCAAGGAGCGTGAGGAGTACCTCGCCCAGGCCCGTCGGGAGGCCGAAGAGATCGTCGAAGCCGGACGTCTCCAGGCCGAGCGCATGGTCGAACGCAGCGAGGTCGTGCGTGAGTCGCGCCGGCGCGCCCAGACCGTCATCGACGATGCCGAGGCCGCGGCCAGGGCGCTTCGCCACGAGGCCGAGGACTACGTCGATCAGAAGCTGGCGTCGTTCGAAGTCGTGCTCGACCGGACGATGCAGGCGGTGCAGAAGGGTCGCGAGCGCCTCCAGGTCGTCGTGGAGCTCCCGGACGAGCCGGGCCCGGTCGCCGACGAATTGCCGGAGAGCGCGTTCTTCGACCAGGACGAGGGCTGAGCGGCCGGTCCGTCGGCGGGCGGGGCCCCTGGTCTCGCCCCCGGGGCGGGAGAGTCGCTCCCAGATCCCGAGGAAAAGCGCCGTTCTGCTAGAATCGCAGGTCGGCGGGTCGCGGATGATCCGTTTGGCGCCGTTCTTATCGTCCTTTTCGCCCTTGTCGCCCAGGAGTCACCACCCGATTGTCGCGTCGCCGGTTTGCCGGCGGCGGCGGACGACCCCGCCGGCGAGCGTCGCACCATGAGGCATCCATGATGACCGGATTGCGACCGTACGTCGCCGACATGCTCCATCGACCCAACGCCCGCCGTGACGTGCGAATCGACGCGTCGCATCTCGACGGCGTGTCGGTCGCGGCCACGGTTCTCGACCCCGACGAGCCGCTCATCCTCACGGCGACCCTCGAGTGCGTGGCCGACGGCATCGTCGTCCGGGGCCGGGTCACCGGGCGCTGGCAGGCGCCGTGCGCGTGCTGCCTGATCGAGGCCGGCGGACCGCTGGACTGTTCGATCTCCGAGCTGTTCGAGGCCAATCCGATCGAGGGTGAGACCTACCAGCTCGGCGACGACGAGATCGATCTCGAGCCCGCCGTCCGCGACGCGGTGCTGCCCGAGCTGCCGGCCGCGCCCCGCTGTCGGGACGACTGTCAGGGGCTGTGCGCGGGCTGCGGCGCAGACCGCAACGTCGCCGACTGCGAATGCGACCCCGAACCACCCGATCCGCGATGGGACGCCCTGGCCGAGCTGCGGCTGTCCTCGTGACCCGACCACCGACTCGGCTCGGCTGAGCTGACCCCGACGCATCAGGAGAAACCGTGGCTGTTCCCAAGCGCAAGACCCCCCGCTCGAAGACCCGATCCCGTCGAGCCGCCAACTGGCGTCTCGAGGCCCCGGCGCGCTCGCTGTGCCCGAACTGCGGTGCGGTGAAGTTGCCCCACATCGTGTGCGGCAACTGCGGGTGGTACAAGGGTCGTCACGTCATCGAGGTGGACTAGCGCGTCGAGCGGGAGCGATTCGACATGGAAGGAACCTGCGTTGTCGCCATTGATGCGATGGGTGGTGACCGAGCACCGGACGAGATCGTCACCGGCGCGCTGGACGCGGTCGCCGAGCTCGACGTGGGTGTCCTCCTCGTCGGCCGGCGCGAGGCGATCGAGCCGCTGTTCCCCGCCAACACCGCGCCCCCGGGTGTGGAGGTTCTCGACGCCCGTGACGTCGTCGCGATGGACGAGGATGCCGTGGCTGCGGTACGGACCAAGCAGGACTCGTCGCTCGTTCGGGCCGCCGAAGCCGTCCGCGACGGCCGCGCCCACGCGCTCGTCGGCGCCGGCAACACCGGGGCGACGATGGCCGGCGCGCTCTTGGGTTGGGGCCGGATCCGGGGCGTGGCCCGACCGGGTATCGCGGTGCCCATCCCCGTGCCCGGGTCCCGGCCGCAGATCCTCATCGACGGTGGCGCCACGGTGGACTGCGACCCCGAGTGGCTCGTCCAGTTCGCCCGCATGGCCCGGGCGTACGCCACGGTCAGGTTCGGTACGGCCGAGCCGACCGTCGGACTTCTGTCCAACGGAGAGGAGCCGGGCAAGGGTGACGACCTCCGCAAGCGCGTCTCCCCGTTGCTCGAAGCCGTACCCGGCTTCATCGGAAACGTCGAGGGTCGTGACCTCATGACCACCCGGCCCGACGTCGTCGTCACCGACGGTTTCACCGGCAACATCGCCCTCAAGACGCTCGAGGGAGCGCTCCGCCAGATCGCGGGTCTGGTGTTCGGCATCCTCGACTCGACGCCCGAGGCCAAACAGGCCGGCGAGGTGGTCGCGCCCCTGCTCATCGAGGCCGCGGCCGATCTCGATCCCGACGCCACGGGGGGCGCGGCGCTGCTCGGCGTCAACGGCGTGTGTGTGATCTCCCATGGCGCTTCCTCGGCGCGGGCGATCGTCAACGCGATCAGGGTGGCGGCAGATTGTGTCGAGGCGGACGTCGTGGGTCGGGTCGCAGTCGCACTGGCGGAAGGCGCCGATGCCCGCTGAGACCCACGTCGGGCGAGACCGCGTCCGGGTCGACGGCGTTGCCCGCTGCGTCCGCGAGCAGATCACTGACGTGCTCGATCTCGACGACGCGGCGCGGCTCACCGACGACGCGGACCTCTGCGCTGATCTCGGTGCGGACGAGCTCACGCGCATCGACCTCGTGGAGGCGATCGAGGCGGACCTGGGTGAGCGCACCGTTGGTTTCGCGATCGATGACGAGGACCTCGCCGATGTGCGGACGGTGGGCGACCTCGTCGACGTGGTCGTGGCCCGGCTCGAACGGGCCGGAGGGCTCGCATGAAACAGCCGATCACCCTTCCGCCGGGTGCCGAGGCGCTCCAGGTTCGTCTCGCGGTGGAGCTCTCCGACCCGGCCGGGTTGCTGCACGCGCTGTCGCACCGCTCGTACTGCGCCGAGCACGCCGAGACCGAGTCCAACGAGCGACTCGAGTTCCTCGGAGACTCCGTGCTCGGACTCGTCGTGACCGATCACCTCTACCGTGCCTATCCCGCCCAGCCCGAAGGCGAGCTCGCGAAGATCCGGGCGGCGGTCGTGAATACCGAGGTGCTCGCCGAGGTCGCGCGCGCGATCGAGCTCGGCGACGCTCTGCGGCTCGGCAAGGGTGAAGACGCTTCGGGTGGCCGCGAGAAGACGTCGATCCTGGCCGACACCCTCGAGGCGGTGATCGCCGCGATCTACCTCGACGCAGGATGGTCCGTCACAGAACGGGTGGTCATGGACCTCGTCGGCCGCTACATCGACATCGCGGCAGCCAGACCGGGTGACTGTGACTACAAGAGCCTGCTTCAGGAGCTCGCGGCGCGCCGATTCGAGCGGCTGCCTCGATACCAGGTGCGCGACGAAGGTCCCGATCACGCGAAGCACTTCTTCGCCGTCGTGCTCGTCGACGGGGAGCCGCGCGGCGAGGGTGAAGGTCGGTCCAAGAAACGAGCCGAACAGATGGCCGCGCACGCCGCGTGGGCGACGCTGTCGGTCGAGCACCCCGCGGACCCTGCGAAACAGCCGTCCGTCACCAGCACGATCAACGGAGAGACCAACCGAGTCGGGAGCGACGATGCCGGAACTACCTGAGGTCGAAGTCATGCGCCGCGACCTCGAGCGTGAGGTGGTCGGGAAGCGCATCAAGAGCGTCGACGTCCCCGGCAGCATGCGGGCCATCCGCCGTCACCGCCAACGGAAGCTCTTCACCGCTCCGCTGGAGGGATGCAAGATCACCGCAGTCGACCGCCGAGGGAAGTACCTCGTCCTCACACTCGACAGCGGGGACGCCATCGTCGTGCATCTCGGAATGGCGGGCCAGCTCCGTCGGGCCAAGACCGCCCGCGAGAAGATGGCCAAACACACCCACGTCGTCATCTCGTTCAGCCAGGGTGGCCAGCTCCGATTCGTCGACCCGCGCACGTTCGGTGAGATGTTCGTCACCCACGCCGACGACGTGGACAAGGAAGTCGAAGAGCTCACCCATCTCGGCTACAACCCGCTCGAAACCGCGGTCTCTTGGGACTACTTCGGAGAGCTGGTGCGGGCCCGCAAAGCCAAGCTGAAGCCGTTGCTCATGGATCAGAAGTTCATCGCAGGCATCGGCAACATCTACAGCGACGAGATCCTGTTCACCGCCGGGCTGCGCTGGGACCGGGCGAGCGAGTCGCTGTCGCCCGAGGAGGTGCGCCGGCTCTACCGGGCGATCAGCGAGGTCCTGCACGACGCGGTGAAGTACCGGGGCTCCTCGCTGAGCGATGGGCAATACGTCGACCTGTTCGGAAAGCCGGGCGAGTACCAGCTCCACCACAAGGTCTACGCCCAAGAAGGCCAGGCCTGTCGGCGCTGTCGTCGCCCGATCGTGAAGGGCAAGGCCGGCAGCCGTTCGACGTATTACTGCGAGGCCTGCCAGGTCTGACCCATCTCACCGACATTCGAGGCGACCGGTGACTCAACCGGCGAGTCGACCGGCGAAACGCCAGGCGCGCGTCCGGGTCGTCGTGTCCGGCCGCGTGCAGGGCGTGTGGTTTCGAGACACCTGCCGGGACGAAGCTCGCGTCGCGGCGGTGTCCGGCTGGGTGCGCAACAACCATGACGGCACGGTCGAGGCCGTCTTCGAAGGTCCACCGGCGGCAGTTGACTCACTGGTCGAGTGGTGCCGGTCGGGGCCGCCTCGAGCTCAGGTGGAGGGGGTCGCGCTGAGGTACGAATCGCCCATCGGCGAGGTCGGATTCCGCGTCCGGTGATCCCTGACGCGGCCTCGCCGGGTCGCTACGCTCGACGGTGCGTCGCCTTTCCGGTGTCGGCCGGCGGAGTGTCGACCCCAGGACCGAGCAAAGGACGTGCGTGTTCCTCAAGTCGTTGACGCTGCGAGGCTTCAAGTCCTTCGCGGACAAGACCGTGCTCGATTTCGAACCGGGCGTGACGGTCGTCGTGGGCCCGAACGGGTCGGGCAAGTCGAACCTCGTGGATGCCGTTGCCTGGGTGCTCGGCGCGCAGGGCGCGCGGTCGTTGCGCGGCTCGAAGATGCACGACGTCATCTTTGCCGGTACCTCCAAACGGGCCTCGCTCGGACGAGCCGAGGTCTCCCTCACGATCGACAACACCTCGGGGACGCTCCCCATCGAGTTCTCGGAGGTGACGATCACGCGGACGCTGTTCCGCACCGGCGAGTCCGAGTACCAGCTCAACGGCGCTCCCTGTCGCTTGCTCGACATCACCGAGCTGCTGTCCGACTCGGGCATCGGGCGCCAGCAGCACGTGATCGTGGGCCAGGGCCAGCTCGACCAGGTGCTGAACGCCCGGCCCGAGGACCGGCGCGCGATCATCGAAGAAGCGGCCGGGATCCTGAAGTACCGCAAGCGGCGCGAGAAGGCCGAGCGTCGCCTCGAGGCCACCGAGGCCAGCCTGCTGCGGCTCAACGACCTGCTCCGCGAGGTCCGCCGTGGTCTTGCTCCGCTGCAACGCCAGGCCGATGCGGCTCGCCGCCATGACGGTCTCGTCGCCGAGGCCCGTGGCATCCGATTGCATCTGATCGGCCACGAGGTCGCCGGGCTCCAGACCCGCCTCGAGCGTCTCACCGACGACGCCGGCTCGCTCGGCACCCGCGATCGCGAGGTCAACCAACGGCTGGCGGAACTCGACGGCGCCGTGATGGAACGCGAACGGACTCTCACCGATCTCGGCGAGGACAGGCTGCCCGACGCCATGGTGCGCGCCGGGCGTCTCCGCGAACGCGTCCGCGGGCTCATCGCCCTCGTTGGCGAGAAGCAGCGCGGCCTCGCCCGCGAGCTCGCGGCCGCGGCCGACGAAGGGGTCATCGAAACGCTGGTGGCCGACGCGGCCTGGGCGCGGGCCGAGCTGGACGGCGCCGACGAGGAGTCGGCCCACCTCGACGGCCAGGTCCAGGCGATCGCGGTGGCCGAGGCCGAGCTCGACCGCGATCGCGCCGTGGCCGCCGAGGTACGGACCTCGGCCGAATCCGCCGTGCGCTCGGCTGAGGAGGCGCACCGGCGTGCCGATGCCGATGCCCACCGATGGGAGGCCCGCGCCGAGACGCTCGCGCTCGCGCTCGACGAGACCCGCGACGCCACCCGGGCCGAGGCCCTCGCGGGTATCGACGGCGTCATCGGCCCGCTCGTCGACCATCTCGAAGTCGAAGAAGGCGCCGAAGCGGCCGTGGCCGCAGCGCTGGGTGACGCCATGCGCGCCGTCGTGGTCGAACAGGGCCCTGCCGCCCGCGCCGCGCTCGATCGTCTGAAGCGTGGCGACCTCGACGCGCTGTTGCTCGTGGTCGACGAGCAGGCCAACGTGCAGGGCGAGCTCGCCCCGCCCGGGACCCAACCGGTCGCGAACTACGTGAGGGCTCTGCGACCCGGCGTCGAAGCCGCGCTCGCTCGTCTGCTCGCAGGGACGGTACTGGTCGACGGCCCCTGGACCGCCGCGCTCGACCTCGTGCTCGCCCGACCGGATGTCACCGTGGTCACCATGGCCGGTGACCGCTTCGGCGGCCGGGGCGCTTGGGTCGCCGGTGGTGGCGCGGTGAGCGGTGTCACCCGGGCGACGCTGGACGAAGCCCGGGACCGAGCAGGCCAGGCCGCCGCCGAGCGCACCCGCGCCGACGGCTCGCTCCGTGCCGCGCGCGACCAGCTCGCGGCCGTGGGCGGTGACGTCGACGAGCGCCTTGTCGAGGTCACGCGGCGGCGTCGCGAGGTCGACGTGCGGGTCGCCACCCTGGCGGAACGCCGCGAGATGCTCGCCGCGCGGCTCGGAGCTGTCGAGGAACGGCTCGCCGCCCAAGACAACGACGCCCAGGCCGACGCCGAACGTGCCCGCGCCGCGCTCTCGCGTCGGGCCACGGCGTACGAGGAGCTGGCGGGCCGCATCGCCCGTCATCGCGAGGCCGCCGACGCGCTGCACGACCGCCTGGAGGAGCGGCGCCGCGCCCGGACCGAGGCCGCGAGCGCGGCCGGCGCCGAGCTCGATCAGCTCCGACGTGAGCGTCGAACGCTCGAAGGTGAGCTCGCGGGCGTTCGCGAGCGGAGCCAGCGTCGTGAGGTCACCGAGGTAGAGACGAAGCTCCGGCTCGAGAATGTGCTCGAACGGCTGCGCACCGACTTCGACTGCGAGCCCGCGGCCGCGCTGGACGCGCCCGCACCCGAGGTGCCCGAGGGAACGACCATGGCCGGTCGGGCACGCGACCTGGAACGCGAGATCCGGCTCATGGGTCCGATCAACCCGCTCGCGCTCGAGGAGTACGACGCGCTCCAGGAACGTAACGAGTTCCTGGTCAGCCAGCTGGACGATGTGAAGAGCTCACGTCGCGACCTGCAGCGGGTCATCAAGGCCGTGGACAAGGAGATCGTCTCGGTCTTCGAGCAGGCCTACGCCGACGTCGAGCGCAGCTTCACCGACCTGTTCTCGACGCTGTTCCCCGGCGGCTCCGGCCGTCTGACCCTCACCGACTCGGAGAACCTGCTCACGACCGGCATCGAGATGGAGGCGCGGCCGTCGGGCAAGAACGTCCGCACCCTCTCCCTGCTGTCCGGCGGTGAGCGATCGCTGACCGCGCTGGCGTTCCTCCTCGCCGTGTTCCGGGCCCGGCCATCGCCCTTCTACCTCATGGACGAGGTGGAGGCCGCGCTCGACGATGTCAACCTGCACCGGTTCCTCGAGCTCGTCCATGAGTTCCGTGACGAAGCACAGCTGCTCATCGTCTCGCACCAGAAGCGAACCATGGAAGCCGCCGACTGCCTCTACGGCGTCTCGATGCCGCCCGGTGGTTCGAGCCGCGTCGTGAGCCAGCGCATGAGCGGCGAACTGGCGATCACCTGATCGTGCCGTGAGCTCCGTGCTCGCCGTGCTGGTCACGGCTGCCTCGTCGTCGTCGAGCGCCGAGAAGATCGACGCGTGTGGTCAGGCCGGCAAGCAGTCGTGGCTTTGTGGCGTCACCTACGACATCACCGGCAGCGAACGCGGCGCGGAGATCGCGGACTACTTCGCCACCCCGCTCCGCATCCTGTGGATCGTCCTCATCGCCTACGTGACGGTACGGTGCCTGCGTCTCCTGGTCGGTCGAGTCGTGAAGCGCCTGGCCGCCGAGGGCGCGACGGACCGCATCGACAATCTGCGCCGACGCACCGGGCTCGCGCTCTTGGACACCGGACCCGTGCCCGGCCTGCGCCGGCGCCTGCGCGCCGAGACGATCGGCGCAGTGCTGCGCAGCGTCGTCTCGCTGCTCGTCTGGTCGACCGCCGTCGTGATGGTCCTCCACGAGGTCGGAGTGAACCTCACGCCGCTGTTCGCGGGCGCCGGGATCTTGGGCGTGGCGATCGGGTTCGGATCGCAGGCCCTCGTGCGGGACTTCCTGTCGGGGCTGTTCATGATTCTCGAGGACCAGTACGGCGTGGGCGACGTGATCGACGTCGGGGAGGCAACCGGCACCGTCGAGGGGGTGAGCCTGCGTACGACACGGCTGCGGGACGTCGAGGGCACCGTGTGGCACGTGCCCAACGGTGAGATCCGCCGCGTCGGGAACAAGTCACAGCAGTGGTCGCGGGCGGTGCTCGACGTGGCGCTCGCCCCCAGCACCGACGTCGACGAGGCGACCGCGTTGATCGAGCAGGTCGCGGCGGAGCTATGCGCCGACGAGCACTTCGCGCCGGTCATCCTGGACGCCCCCGAGGTCTGGGGGGTCGAAGCGGTCGACCCCGATCGGGTCACGATCCGCCTGGTCGTCAAGACGAAACCGCTGGAGCAGTGGCGGGTGAGCCGAGCGCTTCGGGCTCGGATCAAGAAGGCGCTCGACGCCGCGGGCTACGACCTCCCGGTGCCCCAGCAGCTCACCGTGTTCGCCACGCCGGGGTCCAAGACGGCCAGTGGTGGCGGTCCGGGCGATCCCACGACTGATCACTAGGGTCACCGACCGTGTCCGAGCTGGTTGTCGTCGCGATCATCGTCGCCTTCGGCGTCGTGCTCGTCGGCGTCGGCCTCGTCGCGTCACGACGGTCCGGACGCGACGGCCGCGGGACCCGGCCGGCGCCCACGGTTCGGTCCGAGACGCCGGCGCCACCCGAGGTCGACCTTCCCGACGTCGCCGCACCCGAGACGTCGCCGGACGAAGTGGCCGAGGTAGAAGCCCAGGTCGAGGCCGAACTGGAGCGGGAGGCATCGGTTGTTGCCGAACCGGACCTCGAACCGGACCTCGAACCGCTGCCCCGGCCACGTCTGCGCGATCGTCTGAGCAAGACGCGAGCCGCGCTCGCCGGTGCGTTCGGCACCCTGGCCGGCCGCAGTCAGATCGATGACGACACCTGGGGCGACCTGGAAGAGGCTCTGATCCTCGCCGACGTCGGTGTTCCGACGACCACCCGCATCGTCGCGGATGTGAAGGCCCGCGTCGCGGCCGACAAGATCTCCGACCCCGACGGAGTGCTCGACGTGCTGAAGGCGGAGCTACGCGACGTCCTCGACACGGGTGACAGAGCTCTGCGCGCCCCCGCCGGTGAGACGAACGTGTGGATGTTCGTCGGCGTGAACGGTGTCGGCAAGACGACCACGATTGCCAAGCTCGCCCAGCGCGAGATCGCCGCGGGCCACTCGGTCATCATGGCCGCCGCCGACACTTTCCGCGCCGCCGCCGCCGAGCAGCTCGCAACGTGGGCCGATCGGGTCGGCGCCGACCTCGTCCGCGGCCAGGAGGGAGCAGACCCCGGCTCGGTGGTGTTCGACGCCATGAGCGCCGCGCAGGGTCGTCGCGCCGATCTGGTGCTCGTCGACACCGCCGGTCGCCTCCACACCAAGGTCAATCTCATGGAGGAGCTGAAGAAGCTTCGCCGCATCGTCGAGCGCACGCCCGGCGCGCTCGAGGAGGTGCTCCTCGTCATCGACGCATCGACCGGCCAGAACGGCCTCACCCAGGCTCGGAAGTTCACCGAAGCCGTTGCGGTGACCGGCGTCGTGCTCACCAAGCTCGACGGCACCGCCAAGGGTGGCATCGTGCTCGCGATCCAGTCCGAGCTCGGCATCCCGGTGAAGGTCGTCGGGGTGGGTGAGGGCGCCGATGACCTCGTGCCGTTCGATCCCGCCGAGTTCGTCACTGCGCTCTTCGACTGATCGCCGGCTGGCCGGGCGGTGCCGGGCTGCCGGCGAGGCCGATCCGTACCGGGACTACTGCGGGGCGTTCGCGAGATCGAGGTACGTGTAGTACCAGTTGCGCGTCATGTCGAGAATCTGCTGGCGATGCCAGGGGTAGGGAACGTGACCGAGGCCTTCCCAGCTGTAGAAGACGGCGGGGAGGCCCGCGGCGATGGCCGAGTTGTACGTGTTGTCGGCCCAAGCCCGCGAAACGAGCGGATCGACCTTGTTGTGAAAGAAGATCGCGGCCGCGTCACCGGCTCCGATCGGCCCGCTGAGCAGCGCCGCTCCCGAGATGGACTGCGCGGCCTTGACCGCGTGTGAGTAGCCCTGGTGGTCGCCGGGCGCCGGGTTCTCACCGCTGTAGCCGACGTTGAGGGCGATGATCGCCCCCGCCGATGAGCCGCCGATGGCGATGCGACCCGGGTCGATGCCGTAGGTCGCGGCGTTCGCTCGGAAGTACCGCACCGCGGTCTGCGCGTCCTCGGTTGCGTTGATGATCGCCTGCAGACAGGAAGCCCCGGGAGTCGCCGTGGAGCAGCCGGGTGAGTCCACGCGGTAGTCGATCGAGGCGGTGACGTAGCCCTTCCGGGCGAACTCAGTGGCCTGGTCGACGATCTCGGGCGAGCTCTTGGTGCCGCCGGAGAAGCCGCCGCCGTGCACCCAGATGGCGAGCGGTCGAGCGGTGATCACGTCGCCGACCGGCTCGTAGACATCGGCCAGCAAGGTGACGGTCTGGCCCTGCTGATCGACCGAGCTGCCGAAGACGACGTCGGCGGTCTGGGTGACGTCGGCGAAGATCGCGTCGCGATAGCGCAGTGGCGCCGGTCCGGCCGGGGACGGGTTGGGGGTGCAGGCTGCGGCGACGAGCGCGAGTGCCGCGACTGCGGCGATGAGAACACCTCGGCGACGCCGCATCCTGTTTTCCCCTCCGTGGCTGCGCGCCCATGGTAGCGAGCCGCGCGTCGATACGATGACCCTCCCATGTTCGACACTTTGTCCGATCGTCTTGACGGAATTTTCACCCGACTCCGCAGCCGGGGCCGTTTGTCCGAGCGCGATATCGACGACGTGTGTCGTGAGATGCGCCTCGCATTGCTCGAAGCCGACGTCAACGTGCGGGTGGTCAAGCAGTTCATCGGTCGCGTCAAGGAACGAGCCCACGAAGAGGATGTCTCCAAGAGCCTGAGTCCGGCCCAGCAGGTCATCAAGATCGTCAACGAGGAGCTCGTCGCCACCCTGGGCGGCATCAGCGGCAAGCTCGAGATGAGCTCCAAGCCGCCGACGGTCGTGATGCTCTGTGGATTGCAGGGTTCCGGCAAGACGACCGCCGCGGCCAAGCTCGCGCGCCAGCTCAAAGGCCAGGGTCTGGGTGTCTTGCTCGTCGCCGCGGACCTCCAGCGTCCGGCCGCGGTCGAACAGCTCCGTGTTCTCGGCCGACAGATCGACGTGCCCGTGTACTCCGCGCCCGACGACGAGTTGGCCGAAGGCCGCGCCGACCCGGTCGCGCTTGCGCGAGGCGTGCACGACGAAGCCGCCCGTCTCGGCCGGAACGTCGTCATCGTGGACACCGCCGGTCGCCTGCAGATCGACACCGAGCTGATGGGCGAGCTCGCGGACGTGCGTGACGTCGTGCAACCGCACGACACTCTCCTCGTTGTCGACGCCATGACCGGCCAGGAGGCCGTGAACGTCGCGACCGCGTTCGACGACGCGATCGGTATCGACGGTGTCGTCCTCACCAAGATCGACGGCGACGCGCGTGGCGGTGCCGCGCTGAGCGTCAAGGAGGTCGTCGGCAAGCCCATCCTCTTCGTCGGTACGGGCGAGAGGCTCGAGGACTTCGAGCCGTTCCATCCCGACCGCATGGCCGGGCGGATCCTCGGCATGGGTGACGTCCTGACGCTCATCGAGAAAGCCGAGGAGGTGTTCGATGACGGCGCGGCACAGAAGGCCGAGGAGAAGCTCCGCAAGGGACAGTTCACCCTGGCGGACTTCCTTGACCAGATGCGCCAGGTGAAGAAGATGGGTCCGCTGCAGAGCGTCATGAAGCTCATGCCGGGCCTCCCGAAGGAGCTCAAGGATGCCGAGTTGGATGACAGCGAGCTCGCTCGGGTGGAAGCGATCATCTGCTCGATGACCCCGGCCGAGCGTGACGATCCGGCGCTCATCAGCGGATCCCGCCGGTCTCGGATCGCCCGGGGGAGTGGCACGACGACCTCGGAGGTCAACGCCTTGTTGAAGCAGTTCAAGATGGTGCAACAGATGATGCGCTCGGTCGCCCAGGGCAAGCGTCCGAAGCTCCCGATCCCGGGGATGTAGCCTCTGGGGTCCCGAGTTCTGGTCCGGCGCCTTGACGCTCGGTCCGGAGTCGGTGATGAGATCGTCGTCCAGTCGTCCGAGTGCTCGAGTGAGGTTTGTCGCGTGGCCGTGAAGATCCGCCTGATGCGGGTGGGAAAGAAAAAGCAACCGAGCTACCGGGTCGTCGTCGCCGATGGGCGCTCCCCACGCGACGGCCGCTACATCGAGATCATCGGCCAGTACGGCCCCCGCCAAGATCCGTCGGTTGTCACGATCGACGACGACAAGGCCTTGGCCTGGCTGCGCAAGGGTGCCCAGCCGACCGACGTCGTCCAGAAGCTGCTCACCCAGACCGGTGTCTGGGAGCGCTACTTGGGTGAGCGCGGCAAGACGGTCGCGCCGCGCACGGGGGGCACCAAGCGCACCGAGCCGAAGCTGTCGAGGAAGGCGCAGGCCCGTGCCGCAGCCGGGGCGGGGGCAGCCTCCGCCGGTGACCAGCCCAAGGCCTCCGCCGGTGACCAGCCCAAGGCCTCCGCCGGTGACCAGCCTGACGCGGCCTCCACCGGTGACGAGCCTGACGCGGCCTCCGCCGGTGACCAGCCTGACGCGGCCTCCGCCGGTGACCAGCCTGACGCGGCCTCCGCCGGTGACGAGCCCAAGGCCTCCGCCGACGGCGATTCGAGCGATGACGGTTCCACCCAGGAGGCGCCGGCGTGACCGATGACCAGGACCTCGACGACGAAGAGGACTACGAAGAGGACTACGACGACGAGCCGGACGGCAACCGCATCGTCGGCGCCCGGTCGCAGGCGATCGTCGAGCACGTTGCTCGTAGCGTCGCCGAGGAGCCTGACGCCGTCGAGGTCGACATCGAAGAGCGTCGCGGCGAGGTGACCTTGCTCGTGCGGACCAGCCCCGGCGACATGGGTCGCCTCATCGGGCGGCGCGGTCGGGTCATCCAGGCGCTGCGCCAGGTCGTACGCGTTGCCGGAAGCTCCGAGGGCATCACGGCCAACGTCGAAGTCTTGGAGTAAGGCGGGCCCAGTGCGGCTCGAGGTCGGTCGGGCCGGACGAGCCCACGGCTTGCGCGGTGAGATCACGGTCTCACTCATCACCAACCGGACCGAGCGGGTCGAACCCGGCGCGGTCCTCTACGCGGGTGATCAGGCCCTGGTGGTCGACTCGTCCCGGCCGAACCGGGGACGCTGGGTCGTCGCCTTCGAAGGGATCACCGATCGAGGCCAGGCGGAGGCGCTCACGGGCTGCGTCCTCACCGCCGATGCGGCGGGGGAGCCGCCCGACGGCGGGGTCTGGCTTCACGACTTCGTCGGCGCGTCCGTGCGGGACACCTCGGGAGCGACCCTCGGTCGCGTGACCGCGATCGACGCGAACCCCGCCCACGACATCCTCGTCATCGACGACACATTGCTGGTGCCCGTGATCTTCGTGACCGACTACGGCGCCGACGCGATCGTCGTGGACGTCCCCGATGGCCTCGTCGACCTGAATCGGCGCTGAGGCGTGCGGATCGACGTCTTCACCATCTTCCCGGACTATCTCACCGGCCCACTGTCGGTGTCGCTGTTGGGACGCGCCCGGGCAGAAGGCCTCGTCGACGTAGCCGTGCACGACCCGCGCGATCACACGACCGACCGTCATCGCAGCGTCGACGACACGCCGTTCGGCGGAGGCGCCGGGATGGTGATGCGACCCGAGCCGCTGTTCGCCGCGGTCGAGGCTGCCGACGTCGTACGACCCGTCGTGCTGTTGTCGGCAGCCGGCCGGCGGTTCGACCAAGGCTTGGCCCGTGAGCTCGCCGACGGTGAGGGCTTCGCGCTCGTGTGTGGTCGCTACGAGGGGGTCGACCAGCGGGTCGCCGATCATCTGTGCGACCTGGAAGTGTGCGTCACCGACGCGGTCCTGGCCGGCGGTGAGGTCGCGGCGCTCATGGTCATCGAGGCCGTTGCTCGTCTGGTTCCCGGGGTCATGGGCAACGCGACGTCGGCCGAGGACGAGTCGTTCGGGCCCGATGCCCGACTGGAGTACCCGCAGTACACCCGACCGGCCGAGTTCGGCGGCTGGTCGGTCCCTGAGGTGCTGCAATCGGGTGACCACGCCCGGATCCGGCGCTGGCGTCAGGCCCAGTCGCTGCGACGCACGCTGGATCGCCGGCCCGATCTCCTGGTCCCGGCGGACCTCGGGCCGGTGGAGGTATCACTCTTGGAAGAGTTCGGGCTCGATCGCTGATCCGGTGTGCCGCCCGCTCGCGGTCTAGAATTGGTTTTCGCCAACACCGCTGCTCGAGCCGTCGGAGATGTCGCGCCATGAACCCTACTGATCTCGTCGACCGAGCCCAACTGCGCGAGGGCATCCCCGACTTCGTGCCGGGTGACACCGTGCGGGTCGACGTCCGCGTCATCGAGGGCAGCCGCGAGCGGGTCCAGGCTTTTCAGGGCGTCGTCATCCGCCGCCAAGGTGGCGGGTCGCGCGAGACGTTCACCGTGCGAAAGGTGAGCTTCGGGGTGGGCGTCGAACGCACCTTTCCGCTGCACGCGCCGACCGTGGCCCGGATCGAGGTCGTCACCCGCGGTGACGTGCGCCGGGCCAAGCTCTACTACCTCCGTGACCGCGTCGGGAAGGCCGCGAAGGTCAAGGAGAAGCGGGTCTGAGCACGGGATCCCCGATCCGGCCGATTGCGGTCGGACCGGCGTGGGCGGCGTCGTAGGATCAGGGGCGTGAGCGCCGACGATCTGGAGCGGTACGAAACCGATATCGAGCTCCAGCTCTACAAGGAGTACCGCGACGTTCTCCCCATGTTCACCCACGTGGTGGAGACCGAGCGCCGCTTCTACCTCACGAACTCGGTGCAGCTGGATGTTCGTAGTGAGGGCGGCCGAACCTATTTCGAGCTGCGGCTCGCCGACGCTTGGGTCTGGGACATGTACCGCCCGGCCCGCTTCGTCACGAACGTGCGCGTCGTCACGTTCAAGGATGTCAACGTAGAAGAGCTCGCGAGCAAGGACCTGTAGGCCGAGTCGGTCATGGACGACCGCAAGACCGCCGCGGACCGGCGACGCGCGCTCGGTGCCCGCGGTGAGGACGCCACCGCGCGGCGCTACGAGGCCGACGGCTACGAGGTGCTCGACCGGAACTGGCGGTGCCGCGACGGCGAGCTCGATCTGGTGGTGTCGCGGGACCGGGTGCTCGTGTTCTGCGAAGTCAAGACCCGTTCGAGTGATCGGTTCGGCGCTCCGGTCGAAGCCGTGACGCGCGACAAGCGCCGTCGCATCCGCCGGCTCGCGGCTCGTTGGCTCGACGAACACCAGCTTGTCGTTCGGGAGCTTCGTTTCGACGTGGCCTCGGTGCTGGCGACCGGGGGTCAGCTCGAGATCGACGTGATCGAGGCTGCCTTCTAGGTGCCGTCAGCCGGCCCGCGCGGCCGGCGCGGTGCTCGGGTCCGACGGCGGACCTCAGCCCTCCAGCAGGGCGTATGCCAGTGGCGGCGCCGATCGGGGTCATCGACCGGCACCACGACCTCGTGGCCGGTACCCGGCCGTATCTCGTGATCACAGCCAGGACAGCGGTACGTCTTGACCGCCTGGTACGGCTGGATGTGGCGCACGTCGATGTCACCGGCGAATCGGTTGTCGTCCCAGCCCGGCGTCATCAGAGGCCGAGGAGCGCCCACGCCATGAGCGCGACGATCACGACGAACGCGACCCCGACGACGATCGCGTCACTCCTGCGGTCGCCGCGCCGGGAGAAGGGGTTGTAGCCCACGCCGCTACGGTAGCTGCGGTCCGCGACGGGAGAGCAGGGATGGCCGAGACCTACGAGACCGTGAGCGTGACTCGCGCCGAGGGGATCGTGACCGTGACGCTCGAGCGTCCCGACAAGAAGAACGCGATCAACGGCGCGATGTGGCACGAGCTGATCGCCGTGTTCACCCAGGTCGAGGACGAACCCGATGACCGTGTCCTCGTCATCACCGGCCGGGGCGACGGGTTCTGCTCGGGGGCCGATCTCACCGATTCGTCGGTGAGCGACGTGACCGCCGGGGTCGGTTCCTCGGTGCGGCACATGCGCATCGTCGGTCGGTGCGCGCTGGCGCTCCACGAGCTGTCGAAGCCGACGATCGCAGCGGTGAACGGTGTCGCGGCCGGCGCGGGCTGCAACCTTGCGCTCGGCTGTGATCTCGTGATCGCGGCTGACCGGGCACGTTTCATCGAGATCTTTGCCGAGCGGGGCCTCGTCGTGGACTTCGGGGGCTCGTGGATCCTTCCCCGCCTCGTCGGGCTCCACCGCGCCAAGGAGCTCGTGCTGCTCGCCGAGCCGGTCACCGCAGGGGAGGCCCACGCGATGGGCCTTGTCAACGGGGTCGTCGCGGCCGACGCGCTCGACGCCGAGGTCGCCCGCATCGCCCGTCGGCTCGCGTCGCTGCCTCCGGTCCAGCTCTCGGCATCCAAGCGGCTGTTGAACCAGTCGCTCCAGGTGTCGATGGCCGAGGCGCTCGAATCCGAAGGCATCGCCCAGTCGCTGATGTTCCGATCCACGGACACGACCGAGGCGATGCTCGCGTTCGTCCAGAAGCGAGAGCCGACGTTCCGGGGGGAGTGAACGCCGGCTACCGCTGAGCGCGCCGGCACGCTCCGGCGTGCGCGTCGAGGCCAGGTGCCGGTGAGCTCAGGTGGTCGCGTCGACGGCGGTGTCGATGCCGGCGGCCTCGCGGGCCGCCTGCACCTCGTCCCAGTCAGGTTCGATGATCCGACGCAGCAGGCTGTTGTGGGCCTCCCACGCCGCGCCGCAGCACGAGCAGGTGAGCATCAGCGAACCGCCGGAGAACGCCTCCGCGGAGATGGGTTGCGCGTCGTAGGGACACCGTTCGAAGGTCACGTTCGTATTGTCGGCAGCGCGGCGCGCTCGCTTGACTGGCGGCTCGCTTTCTTCGGGCAACTCTCAGGAGCGGGCGTTCCGGACCGGGCTGGGGAGACTGCGATCCGGTTCGCCGGGTCGATCCGGGCGGGCTCACCTGGGCCACCATTGGCCTCGTTCGGAGTGGGCCCAGCGGTCGCGGGTCAGCCGGCAGAGGGCTTCGGCGACCGAGCCGAGCGGAAGGTTCGTCCGTTGGGCGAGCTCGTCGAGCGTGGCGGGTTCGCCGCCGAGCGCGTGGTGAACGGTCTGCGCGTCTCCCGAGAGTGGGGGTCGGGCCGGCGTCGCGTCGGAGCCGGTTCGGCGAGCGCCCGGGGTCATGCCGATGCCGAGCAGCACGTCGTCGGTGTCGAGGAGCGGCTGGGCGCCATCGCGGATGAGCTCGTTGCAGCCTTGGGCGGCAGGGTTCCGACGCGAACCCGGCATCGCGAAGACGTCGCGGCCGTAGCGGAGCGCGTGCTCTGCGGTGATGCGGGCACCGCCCCGGACCGTGGCCTCCACGACGACGGTGATGTCCGCGAGCGCCGCGATGATCCGGTTGCGGGTCGGGAACCGCTCCGGGCTCGGCTGCGTGCCGAAGCCGAGCTCGCTGACGACCAGGCCGTCGGCGCGGACCCGTTCGTACAGCGACCGATGCCGGCGCGGGTACTCGATGTCGAGGCCGGTGGCGACGACCCCGACGGTTCTGCCCCCGGCGTCGAGGGCACCGGAATGGGCGGCGGCGTCGATGCCGATGGCCATGCCACTCACGATGGTGACTCCGGCTTCGGCCAGCTCGGCGCCGAGCTGGTGGGCATCGGCCAGTCCGTGTGGCGTCGCCGCCCGGGTTCCCACGATCGCGACGCGGGGTGCTTCCAGGGCGCCGGCGCGCCGGCCTTCGGCGAGGAGCAGCGCGGGATGGTCGGCCACGGTGGTCACGTCGATGGGGTAGCCCGCGTCGGCCCCGAGGAGCAGGCCGGTCTCGCGGGCTCCCACCAACGTCCGAGCGCGCATCGTCACGGTATCGGTGACATGCGCCCGCCACAATCGGGCGAGTCGCGCCGGGGTCCCCGGCGATGGGCGGGGTGCGATCACCCGGCCGGTCTCTCCCGCGCGCACGGCCGCGAGCGCTCCCTGCGGATCCGGCCACTCGCCCATGACTCGGCGCAGGCGCGCCGCGGTGATCTCGGGGAGTGCGGCGAGCACGGCCGCGGCCCCAACTCGTTCCGGCGAGTGATTCGCGGCGGTGGGGGTTGGCGCCATTACGGCACCTCGCTGCGCAGGACGCTCGCGGTGGCGAGATCCGATGGGGCGATCTCGGCCCGGCCGTCCAGGTCGGCGAGGGTGCGGGCCACCCGGCGGACTCTGGCCGCGCCCCGGCCGGTCAGCTCCCGTTCGCCGGCGAGGTCGTGCCAGGCCCGGGTGGCGTCGGCCGAGAGTGACACGAACCGCTCGAGCGCGCCCGCCGGTACCTGGGCGTTGCGAGTCCACGGCGTGGCCCGCAGCCGCCGGCGCTGGCGCGCCACCGCGGCGGCGACGCGTGCCCGAGTCTCCGCCGACGTCGGACCGGCCGGCGAGTCAGTCGGGGTCGGTTCGACGCGCAGGCGCAGGTCGAACCGGTCGAGCAGCGGCGCCGACAGGCGCCGGGCGTAGCGCGCGAGCTGGCCGCGATCGCACCGACAGCGGGCCGACTCCAGCCCGCACGGGCACGGATTGGTGCAGGCCACCAGCACGAACCGGGCCGGCAGGGCCAGCGAGATTCCCTGGCGGGCGATCCGCACGACACCGTCCTCCAGCGGTTGGCGCAGCGCATCCAGCGCGCTCGGAGCGAACTCGCCGAGCTCGTCGAGAAACAGGGCCCCATGGTGGGCGAGGGTGACTTCGCCGGGTTGGGGTCTTCCGCTGCCTCCGCCGACGAGCGCGGGGGTGGAGGCGGTGTGGTGCGGTGCTCGGAACGGTCGGGTGGTGCGCAGCGTTCCGACGGGGCCTTCACCGGCGACGGAGTGGATGCGGGTGACGTCGAGGGCCTCTTCGCCTTCGAGGGGAGCCAGGATCGTGGGGAGGCGCCGGGCGAGCATCGTCTTGCCGGTGCCGGGTGGTCCGACGAACAGCAGGTGGTGGCCGCCCGCGGCACAGGCCTCGAGGGCGAGCCGTGGTGTGGGCAGGCCGCGCACGTCGGCGAGGTCGAGGGGCTCGTCACCGTCGAGGTGGGCTTCGGCCGGCGGTTCGGGCCGCGGCGGTGGCTCCGGCCAGGGAAGCTCGCCTTTGAGGCATGCGCGCAGCTCGACGAGGTTGCGGGCCGGGCGGACGGTGATCCCGTCCACGAGGCCGGCCTCGGCCGCGTTGGCGATCGGCACGACGACCTCGTCTGCGCCGGCGCGTCGGAGGGAGTCGACGAGCGCGAGCACCCCCGGAACGGGGCGGACCGATCCGTCGAGGCCGAGCTCGCCGAGCACCGCGAGTCCCTCGATGGCCGCGTCGGCCACCTCACCTTCGGCGGCCAGCAACCCGATCGCGACGGCGAGCTCGAATCCGGAGCCGGTCTTGCGGACCCCCCCGGGCGCCAGGTTCACGGTGATGCGTCTCATCGGCCAGGTCAGCTCCGATGACAACAGTGCGGCCCGCACGCGTTCGCGTGATTCGCGCCCGGCCGCGTCGGGCAGGCCGACGACCTGATAGCCGGGCAGGCCGTTCGAGACGTGCACCTCGACTCGGACCGGACGTCCGTCGATCCCGACGAGCGTTGCGCTGCGCACCGATGCCAACACGATGGGTTCCCCTCCACACTGGACCCACCCGCCACGGACACACCGCGGCTCACGGGTAGGGGCAAATCGGATGGAGGGCCCGAAACGCCGTGGTATCAACGTGCAACCGGGGCGGCCTCGACGGTCGCGGCCGACACTAGCGACGAGGTCGGACAGTGACCCGAGCCGGCGGGTTGGGCCCGCTCTCGACAATCGAAACGCTCGTCGACGCGCCATCGCTCATCCGCGACGGCCACGGCGTCAACCTCATGAAGACCTGCGCCCGATCGACATGGGCGAACCGCCCGGGATCAGCTCCCGGGCGTCGCCACCCTTTGGGTCCTTGACCAGCTTGGCCATGAGGTCCTGGAACCTCGTCGGTCGTTGCTGCTCCCACATGTCGGGCGGCTCGATCGTGTGCCCGTCGGCCGGGATCACGCGCTCGCCGGTTTCGATCGCGGTCATGGCGCCTCCAGCGCCGGCGCGCGGGGACTGTGTCGTGGACATTCCGAGGGGCGCCGCGAGCGACGGATCTCGTGCAGGATCCAGACGCGGGGTGCGAAGTCCCTCCCCGATGGACCCACCCGCCACCGACTCACCGCGGCTCAGGGGTGGGAGCAAATCGGACGGAGGGCCCGAAACAACGCGGTACCAACGCGGAACCGAGGCGGGCTCGACGGTCGTGGCCGACCGGAGCGAGGAGGTCCGACAGTGACCGGTGTCGGTGGGTTGGGTCCGTTCCCCGGCGCGTTGTTGGTAACGTGGCCTGCTGCGTCACGCACGGTGGCGCGGGCTGGTGGTGAGCAACACGACCAACCAACACGGCGAGACACGACGGAGCGTTCGACATCGCGAGGGCACCGATCGATCCTCGTGAGACGAACGAGACCCCGCGGCGACGAGGCGGGACCAGAGCATCGAAACGGCGGGTGGATGCGGCACCGGAACATGAACCGGCAGCGGCATCCGGGGAACCACTCCGTAACGGGAGCAGAGGCACGAACGCCATGAACGCCATGAACGCCACCACCGAAGCTGGGACTCGTGAAACCGGCACGCTCGAGATCTGGGATGTCGACGGGTTCGTCGCGTCGCTCACGTCGTCGAGCGCACACACCCGTGATGCCTATTCGCGGGATATTCGCCAATTCGTTGCCTGGGCCGATCGCGGTGGCAGCGGAGATCCGGCCGGCCTCGATCACGCCACGCTTCGGCGCTACCTCGCCTACCTGACGACACGCGGCTTCGCCAAGCGGTCGATCGCCCGCAAAGCGGCCGCGTTGCGGGCCTACCTGCGCTTCCTCCGTCGCCACGGCGTCGTCGACAACGACGCGGCCCGTTCCCTGCGCGCGCCGAAGGGCCCGGCTCGTCTGCCGCGCGTACCACGTGTCGCGGAGGCGACCCGGCTGTTGGACCGGGCGGTCGAGGCGCGCCCCGACGGTCTCGGTGACGACCCACGAGCTGCCGCCGTGGCGCGACGTGACCTCGCCCTCCTCGAAGTGTTGTACGGCACGGGCTTGCGCGTCGCCGAGTGCTGCGGGCTCACGCCCCGTGACTGCGATCTGCGAGCCGGCACGCTGACGGTGCTCGGCAAGGGCGCGAAGGTCCGCAGGGTCCCGCTCGGAGAACCCGCGGCCCAGGCAATCGCCGAGTACCTGGAGCTCGGTCGGGCCGAGCTGGCCAACGCCGAGAGTCCGGCCGACGCGGTGTTCCTCAACGCGCGGGGGCGTCGCCTCACCCCGCGCGACGCGCGGCGGATCGTCGCCCGCCACCCGCTGGCCGACGGCCAGGTTCTCCATCCGCACGTGTTCCGCCACGCGTTCGCGACGCACCTGCTCGAAGGCGGTGCCGACCTGCGCGTGGTCCAGGAGCTGCTGGGCCACACTGATCTGGCGACCACCCAGATCTACACCCATCTGACTCGCGAGCGAATGCGCGCGGTCTACGACTCGACCCATCCCCGTGCCTGAGCGGCCTGTGCTCGACGCCGACGCCGCCGCGGCTGCCGAGGCCGTCGCCGAGCTCTGGCGCGAGTACAAGGGCGAAGCCACCAAGGAGGTTCGCGAGCGGCTGATCCTGCACTACTCGCCGCTGGTGAAGTTCGTCGCCGGGAGAGTCGCAGCGGGGTTGCCCCAGAACATCGAGCAGGCCGATCTCGTCAGCTACGGGATCTTCGGGTTGATCGACGCGATCGACAAGTTCGATCCGGAGCGAGGCTTCAAGTTCGAGACGTACGCGATCTCCCGCATCAAGGGAGCGATCATCGACGAGTTGCGGTCGATCGACTGGGTGCCGCGTTCGATTCGCTCCAAGGCCCGTTCCATCGAACGGGCGTACTCGAAGCTCGAGAACGAGCTGCAGCGCACCCCGGGTGACGACGAAGTGGCCGACGAGCTCGAGATGACCGAGTCCGAGCTGGCCCAGACCCTGTCGCAGATCAGCTTCGTCGGCCTGGTGGCCCTGGACGAGCTGCTGACCGTGGGCGGGGAACGCAGCGGCTCGTCGACCCTGGGTGACACCGTGGCCGATCGGGCCCACGACCCGGTGGCCGCGTTCGAGCTGGGCGAGATGAAGCACGTCCTGGCGGACGCGATCAACCGAATGCCCGATCGCGAACGCCTGGTGCTCACGCTCTACTACTACGAGGCGCTCACCCTGTCGGAGATCGGTGACGTGCTCGGAGTGACCGAGAGCCGCGTGTGTCAGATTCACACCAAGGCGATTCTCCAGTTGCGCTCGCGCATGGTGGAACCCGAGCGGGAACGAGCCTGAACACTCGGCTGCGCCGCCGGCCCGGCGCGCTCGCGTCGCTCGTGCTTGCCGGTTGCTGAGCTGCTGAGCTGCTGAGCTCCACCCCGAGAGGGGTCTTGGCGCCCTCGCCGGTCGCGGTAGGGTGATCACCACTTCCTTCCGGCGCTTCCCCGTGTCGCTGTTCTCGACGCGGGAGTGGTCATGCGCCGTCTTGCTCGTTCGTTGTTCGTCAGGCCGCGCCGCGGAGTCTGTCGCGCCGGAGCCTGTGTGGCCGTCGCACTCGCGGGCGCGGGTCTGGTCGGTGTCGGCTCCTCAGCCGGTGCGGCGAGTGCCCCCGATGGCCCTCGGGTCGTCGCGCCGGCCCCGGGCCGGCGGTTCACTCCGCCCGTTCCCGGAACGGTCCTCCGGCCGTTCTCGGCGCCGCGTGCGCGCTACGGCCCCGGTCACCGCGGCGTCGACTTCGCGGCTGGTCCCGGCGACGAGGTGCGCGCCGCGGGTGACGGCACCGTCGTGTTCGCAGGCTCGGTTGCCGGCTCGCTCCACGTTGTCGTCGCCCACGCCGGTGACCTGCGGACCTCGTATTCGTACCTCGCTTCGATCTCGGTGCGAAAGGGTGCGCGCGTGGCTCGGGGTGTCGTCGTCGGTACGGTCGGCGGCGCCGCCGTCGAGGGTTCTACCGGAGGTGGCGCCCACGAATCAGCCGGTCTGCACTTCGGGGCTCGCCTCGGCGAGCGCTACATCGACCCGATGCTCCTGTTCCGGCCAGTCGATCTCACCAAGATCGTGCACCTCGCGCCGGTGGGTGGGACCCAAGGCCGCGGGGACCGATCCTGGGCAGTCGAGGCTTCGGGCCTCGAGCGAGGTCTCGACACGGTCCTCTCCGGGTCGGGCGCGTCCGGGTCGGGCACGTCCGGGTCGGGCACGTCCGGGGTTCCCGACTGGGTGACGACCGCAGGGCGCGGCAATGGGCTCGCCGAACAGGTCGGGCGAGGGCTCGGCTCGTGGTTCGGCGTGGCCGCCCGAGGAGTGCCCGGCGGGACGTTCGCATTGGACACCGCCCGCCGGTTGGGTGCCGCGGCCCAAGCCCAGCTCGAATGCGACCGTGATGCTCCACCGGCCGATGGGACCGGTGGATCGGGCCACCACCTGCTGGCGGTCGCGGGGATCGACTCGACGACCGACCGCGCCACGGGGACGACCTTCGGGTTACCGGTCGGTGAGCTCGGCTATCACGCCGACGAGGTCGACTGGTTCTCCTACGCCGGCGCCGGGCGTGCGTACTCGGCCCAGGACACCTACCAGAGCATCGTCGCATCGGCGCGCGAGCTCGGCCGGCACCTCCGCGCGCTCGAGGCCGAAGACCCCGGCCGAGAGGTCGACCTCATCGCCCATTCCCAGGGTGGCGTTGTCATCGATGTGTTCCTCCAGGAGCTCTACGACCCATCCGATTCCCGGTACCCGCCGATCGGGACGGTCATCACGCTGGCGTCGCCGCACCAGGGCGCGCCCGCCGCCGAAGCGGCCCGGCGGATCGCGCAGTCCGAGTCGGGCCGCGCCGCGCTCGGGTTGGGCGAGTCGGTCGCGCCCTCCGCGGATGCTCCCGCGGTGGCCGATCTCGACCCGCGCTCGGAGCTCATGGACGAGCTCTGGGACGACGCGCTCCCGGACCAGGTCGACCTCACCTCCATCGCGGCGGTCGACGATCCTGTCGTCCCCGCGACCCAGACCGAGGTGCCCGGCGCCGAGAACGTCATCGTTGACCCGCCCGGAGCGATGGATCACACGCCGATTGCAGGCGATCCCCGGGCGATGGCCGCGGTGCGCAGCGCGCTCGAGGGGCGCGCACCGCCGTGCCTGTCGCCGGCCGACGCGACTCGAGGGGCCATCGCGCCGGTTGTCGTCACCCGCCTCGAACAAGCCGTCGGCCGAGCCGGCGAGACCGCCGGTGAGATCGTGGACAGGGGTGCCGACGCCGTCGCCGGCGCGCTGGACGCCGTAGGACTCGACACCCTGATCCCGGGGTGGCGGCCGTGACCGCGCGCCGGAGCGTGCCGAGCCCCCGCCGAGCGCGCCGCGCCGGTGTCGTCGGCCTCCTGGCCGGCTTGGCCGTCGGCCTGATGGTCGCGCTCGTCGCCGGGTGCAGCGACGGGTCCGACCTCGGCCGACGATCTCACCGGCCGGTCAAGGAGCCTGCGAGCGGCCCTCGCCGCCCCGTGTCCGGTACGGGCGTGGCCTTGGCCTGGTCGGAGCCGCTCGCTCATTGGCCGGGAACGCTGACTGTGCACGACGGTCAGGTCATCGTGGCCGACGGACACGGTGTGATCAGCTCGTTCGCGGTTGTCGACGGCGCTCGTGGTTGGGAGGTCCGTCTCGACGCGTCGACCGGGGAGGTCCTGCCCGCGGTCGACGACGACACGGTGCTGCTGAGCGCGGCGGATCAGTTCATCGCGCTGGAGCGGTCCACCGGGCAGCGGCGCTGGGCGGTACCGACGGATTCGGATCCGACGACGATCGACGGTCGGTCCCTGGCACTGGGAGTGGCCCTCGTCGGCGACCCCGATGGAAGCGGCGCGCCGTCGATCGCGGTCACCGCCGTGGACACGGGCGTGCTCCGGGGTCGACGGGTCGACGATGGCACCGAGGTGTGGGCGGTCACCGGCGACGGGTGGTTGGCCGGCCCGATGGCCGTCCACGGCCCGAGTGGGTCCGTGGTGGTGATCTGGCGGACGCCCGAGGTCGGCTTGGTGCAGGTCCTGGATGGTGCCACCGGTCTCACTCGTTGGTCACGGGAGATCGAGCCGAGCTCGGCCGCGCCGGTCATCGCAGGGGATTCGGTGATCGTGGCGGCCGGATACGACGAGACAACGCCGGCGCCCGCGCGGATTCGTTCGCTCGTCCTCGCCGACGGACGAGAGCGTTGGTCGACCGAGCTCGTCACGGGGTTCGAGCCCTACCAGGTTCCGGCGGTGGACCTCGAGGGCGGCGAGGTGGCCCTCGTGGACCGAATGGGCAACGCGGCCCTGGTCGAGCTGGCCACAGGCCGACTCCGGTGGCGCCAGGAGACCGATGGGGTGGTGATCGCCGGTCGGGTGGCGCTCACCGACGGGTTCGTCGCCTATGCGAACTCCCATCGCGAGGTGATGGTCCTCGAACGTCGGACCGGCCGGGTCTGGGCCAAGATCAGCCGCGACGAGGCCCCGTGGTCCGTCCCGATATCGGTCGACCATCTCGGTGACCGCCTGGTCGTGGGGTGGCGCTGGGTTCAGGGTGCACCCCTCGACGCCATCGACCTCGCACCGGTCGAGACCCCACTGAAGACTCCGGGGAAACGTCCGGTACACTGACGCTCGACTCGGTCGTTCGCGGCCGGGATCACACACGCTCGCTCGCCGGCACCATGACTGTGCGCCTCGCGCCCGGTTCGTCGGCACCTCAGGTCGTCATCGCCCCGACGTTGCCCATGCGGCGCCGGGTCCGGTGACGCTCGCGGGCGGAGGAAAAACCGAGAGGGAAGGGGAACCACCGTGGCGGTGGTCAGAATGAAACAGCTCCTGGAGGCCGGCGTGCACTTCGGCCACCAGACAAGGCGCTGGGATCCGAAGATGCGGCGATTCATCTTCGGTGAGCGCAACGGCATCTACATCATCGACCTCCAGCAGACGCTCGCACGCATCGACACCGCGTACCGGTTCGTCCGCTCGACCGTCGCGGATGGCGGCACGGTGCTGTTCGTCGGCACCAAGAAGCAGGCCCAGGAGCCGATCCAGGTTCAGGCCCAGCGCTGCGGCATGCCGTACGTGAACTACCGCTGGCTCGGCGGGATGCTCACCAACTTCAAGACGGTGCACTCACGCGTCGCGAAGCTCAAAGAGCTCGAGAACATGGTCAAGACCGGCGAGACCGAGCAGATGATCAAGAAGGAAGGCCTCAAGGTCACACGCGAGGTCGCCAAGCTGGACCGCAACCTCGGGGGCATTCGTCAGCTCGAGAAGCCGCCGAACGTGGTGTTCGTGATCGACACGAAGAAGGAACACATCGCGGTGACCGAGGCCAACCGGCTCGGGATCCCGGTCGTGGCGATCGTCGACACGAACTGTGACCCTAACATCATCGACTACGTCATTCCGGGCAACGACGACGCGATCCGGTCTTCGAACCTGTTGTGTCGGGTCATCGCCGACGCTTGCGAAGAGGGTCGTTTCCTGGCGCGCAAGAAGGACGCACGAGCGGGAGCCAAAAAGGAGGACGTCGTGCCGCCGCCGCCGAAGCCGAAGCCTCTCAGCCCCGACGAGGAGAAGGCCCGTGCCGAACAGCAGGCCCGAGCCCGCACCGAGGCGGCCGCGGCGCAGGAGGCCCGTGAGGACCGGCTCGAGGCGGCCAAGGTTGCCAAGAAGAACGAGCCGCTTCCGCCCGCCGAGGACGTGACCACCGACAGCGAGGCAGCCACCCGGGAAAGCCAGGAGGGTGAGAGTGGCTGAGGTCAGCGCCAAGGACGTCGCCGCCCTGCGCAAGGCGACCGGCGCGGGGATGATGGACTGCAAGGAGGCACTCACGGCCTCCGACGGTGACGTCGAAGCGGCCAAGCAGTGGCTGCGGGAGAAGGGCAAGGCCGGGGCGACCAAGCGTGCGAGCCGCGCCGCCGAACAGGGCGCCATCGACGTCGTCGTGCAGGACGACGTCGCGGCGTTGGTGGAGCTGAACTGCGAGACGGACTTCGTCGCCAAGGGCGCCGAGCTTCAGGCCGCACTCGGCCGGCTCACGACCCACGTCATGACCGACGGTGAGGAGAACCTGGCCGATCAGGCGTTCGACGGTGCCACCGTCGGCGAGTTCCTGACGCTGCTGTCGGGCAAGCTCGGTGAGAAGATCGAGCTGGGCCGGGTGGCCCGATTCGACTCGACCGACGGGATGCTCGACGGGTACCGCCACGTGCAGAACGAACGGGGCACCATCGGTGTCCTCATCGAGCTCGGCGGGGTCGAGTCGAGCGACGCGAAAGCCCGGGAGGTGGCGCACGACATCGCGCTCCACATCGCGAGCGCCGCGCCGACCTACATCAGCCGCGACGATGTGCCGGCCGACGTCGTCGCGAAGGAGCGGGAGGTCCTCGAAGCGCTGACCCGCAACGAGGGCAAGCCCGACAAGGCGCTCCCCAAGATCGTGGAGGGTCGCCTCAGCGGCTTCTTCAAGGCGTCGACGCTCCTCGAGCAGGCGTTCGTCCGTGAACCCAAGACCACGATTGCGCAGCTCCTGGCAACGCTCGGTGACGCCGCAACCGTGCGCCGGTTCGTGCGCGCCAAGATCGGCGAGGCGTAGCGAGTCAGCGTCAGGCGAGCTTCGAGCGTCACTCAACGGGTGGAAGGAAAGGCGAGCACACATGGCCACGAGCCAGTACCCACGGGTCGTGCTCAAGCTGTCGGGTGAGGCGTTCGCCGACGCGTCGATCCATTTCGGCATCGACGCGGCGGTCGTTGCCCGCATCGCCGAGGAGGTCGCAGACGCTCGGCGTGATCTCGGCGTCGAGATCGCGATCGTCGTCGGTGGTGGCAACATCTTCCGCGGGATGAGCGGCGCGACGCGCGGGATGGACCGTGCTCGGGCCGACTACATGGGGATGCTCGCGACGGTCATCAACGCTCTGGCATTGCAGGACGCGCTCGAGGCCGTCGGTCAGCCGACGCGTGTGCAGACCGCGATCACGATGGTACAGGTCTCCGAGCCGTACATTCCGCTTCGCGCGATTCGCCACCTCGAGAAGGGTCGGATCGTCGTGTTCGCCGCGGGCACCGGCAATCCGTATTTCACGACGGACACGACCGCGGCGCTGCGGGCGGCCGAGATCAACGCGGGCGCGATTCTGAAGGGCACGCACTCGGGGGTCGACGGCATCTACACGGCTGATCCCCGGCTCGATCCGACCGCGGAGAAGTTCGCCGAGGTGAGCCACTTCGAGGTGCTGAACCGTCGCCTCGACGTGATGGACTCGACCGCGATCACCTTCTGTATGGACAACGAGTTGCCCATCGTCGTGTTCGACGTCACCGAGCCGGGCAACATTGCCCGAGCACTCCTCGGCGAGCCGATCGGCACCCTCGTGACCACAGGGAGCGTGACGTGAGGCGGGAGAGGACATGAGCGAGCTGAGCGACGTCGTCATCGTCGAGTGCAAGGAGAAGATGCACAAGGCGGTGGAGCACCTCCAAGACGAGTTCGGAGGTATCCGCACGGGCCGCGCCACGCCCGGTCTCGTCGAGAAGCTGAGGGTCGACGTGTACGGCAGCGAGGTGCCCCTCCAGCAGATCGCGGGTATCACCGTGCCCGAACCGAGAGCGCTTGCGGTGTCGCCGTATGACAGGACCACGCTGACGGCCATCGAGAAGGCGATCCAGCAGAGCGACCTCGGGATCAACCCGTCGAACGACGGCGCCGTGATCCGGCTCGCCTTTCCGCCCCTCACCGAGGAGCGCCGCAAGGACCTGGTGAAGGTGGTGAAGCAACGGGCCGAGGATGGTCGGATCGCGGTGCGAAACGTCCGGCGGCAGGCCCGCCATGATCTCGAGGAGCTGGAGCGGGACGGCGATCTTTCCCGAGACCAGCTCGAGCGCATCGAGAAAGACCTGGAGAAGGTGACCCACGAGATGGTTGAGGAGATGGACACCTTGCTGGGCCACAAGGAACAAGAGTTGCTCGAGGTCTGAGACCCGGCCCGATCCGGCCGCGGCCACGGGAACTTCTCGGTGGGTCGGGGTCGGGTCTAGCCTTGGTGTCCGGACTCGCCGATGGAAGCACGAACCGAGGCGGCGAGCACTTGGGCATCGGCGGCAGGTGACCGGAAGTAGGCGAGGGGGCACGGTGAGCGACGGCGGCGAGGACGAAGAACCGGACGAGCAGCCGCCGGCGCGGCCCAAGGCGAGCGAGGGCGTTCGCATCCTGGGCGCCGAGGAGGCCCAGGCGGCGCTCGACGGTGGCCAGGTTGCGCGGCGAATCGGTGGCGACGAGCTCCGCTTCGGCGATGTTCCGGACCGTCCCGACCCAGCTGTGCGTCCCGCGGCGCGCTTTCCGCGACCGGCGACGCCCGAGGACGGGCAACCGTCTGACGAACCCCGCGCGGCGGCTGACGACGTCGCCGATCACACCCGGGCCGGCGTCCCCACCACGAACGACGGACCTGACGCCGCCGTGCGAGAGGGCCTCGGTGAGCTCGTGGCCGAGGTTGTCGAGCCCAGCGACCAAGCCGATCGCGCCTTCCGCGATGAGCTCGACGCAATCGCCGACGACGGTGGTGAGTCACACACCGCGTCCGGGGGCCGACGCGCCGGCGGGAATCCGAGCGTCGTGCGCCGCGCCGGTGAGGAGGCCAGCGGCCAGGTCGAGCTCCCGCACTGGACCGAGCCGCCGACCGGTGAGATCCCGATCATCCTGCCCGAGTCGGAGGTGATCGATGACCCGGCGGCCGACGGCGATCTCGGCGGTGGACCGGGCGTTCCGGGCACCCCCGCGCCCCGTTTTCGGTCCAAGGTCGGTGACTGGTCGGAGAGCGACTTCGCCGAAGCCGAGCTGCTCGAAGATGATGCTGACTCGCTCGGTGCGATGGCCGAGGTCGAAGATGATGACGCCGAGTTCGCCGCCAGCGTCGCCCGCCGCCGGGTCCTCCCGCGTCGGCCAAGGCGAGCCGACGGTGGTGGCCCCACCGACGGTGGCGCAAGCGTGAGACCCGCGCCCTCCAGGCCACCCGGCCCATCCGGACCGGGTGGGCGTGGAGGCGAACCCAAGCCTGAGCCCGAGGCCACCGAACCACCCACCAGCGATCTCCTCACGCGGGTCATCGTGGGTGTCGCAGTTGCGGTCGCGGCGCTGATCTGTCTGCGGCTCGGCCGGGGTGCCACCGCGGTGCTCGTCACGGTCATCATCGGGCTCGGCACGTTCGAGTTCTACGAGGTCATCCGAAAACGTGGCTTTCACCCCGCGACGATCCTCGGTCTCTTGGCCGCGGTGACGACCCCTCTCGCGGCCTACAAGGTCGGCGAAGCCGCGTTCCCGCTCCTGATCGCCTTGCTCACCGTCTTCACGATGCTGTGGTTCCTGGCCCGGGTCGTCGATGCCCGCCCGTTGGTGGGCGTCGCGGTGACGCTGTTGGGGTACCTCTACGTCGGCGGCCTCGGTGGCTTCGCCGGATTGATGCTCGCCTTCCCCAACGGTGTCGGGCTGATCCTCGGCGTCGCGCTCTGCGCGGTCGCCTACGACGTCGCCGGATACGTCATCGGTTCGCAGTTCGGCAAGACACCCCTGGCCCTCGGCATCTCACCCAACAAGACGGTCGAGGGTCTGGCCGCAGGGATGACCGCGTCGATCGTCGTCGCGGGCATCATCGTCAATCGTTTCAGCCCGTGGACGGATCTCGGCCACGCCTTGTCGCTCGGCCTGGTCGTGGCGATTGTGGCGCCGCTCGGAGACCTGTGCGCGTCCATGATCAAGCGAGACCTGAAGATCAAGGACTTCGGCACGCTGCTGCCCGGCCACGGCGGCATCCTGGACCGCTTCGACGCGATCCTGTTCTGCCTCCCCGCGGTCTACTACCTGGCCCGCTATCTGAAGATCGGCTGAGAGCCACAGGAGCCGGCCGCGGCGGCCGGCGCCGTGCGCGACCATGGACGGGTGCCGACCCGCGTCGTGATCCTGGGCTCTACGGGTTCCATCGGAACCCAGGCTCTCGACGTGATCGGGGCCGATCCCGAGCATTTCGAGGTGGTCGGCCTCGCTGCGGGGCGCAACGCCGAGCTCCTGGAACGCCAGCGAGTTCAACTCGGCCTGCCCGCCGACCGGGCCGTGCTGGCCGACGCCGACCCGGCCGGGCTCGTCGGCCTCGCCGCACTGGCCGACGCCGACGTCGTGCTCAACGGTGTCGTCGGATTCGCGGGCCTGGGTGCGACCCTGGCCGCGCTGGAAGCCGGCAAGCGGTTGGCCCTGGCCAACAAGGAGAGTCTCATCGCCGGAGGTCCGGTCGTCGCCGCCGCCCTGGCCCGGGGCGGCGGCGAACTCGTCCCGGTCGATTCCGAGCACTCCGCGCTCTTTCAGGCCTTGCGGTCCGGCCGTCCGGATGAGGTTGCCCAGCTCGTCATCACTGCCAGCGGCGGGCCGTTCCGCGGCGCGAGCCGCGCTGAGCTGGCCGCGGTCACCGTCGACGAGGCCCTCAACCATCCGACGTGGTCCATGGGCCCCAAGATCACGGTCGACTCGTCGACGCTCATGAACAAGGGTCTCGAGGTCATCGAAGCCCACGAGCTGTTCGGCGTGTCCTATGACGCGATCGACGTCGTGGTGCACCCGCAGTCGATCGTGCACAGCATGGTGACCTTCACCGACGGCGCGACCATCGCCCAGCTGTCCATGCCGGACATGCGTCTGCCGATCGGCCTGGCGCTCGGCGCGCCTGACCGGCTCGTCCACCCCTACGGTGCGATCGACTGGGGCGAGGTCAGCCGGCTCACGTTCGAGCCGCCCGATCGGGAGGCGTTCCCCTGCCTGGACATCGCCTACGCCGCCGGTCGGGCGGGGGGCAACGCGCCGGCCATTCTGAGCGGGGCGAACGAGGTCGCGGTGGCCGCGTTCCTCGACGGCACGATCGGCTGGACCGCGATCGCCGAGGTCGTCGACGCCGCCCTCCAGGAAGGAACCGGGAAGGTCGATGACCTCCCCGGGGTTCTGGAGGCAGACCGCACGGCTCGGATCCGAGCGGAGAAGGCCATCGCGAACAGGGACGGGACGTGAAGGATCCGCTGGAGACCACCGAGACGGTCGACACCCGCCGGGCGATCCTGGTGGCGGTGCTGGTCGCGCTCGGGCTCGTGTTCGTCGTGCTGGCCCGGCCGTCCATCGCGGTGACGGTCGCGTTGATCATCGGGCTGATCGTCACGGTGATGCTGCACGAGGCCGGCCACATGATCGCGGCGAAGCACTCGGGCATGAAGGTCACCGAGTTCTTCGTAGGTTTCGGCCCGCGGATCTGGTCGTTCCGCCGCGGCGAGACCGAGTACGGCGTCAAGGCGATCCCCGCCGGCGGCTACGTGCGCATCCTCGGGATGAACAACGTCGAAGAGGTCGACCCCGAAGACGAGGCTCGCACCTACCGCGCCGCGTCGTTTCCCAAGCGCCTCGTCACGGTGCTCGCCGGAATCGGCGTGAACCTGCTCATCGCTTTCCTGTTGGTGTTCGGCGTCTTGTTTCGCGTGGGCGAGCCCGCCGGCAACACCACCACGATCGCAGCCGTGAGCGAGGACCTTCCCGCCGCGGCCGCAGGGCTGCGCGACGGCGACCGGGTCGTCTCCATCAACGGCACGCGCATCGATGACTGGGAAGACATCCCGGCGGTCCTCGAGAGCCATGCGGGTGATGAGATCTCGATCGTCGTCGATCGCGACGGCCAGAGCCGCGCCCTGTCGGTGACGCCGACCCGCCGTTCCACCGATGACGGGCGCGGCTTCATCGGCATCGCCCCGGAGACGGCCCGCGTGTCACTCGGCCCGGTCGGGGCGCTGCGCGAGTCGGGCGTGCTCATGTGGGATGGCACGACCGCCACGGTGAATGGCATCTACCGGGTGTTCTCACCCGCGGGGGTAGAGCGCCAGGCGCGAGACGTCACCCGCGCCGGGCCGCAGCCCTCGGTCCCTCGAGGGGTGAATCTCGAGCGTCCACGCTCGGTGATCGGGATCGTGAGCATCGGCGACGACCTCGTGCAGGGTGATGTCTGGACCCTGTTGTTCCTGTTCGCCACGATCAACCTCTTCCTCGCCCTGTTCAACCTGATTCCCTTGCTGCCCTTCGACGGGGGCCACGCCGCGATCGCGTGCTACGAAGCCGTGGTATCCCGGATCCGGGGAAGAGAGGTACGGATCGACTACCGCCGGATGCTGCCGGTCACGGTCATGGTCTTTGCCGTGCTGCTCTTCGTCGGCGGCTCGGCGATCTTCTTGGATCTGCGGGAGATCGTCACCGGATCGTGACGAACCCCGCACGGTCGCGGGCGTAGGCTCGCCGCGTGATCGAGCGCCGCAAGACCCGCCAGGTGCTCGTCGGGCGTCCTCCCGGGCCGAGCGTTGCCGTCGGCGGAGACGCACCGGTGTCGGTGCAGTCCATGACCACGACCAAGACCGCCGATGTCGACGGCACCTTGGCCCAGATCTACGCGCTGGCCGGCGCCGGGTGTGACATCGTCCGCTGCACCTGCAACGAGGAGGCCGCGGCCGAGGGTCTCGCGCAGATCGTGCCCCGCTCGCCCGTGCCGATCGTCGCCGACATCCACTTCCAACACCAGCTCGCGCTCGCGGCCATGGAGGCCGGCGTGCACGCGCTGCGCCTCAACCCGGGCAACATCCGCAAGGCCGCGCACATCAAGACCGTGGCCCGTGAGGCCAAGGACCGGGGCCTGCCCATCCGTATCGGTGTCAACGCGGGCAGCCTGGATCCCGACATCGCCGCCACCTACGGCGGTGCCACTCCCGAGGCCCTCGTCGCCTCGGCGACCCGTGAGCTCGAGCTCTTCGGCGAGGTCGACTTCGACGACGTGAAGATCTCGGTGAAGGCTTCCAACGTGCCGCTCATGATCGACGCGTACCGGTTGCTGAGCGAGACGATCGACCATCCCCTCCACCTGGGCGTCACCGAGGCCGGGCCGCCCCCGGCGGGGCTGGTGAAGTCGGTCGCGGGGATCGGCACGCTGCTCGCCGAGGGGATCGGTGACACGATCCGGTTCTCGCTCACCGCGGACCCGGTGGAGGAAGCCCGCGCCGGTCGGACCCTGGTCGAGGCGTTGGGCCTGCGTGAACGGACCGGCCTCGATCTCATCGCGTGTCCGAGCTGCGGGCGTGCCGAGGTGGACGTCATCAAGGTCGCCGAGCAGGCCCAGGCCGCGTTCGCCGAGCGCAACCTCCCGCTCCAGGTCGCGGTGATGGGCTGTGTCGTCAACGGGCCGGGCGAGGCCCGTGAGGCCGATATCGGCATCGCCGCGGGCCGCGGCAAGGGGCACCTCTTCGTGAAGGGCAAGGTCGTGCGGGTCGTGCCCGAGGCGGAGATGGTCGGAGCACTTGTCGCCGAGGCCGAACGCATCGTCGCCGAGGGTTTCGACGCGGTCCTGGCCGACGCCGAACCGGGCGCCGAGGCGGAGGCCGCGGCGGCGCGCGAGGAGCTCATCCAGATCCAGGGCACCGACGTCAACCACGCCGCCGAGAAGATCGAGCGCATCCGCGACCTCACCGACTGACCCCGCCCCTCGTCGCGTTTGGCGCCCCTCACTGCACTTCGGCGTCGCCGGACGAGAATAATTCCCGGCGGGCGACGCCGAAGCGGGGAGGGTAGGGGGAGAGGCGTTGGCGGTAAACCGAACGTCGGACCGTGGCGTCTACGAGGTGTGCTGAACACGATGGCAACGGGTGATCACACAGCCGCCTCGCCTGACGTCGAGCTGCCGGCGACGCTCGAGCAGCTGTTCGTCGAGCGCTACGCGGCCATGGTCCGGCTGGCCCACCTGCTCACCGGATCGAACGCCGTGGGCGAGGATCTGGTCCAAGACTCCCTGGCCCGCATGCAGCGACGCTGGGATCGCATCGACGATCCCGTCGCGTACCTGCGGACCGCGGTCGTGAACGCGAGCCGGTCCTGGCACCGGTCCCGCCGCCGGGAGCAACGCCGGCTGCGGGTCGTCGCGCCGGTCGACGAGAACGTGGGCCTCGAAGCGCGCGAGCTCCTCGACGTGCTCGACGACCTGCCCCACGGCCAACGCACCGCCGTGGTGCTCCGCTACTACGAGGGTTTCTCCGAGGCGCAGATCGCCGAGGCGATGGGCTGTCGACCGGGGACCGTGAAGTCGCACCTGCACCGCGGGCTGGCGGCGCTCCGAGAGGTGATCGAACGATGAGTCCCGCACTCGATACCCGCGTCCGCGAAGCGCTCGACGCCCGAGCCGCGGCGACCGCGACGTCACCGGACGCGTGGGCGCGCATCGGCCACCACGGGGCTCGACGCGACCGGCGCCGCACCGCGATCCTGCGGGTCGCGGCGGCTGCCGTCGTCGGGGTGCTCGCGCTCGGCGGCACCATCGCAGTACTGACCCGACGGGGTGGGGAATCGGCCACGGTCGCGACCTCGACCCCATCGGGCGACGACACCGCCGCGGCTGAGAGCCTCGCCCCCGACGGTGGCACCGGCGAGACGCGCGAGGCCCCAGTGGATCTGCGCATCTCCGCCGTGGGCGAGGACAGGTCGGTCACGTTCTTGCGGGGTGAGGAAGTGCTCGGGGTTGTCTCCGTGCCCGCCGACGCGAGCGAGACCGCAGGCGGCTGGGTCGGGCCGACGGTATTCGGGGTCGCCGCGACCGGCGCGACCCAGGTCCGGCTGGTCGTGGAGGGTGTGGTCTTCACCGGCCCGGTCGAGATCTTCACCGACCCGGCCGTGGCCGGCCGCGTGTTGTTCGCGGCCGAGGGTGTGCCCGCCGGCCTGCTCCAGGTGGAGTCGATCGACGCCGCCGGAAACATGATCTCGGGGTTCGGGATCTCACACAGAGGTTGATGATGTCCAAGCTGAAGATCGGCTCCAGGTTGACCATTGGAGTGATGCTGGGCGCGCTCGCGT
>DASRPD010000072.1:0-27389 GCA_035646535.1 Acidimicrobiia bacterium
GGCGGGCCCAACTCGGAATCGGGGCCGGCTGGTTCGACGTCGAGCACGAGTCGCTGGGCTTCGAGTTCGGCACGTTCACCGACCGCTTCGAGAAGCTCGAGGAGGCGTTGCAGATCGTCCTGCCGATGTTGGCCGACGAGCGACCGACGTTGTCGGGCAAGCACTACCGGGTCACCGACGCGATCAACCAGCCACCCCCGATCTCACGGATCCCGGTCATGATCGGCGGCAGCGGCGAGAAGAAGACCCTCCGACTCGTGGCCCAGTACGCCGACGAGTCCAACCTCACCTCGCCCAGCGTCGAGCTGCCCCGCAAGCTCGACGCGCTGGCGGGCCACTGTGAGCGTCTCGGACGAGATCGGTCCGAGATCACGATGAGCCAGCACCTCAACGTGTGCATCGCCGAAACCAAGGACGACGCGCACGCGGACATGGTCAGGTTCCTGGGCGAGCGGGGCATCGACCTGACGACCGTCGACGACGCCACCCGCGACATGATCCTCGCCATGGTGGTGTGGGGCGGGCCCGACGACGTGGGCGAGCAGCTCACCGCCGTGCTCGAGCGCGGCGCCGAGGGCTTCACCTGCTCACTGCCGGCCAACGGCTACAACCCTGATTCCGTCGAGCTCCTGGGCCGAGTCGCTACCGAGGTCCTCGGTTAGGCCGTCCCTCCCGATCGACCCCACTTCGCTTTAGCGTCGCAGGACGGGACTATTTCCCGTCCTGCGACGCCAAAGCGTGGGGTCAAGGGGCGTTGCCGTCACGCAAGCGTGACGGATGGATTCAGGTGCTCAACCCGCGACGACGGCCTCGGCCGGAAGGGCGAGCGCGGTCCGGAGGGCTTCGAACCGCTCCGGGCGGAGACGGAACCACGCCCATTTCCCGCGTTGGTCCCGGGTGAGCACCCCGGCCTTCACGAGCTGGGTCAGGTGGTGGCTCACGGTTGCCTGCGACCGCCCGAGCGGCTCGGTCAGCTCGCACGCGCACACCTCGCCCGCCGGAGAGCTGGCGACGAGGCTGACCAGGCGCAAACGGGCCGGATCCGCGAGCGCCTTGAGGATCGTGGCGATCTCGGTCGCCTCGACCTCGTCGAGCGCACGGACGAGGAGAGGCGGACAGCAGGCCGCAGCCGCCATAGGCCTGGCAGGTTCGGTCGGGTTCGCCCAGGCATCCACAAGAACATATTGACAGACGTCGAAGCGTATGCCTATCATTTCGATACTTATCGATGCGAGACGCCTGACCGAAGCCATCCAAACCGCGGGCGCCACCGGCGTCCCCCCCGGAGGTACCGATGTCCCGACTGCAGCTCGCCCTCGACGTCACCGATCTCGACACCGCGATCGAGTTCTACTCGAAGCTGTTCGCGACGGAGCCGGCCAAGATCAAGCCCGGCTACGCGAACTTCGAGATCGCCGATCCGCCGCTGAAGCTCGTCCTCTTCGAAGGCCCGGTCGGCGCGAGGCTGAATCACCTCGGGGTCGAGACCGAGAGCGGCGAGGAGGTCGCCGCGGCCGAGGCGCGACTCGCCGAGACGGGCCTCGAGACCAGCGGTGTCGACGACACGATCTGTTGCTATGCGAACAAGACAGAGACGTGGGTGACCGATCCCGACGGCGCGCGTTGGGAGTGGTACGTGAAGACCGGCGATTCCGATCAGATCGCGCACGCGGCCGAGTCGGCGGCGGCGTCCTGGTGCACTCCCGCGCCGGAGGCGTCCTCGGCTTCCGGCTGATTCACCCACCCCACGGCTGGTCGATGCGACCGGCCGGTTCCTGGCGACGTGTGATCACGTCGGACCTCGACGCGAGTCATCGATACGATCACCCGCGACGACGCGACCCACCTGAGCGATCAGCTCACGGCGCGTACCCACGCGGAGTCGAGGGAGATCAGATGACGTCACCGCGTGATGCGACTCGGAGCATTCCGGAGCGCCGCGATGCCGGCACCGGGCGAGCGCCCGATCCTGGGTCCTTCGCACCGCTCGCGCCCGAACGTGCCGCGCGCTGGGCCAATTTCGCGAACTGGGACGTGACCCACTTCCCGCAGGTGGTCGGACTCGAGGTCGAGGAGATTCGCCAGGACTACGCGCGGATGCGCCTCCCGTACCGGGCGGAGCTGAACCAGCCGGCGGGGGTGGTCCACGGCGGCGCGCTCGCGATCTTGATCGATACGGTCATCGTGCCCGCGATCGGCGCGGCGTACGACTCGGTGCCGCTCATGCTCACGCCCAGCATGAACATCAACTTCGTGGGAGCGGTGCGTGAACAGGACGCCATCGCCGAAGGCTGGATCGTGCGGCGCGGGCGCAGCATCGTGTTCTGTGAAGCGGCTATCCATGGCGCCGACGGGGCGCCGACCGCGACCGCAACGTTGGTCTACTCCATCCGGGTCCCCTCGACCGAGCGGCAGCCAGTTCCACGAGACGGAGGGAGCACGACGTGAGCGACGAGAAGGTGACGGTCGGGCGTGACGGTCACGTGCTGAGCATCGGGGTGAATCGCCCTGAGAAGAAGAACGCGTGGGACGTCGACATCATCCAGGGCGTGGCGCGGGGCTTGCAGGAGCTGGCCGACGAGCCCGAGCTGCGGGTCGGCGTCATCTTCGGCCACGGTCCCGACTTCAGCGCGGGCCTGGACCTCATGTCGGTCGCGCCGCTCGTCGCCGGTGGCCGGGGCGCATCCGTCCTGCCGGCCGGCCTTCCCGACCCGTGGGACTTCCTCGGCGAGCCCTGCCCCAAGCCGGTCGTCGTCGCGGTGCACGGCCGGTGCTTCACCCTCGGTATCGAGCTGATCCTCGCCTCGCAGGTCACGATCGCCGCCGCGGACACCCAGTTCGCGCAGCTCGAGGTCGCCCGCGGCATCGTGCCGCTCGGCGGGGCGACGCTGCGGCTCGGGGAGCGGCTGGGTTCAGTTGGTCTGCGGTATCTCCTCACCGCGGAGACGTTCGACGCGCCCACCGCGCTCGACGCCGGGCTCGTCACCGAGGTCGTGGCGGTGGGTCGGCAGCTCGAACGAGCCCGAGAGGTCGCCGGACTGATCGCCGCGAACGCGCCCCTGGCCGTCCAGGCCGCGCTCGCCGCGTCACGCGCGGCCGAGCGAGGGGCGCGCGACGCGGCGGCGCGAGCAGTTGGGGTGGCGGTGCCCGCGCGGTTCAACTCCGCCGATGCCGCGGAGGCAATCTCGGCCATGGTCGAGCGCCGTACCGCCGTGTTCACCGGTCGGTAACACTGACGCCGGCGACGGATGTCGCGTCACTCCAGGCGCTGGTTGCCCCGACAGGCGGCGCCGGCGCGAGGCAGGGGAAGGGACTCACATGGTTGACGAAACGGCCGATCAGGCGCTGACGGAGCGGATCGATGGGCTGGCGGTGGTGGTCGGGGCGATCCGGCTCGCGTCCGGGCTGTCGTTTCTCGTCGCGCCCTCCGCGGCGAATCGGCTCTGGGGCGACGACGGAGACAGCGGCCCGACCGCGAGTCTGTTGCTTCGGTCGATGGGGTATCGCGACGCGCTCATCGGCGCGCTCCTGCTCGGCGCGGCACTGCGGAGAAAGCCGACGACCACCGGTTGGTTCCTGGCCTCCGCGGGCGCCGACGCGGCCGACCTCGTCGGCGGTATCGCCAACCACGCGCGGATGAGTCGGGCCCAGCAGGTGCGCGGGCTCGAGGGCGCGGCCGTCGGGATCGCGATCGGCCTTGTCGGCGCAGCGCGAGCCTTCACCCGCTGACGCGAGTTCACCCGCGTGCGAGTGGCCCGCGGCACCGCGCAGGCGCTACTGGTCTCCGTCGCCCAGCGTGATGTCCATGCCGGCGGCATCAGGGTCCATCGCGCGCAGCGCTGCCATCGCGCGGGTGGCGCCGAGCTGCGCGACGTCTTCGGCCACACTGTCGGGCATGGTCAGGCGGACACACAGCCGGCCGCGCGAACGGGTGACCGTCGCCCCGGCCGCTTCGGCATGCGTGACGCCGTGGCGCGCCAACGTCTCTCGAAGCGACGCGGTCGCGGCATCGGAGTGCCGTGTGAGCGGCGCGGTCGCGGCCCAGTCGCACGCGCTGACCACATCGTCACCGTGCACGGTGGCCGTGGTCCACGGAGCGTACGGGCTGCCGCCGGACTCGCCGGCGACCACGAGCGGGACGCCCGAGCGAATCGCACACGGCACACCGTCCTCGAGCTCGCTGGTGGTCCAGCGTTCGTCACCGCGAACTGTCAGAGCTACATCGACCGGCGTGCCGTTGAGTGGGCACCGGTCGTGGTGGTCGAGACCGACGCACGGAAAGGCGGCCCCATCGCGCTCGTGGCACCGCACGACATCGTGACCGGCGGCCTCAAGCTGATCGATGGCGGTGTCCGCTGCTCGCGGCTCTGATTCCAGCACCAACACTCGCATCGAGATCCTCCAGAAAACATACCGGCGACAGGTTCGCGACCATGGGTCCACAGCAGCCGTTTTATTGTTCATCCTGGATCCGAACGGGACGGGCAGGTAGGGCCGGAAGTCCCGAATCGAGCCCGGCCGGGTCGGTGCCGTGCCGGTCGCGGCCGCTCGAGGGAGCGGGACCATCGCGGCGGGCGGATGAGCTCAGACGAGGTCGAGCACGCCGGCCCAGCCCCCGGTATCCGCGGGCGGAACGACGTGATCGGCCCGGGTCAGAGCTCCCGGATGGGCGTCCTCGGGCACGACCGCGATCGCGCAGCGGTCGAGGAGCTCACCATCATTCGGGCCGTCGCCCAACGCGAGGACGCGACTTGGATCGAGACCGGCGCGGGCGCAGTAGGCCTCGACGCCGACCCACTTCGAGACGCCCCGCGGACCGGCGGTGAGCGAGTGGCCGCCGAACTGGTCTCGCGCGACATGGGCCTCTGCGAACCCGCCGACCTGTTCGGCGATCTCGCGCAGCGCGAGGCCATCGGCATGGCCCATCATCCCGAACATGAAGACGGGCAGCTCGGTGACGACCCGTTCGAGATCGTCGTGGGTCGCGGTCGACTCGAGCGAGGCGAGGTGGTCGGGATGAGTGGCCGGGCGCGAGGTCACGATGACCTCGACATCCTGGTGATCGACGTACACGCACGGTTCGAGGCCAGCAGTTCGGAACGCCCGCACGATCCGCAGTGCGATGTCAGGGTCACAGTGGTGGTGATGGAACCGGCTACCCGACGCGAGATCGAGCGCGAGCGCGCCGTTCATCACGACTGCGGGCGGGGCGAGCCCTACTGCGGCCAACGGCAGTCGCGTCGACGCGACGCGACGACCCGTCGCCACGAGCACGGGGAGTCCACGGCGCTCCAGCTCCGTCCACGCCTGTCTCGTACGTGGGTGGATCTCCTCGTGTCCCGACCACAACGTGCCATCGAGGTCGGTGACGACGAGCTCGATGGTCACCACCCGTCACTCATCGTGCGGTGAGCAACGGCGTGCCGGGTTCGTCGGTCGTGGGCGATGTGGCGGCTCGGCGCGCCTTGGCCCAGCCCGGCCCGCGTACGACGTAGGAGAGGCGGTCGCGCCAGGTCGACGAACGGGCGACGTCACCCAACATGGCGGCGTGCTCGTGGGACGCGACCCGCACCGGGTTGAACGTGTCGATGTTCTCCGTGAGCCCGTAGACGACGGGTTCTTCCTCCGGGGTGAACGTCCCGAAGAGCCGGTCCCAGACGATCAGGATGCTGCCGTGGTTCTGGTCGAGGTACTGCTGATTGCTTCCGTGGTGCACCCGGTGGTGCGACGGCGTGTTGAACACCCGCTCGAACGGTCCGAGGCGACGAATCGTGTCGGTGTGGAACCAGTACTGGTAGATCAGGTTGACGGAGCGAGCCTGCGCGATCAGCGACGGCCGGATACCGAACAACGCGAGGAGCCCGTAGGGGAGGAACACACCGAGCGCGTCGGCGACGGGCTGGCGCAACGCGGTGGAGAGGTTGTACCGCTCGCTCGAGTGATGCACGACGTGGATCGCCCACAGACTCCGACTCTCGTGCATGAACCGATGGTTCCAGTAGTAGATGAAGTCCCATCCGGCAATCGCGGCGGCGAAGGCCAACGGCCCGGTGCCCAGGTCTCGGATCAGGCGGTGCTGGAAGAGCCGTTCACCTTTCGTCGCGGCCGCCCACCTCGTGGTGATCGCGATTCCTCCGGTGACGATCGACGCGACGCCCCCGGCCGCGGCGACGCGGCGCGCCACCCGGGCAATCCGGCGCCTCCGCCGCCGGTTCGGGGTCTCGGCGCAGGAGGGTGACTCCCCGTCGTCGGCGTCGAGTGGGGGAGCGGCTGCCTGGCGCGCCACGACGTCCGCGATCGTCGTCACACCCACCGTACCCACCGCGACCGCGAGCAACGTCTTGGCGTGGCGACCTCGGCCTGGTGTGACCGGTCCGAGCAGCTTCGACGCGGCGATCGGGGCCAGGAGGCTCCCGACTCCCATCGTGAGACTGGTGATGGTGTCGCGCCGCTCGTAGTCGGCGGCCGACGGGCCTCGCTGCTCGGCGCGACGTCGCAGGAAGAGGTACTCGGCGCCCATCGTGCCGAAGTACGCGGGCACCGCCGCGATCGTGAGGTCCACTGCGCTTCTGCTCCCCATGAGGCGTCTCGGGGATTCTCGCGCCTCGGCCCGGTCCAGGCCACGTCGGCTACGACGCGGCAGATTGGGTGGCGGGCCTGGCCGCGCCGAGCCGAGGCACGTGCAACCCGCGCCCCGGCGTGGACGCGCCCGCGCTGAGGTGCTGTAGTGACGCGCCGGGAGGCAGGGGCATCGGTGCGACACGGACGTTGGCTCAGCGGAGTGACACTCACCTTGGTCATGCTCGGCGCGTGCGTGCCGATCGGCCCGGGGGGAGAGCCCCAGCCGACGAACTGCGTCGGCTGGCGGTACGACGCGACCGATGAGCCGAGCCCGGGGTCGCTGCCATCGGAGCTCGATCGTGACTCGTACCGGGTCGCCAGTCGTCGCGACCCTCGGCCCGGACTCTCCGACTCGCCGCACAACCATTGCGGGCAGAAGGGCCCGGCGCTGGATCTCGCATTCGGCGTCACCCAGGGCCGCGAGGATGTGCTCATCGCGGTGCTGGACTCGGGCATCAAGTGGCGCGACACGAACGCGATGCGCGACCTCGCGACCGAGGCGTACGTGAACTTGGGTGAGGCCCAGCCGCCGTGCGCGGATCGAACCGGCGACTGCAACGGAGACGGGCGTTTCGACGTCACCGACTTCACCGGCCTTGCCGACCGCAACGGCAACGGGCTCGCCGACCCCGAGGACCTCATCCTGGATCCGGCGTTCACCAATGGCGTCGACGACGACCACAACGGCTACGTCGACGACATCTCCGGCTGGGACTTCCTGACCGGCGACAACAACCCCCTCGATACGGTCGAATACGGGCACGGCACCGGTGAGGCCCTCGACTCGACGGCCGCGGCGAACGGGACGGGCAGCGTCGGGTCGTGTCCACAATGCCGGTTCCTCCCGGTGCGGGTCGGTGACTCGTTCATTGCCGACGGCGGCCGGTTCGCCGCCGGTGTGTTGTTCTCACTCGACTCGGGTGCCGACGTCGTCCAGGAAGCGCTCGGCGGCCTGAGCAACCCGCCGCAGGCGCAGCAGGCGATCGACGCGGCCTACAACCGTGGCGTCGTGGTCGTGGCATCGATGGCCGACGAGGCGGCCAAGCACCCGAACCTGCCGAGCTCGCTCGAGCACACCATGGCGGTGAACTCGGTCACCGAGAAGGTGGGCCTCCTGGGAGGCGGGGTCCAGGGTTACCTCGCGCTCAACGGGTGCACCAACTTCGGCGGCCACACCTTCTTGTCGATCCCATCGGGCTCCTGCTCATCCGAGGCGACCGGCATCGCCGCGGGCATGGTCGGTCTCGTCGAATCCGTGGCACGCGAGCAGGGCGGTGACCTCGGCGCGAACGAGGTCATGCAGGTATTGCGCGCGACCGCCGACGACATCGACTTCGCGACGCCGAATCCGATCGACCCGGCGAACGACTTCGGAACCCCGACGGGGGCGCTCCTCGACACCGTCCGCTATCCGACGACGAGACAGTGGGACGCCACCTCCGGCTACGGACGGGCCAACGTGTACGAAGCCGTGAAAGCAGTGCGTGCCGGCCATGTCCCACCCGAGGCCGACCTCATGGCTCCACACTGGTTCGACGTCATGGGGACGACCGGTCATCTGGCCGTCCGTGGCCGGGTCGCGGCCGGGCGTGCGCAGCGCTACGACTACCGGGTCGAGTGGACCACAGGCCTGCAGTCGCCCTCGTATCCCGGTGCCGACGTGTGGCATGTCGTGGCCGAGCAACGCGATCGGCGCGGCCCGCGCCACGGCGTGTTGGGCGAGATCGACCTGGACGACGTCGCCGAGGCACTGCCCGACGGCGCGACTGGCCCGCCCGTCGATCCGGTGACGGGCCGCCCGGACGAGGAACGGTTCTCGGTGAGGGTCCGGGTCGTCGTGACCGGCCACGGCGGCGGCGGCGACGGACTCATCGGGGAACACCAGAAGCAGTTCTTCGTCCATGACGATCCCGACCTCGTCGGAGGCTCACCGACAGCGGTGCCCGGCGCGTCGTCGGCGAGCCCGGTGTTCGCGAACCTGGACGGACTCGCGGGCGAAGAGCTCGTCGTCGCGACCGATGACGGTGCGCTCCACGCGTACCGGACCGACGGTCATGATCTGCCTGGCTGGCCGGTGAACACCCAGCCGGCGAGGTATTGGCCGACCCGGTCGCGTACGGCGCGTCACGATCGGATCAGGGCGCCCGGCGCCACCGTCGCGTCCGGTGCGCCGATCACGGCCGACCTCGACGGCGACGGTGATCTCGAGATCGTGACGACCGACCTCGACGGCAACGTCTGGGCGTGGGAGCACGACGGCTCGCCGCGTGCCGGGTTCGTGCCGACCGTTGTCGACGGTCAACCGGTCTCGCCCGCACGAGTCGATCCGGCCTACTCAGTCGACGACGCCGCGGCCGGTAAGAACCGCTTCAACCGGACCAAGCGCGGCATCTCCGCGCCACCCGCCGCGGGCGATCTCGATGGGGATGGCCGGCTCGAGCTCGTGGTTGCCGCGCTCGACCGCCACGTCTACGCGTGGCACGACGACGGGACACCGGTGGCCGGTTTCCCGGTGCTGGTCGTCGATCCCGCCACGGTGACCGCGGTGGACCCGGCGTCTCACGCGGTGGCCTTCGCGTCAGGTTCGGGGGCACGTGACGGCGGCGAGCTCATTGCAACCCCGGCCATCTCCGACATCACCGGTGACGGGCGCGCCGAGATCGTCGTCGGCGCGCAGGAGGAGTACGCCGAGCCGATCAACATCGGCTCCGGCGCGGACGTGCTCACGCTGCTCGGTGCCGCCGGCCCGCTCGGCAACAGCCGCCTGTACGCGATCGCGCCCGAGGGCACCAACGCCGCGAACCCCGAAACCTCGCCGGCTCATCCTCATGAGCAGGCGTACCTGGCCGGTTGGCCGGTCGCGCTCGGCATGTTGCAGCTCGAGGCACTGCCGACGATCGGCGATGGTGTCTCGATCCAAGCCGCGATCGGTGATGTGCACCCGAACCCCGGTCCCGAGATCATCGCGTCGGCCGCGGTCGGGCCGTTGTACGTGCTCGACGCGCACGGCGACAGCGTGTACGGCGCGACAGCCGGTCGAGACATTCCTCTCCTGTGGAGCGCGGGTCTGGCCGGTCAGGACGCGACTCGGTTCGGTTCCGGAGCCAATTCCTCCGATCTCGCTTCCAGCGCGGTTGCGTTCGGCGGCGCGGCGATCGGTCGGCTTGACGGGGATGCGGCGCCTGACATCACCGCACCGACGGCAGGCCTCACCCGGGTCATCGACATCCTCGGCACCGACCTCCAGCTCCCGAACGACGACCATGTCATGGCCTGGCGCGGATCCGATGGGAACGCGCTCGCCGGCTTCCCCCAGACGACGCCGGACCTCGCGTTCTTCGTCACGCCGGCGGTGGCCGACATCGACGGCGACGGCAACAACGAGACGATCGCCGGAAACGGCGTCTACACGCTCGGGGCGTGGGACGCGAGCGGTGTCGCACCTCCGGGGTGGCCGAAGCTCACCGGCGGATGGCTCGTCGGCACGCCCGGCCTCGGCGACTGGGACGGCGACGGCATCGCCGAGCTCGCAGCAGTCCGGCGCGACGGTCAGCTGTTCGTCTGGCGTACCGGCCTGTCGCCCGCCGCGCTCACGGAGTGGCCGCGCTTCGGTGGGAGCGGGACGAACGCGGGGACCTCGCCGCGCTAGGACTTGCCGGGACCGGCGTCGCGGGCATCCGCGTGTGTTCGGCTACGACACCGCAGATTGGGCGGCAGACTGGGTGGCGGCGCGGCCGGTGGCCGGGACGACGTCGGCCTCGGGTTCGAACTCACCCCGCAGGATGTGCATGGCCTGGACGACGTAGCAGTAGTCGATTAAGGCGTCGTACGCCGCGGCGTCAGTCGGGAGGAGCCGGCAGCCGACGCGTGAGACGTCCGGGCTGATCGGGCGCGCCGTTTGCACCTTGCCGCGCAGCTCGACGTCGTGGGAGACACCGTGCGGATCGGGGAGCCGGAGCGCGAGCGACACGACACTGCCGGGCATGAAGTGTTCCGACGATTCGAGCGCGAAGCCGGTTGGCGAGAGATCGACCACGCGTACGACATTCGCGCCGACGAGACCGGCGAGGTCGACGGAGAAGCGGTACTGCGTGCGCAGCTGCTTGCGGCGGGCGAGGCGGCCGAGCACGCGGCTGACCCATCCGAGCTCCCAGAGCCCGACGGCGAGCGTCAGCACGAGGGCGAGGCCGGCCAGCTCGGGCAGCGGGCCGCCGAACAGCGCGGTGGCGGCTCGGAGCGTGATCGCAACCGCCAGCACGCCACCGACCGTGGTGAGGATCGGCAGAGCGGCCAGGACCCGCCAGCCGCCCTCATCGATCCCTTCTTTGGGTGTGACCTTGAACCCGCCGGAGCCGACGCGCACGAGGCTGGCGAGCGCGCGCGTGAAGATCTCCATGGTCATCATCCCGTACTGGGTGGAGTCGGGCGCACCGAGGGTCCCTCGGGCGAGAGCCAGCGTCGCGGTGACCGACAGGACGACCCAGGGCAGCCAGAACGCGACCAGGCTGAGGGGCGACGTGGTGAGCGGCAGTTGTCCGCTCACGAGCGTGGTGGCGAGCACCGCGAGCATGAGGAGCCGCTGGATGCCGGAGAAGTAGTTGAACAACGACCCGAAGTAGCTGACGCGCTGGCCGAGCGAGAGCCCGCGACAGGTGATGGGGTTCTGCTTGGTGCGGAACACCCGGAGGTTTCCCCGGGCCCACCGGTCACGTTGCAGTAGGAACCCGGCCAGGTCGTGCGGTGCGAGCCCCTGGACGAGGGTCTCGTTGTGATAGCGCGTGCGTCCGCCGCGGGCGTGCATCGCGATGGTCGTGTGGAAGTCCTCGGCGACGGTGTCGGTGAGCACGCCGCCGACATCGAGGAGCGCTTCGCGGCGCAGGATGGTGGCGGATCCGCACCAGAACATCGAGTTGTAGCGATCCTTGCCGGGCGCGATCACCGTGTAGAAGAGCGACTGCTCGTGGCGCGCTGACTTGGTGTGCTGCACCGAGTCGCGGTTGTAGAAGTCGTGCGGCGTCTGGACGAGCACCACGTCGGACTCGTCGAAGTAGCCGAGCGTCGCATCCAAGATGTCAGGCATCGGCACGTGGTCGGCGTCGAGCATGAGCACGAGGTCACCGTGCGTCTTGGGGAGAGCATGGTTGATGTTGCCGGCCTTGGCGTTCTTGTTGTCCGGGCGGGTGAGATAACGCGCACCCATCTCGTGGGCCAGTTGTTCCATCTCCGGTCGCCGACCGTCGTCGAGCAACCAGGTCGTATGCGGGTAGCGGATCGCGCGGCAACCCGCGAGCGTCGCGTGGAGCACGGCCTTGGGCTCGTCATACGTGCACACGTACACGTCGACGGCGTGCTCCTGGCCGCGCTGGGGTCGGACGGCCAGGCCGACCCTCCATCCCATGACGGTGTACAGCGTGATGCTGACCCACGCGAAGAGCTCAGCGGCCAGGAGCACGCCGTAGGTGAAGGGGTTCGCACCGCGCCACGTCCAGCCGATGCGCCACGTGATGTAGACGATCCCCCACAGAACCGCGGCGGCCGCGACCACCTGGACCGCACGCTCATGGCGCGCCCAGAAGCCCGGCCGGTTCTTCTTGTCTTCCATACCGCACTCATCGGCGATCGCGAGCCCGTCCTGAACGACTGTTTGCCCCCACTTCGCCTTGGCCGCCCGCCATGAACGACTGCCACCCCACGCGGGGGTTGTCATTCGACCGGCGTGGTGAGCGCGAGAATCGGGCGGACCGGCGCGCTCCCGAGCCGGTCCCGACGATGAAAGGCCGATCCGTGCTCGGACTCCCCACCAAGGTGCGCGCCTGTCTGTTCGATCTCGACGGTGTCCTCACCAAGACTGCGGCGGTCCACGCGAAGGCGTGGAAGCAGATGTTCGACGCCTATCTCGAGGCTCGGGCGACGCCGCGGGGCGAGACGTTCGTCCCCTTCGACGCCCACGCCGACTACGACAGCTACGTCGACGGCAAGCCCCGTCAGGACGGCGTGCGTTCCTTCCTCGCGTCGCGGGGTATCGACCTGCCGGCCGGCACACCCGACGATCCACCCGACGCCGACACCGTGACCGGTCTCGGCGCGCGCAAGAACGACATCGTGTTGCGCCTCATGCACGAGCACGGCGTCGAGCCCTACGACGGTTCGGTCCGCTACGTCCACGCGGTGCGCGACGCCGGGATCCCTCGTGCCGTCGTCTCGTCCAGCAAGAACTGCCACGAGGTGCTGGTCGCGGCGGGCATCGACGATCTCTTTGACGGCCGTATCGACGGAGTGATCGCCGAACAGGATCACCTGGCCGGCAAACCCGCGCCGGACACCTACCTCGCGGCCGCGAAGCTCCTCGGAGTCTCACCCGCCGAGGCCGCGGTCTTCGAAGACGCGCTGGCAGGAGTGGAATCGGGCCGAGCCGGCGGGTTCGCGGCGGTGGTCGGTGTCGACCGGGTCGGCCAGGCCGACGCGCTCTCGGACCATGGCGCCACCGTCGTCGTGCAAGATCTCGCCGAGCTGTTGGAGGACGCATGATTCCGGGACAGGCCTTCGTCGTCGAGCCCTGGGCCATTCGTGAGACGAGTCTCGTGCTGGATCGCCTCGCCCAGACGGAGTCGGTGTTCGCCCTGTCCAACGGCCATATCGGGATGCGCGCCAACCTCGACGAGGCCGAGCCGAACGGTCTGCCCGGCACGTACCTGAACGGGTTCTTCGAGAGCCGGCCACTTCCGTACGCCGAAGCCGGCTTCGGCTACCCCGAGGCCGGCCAGAGCGTCGTCAACGTGACCGACGGAAAGATCATTCGCCTCCTCGTCGACGACGAGCCCCTCGACATCCGCTACGGCGTCATTCGCTCCCACGAACGCGTGCTCGACCTGCGTGCGGGCGTGCTCCGGCGGGTCCTCGAGTGGGAGTCACCGACGGGCGTCGCGGTCCGGGTGACGTCGGTCCGGCTGGTCTCGTTCGCGCAACGTGCCACCGCGGCGATCTCGTATCGGGTCGAACCGCTGGGCGACGCGACCAACGTGGTGGTGCAGTCCGAGCTCGTGGCCAACGAGCCGCTGCCGGCTGCGTCGAACGATCCTCGGGTCGCGGCTGCGCTGGAATCGGTCCTGCAATCCGAGCGCTTCGAAGGTCACGGCACGAGGGCGCTGCTCGTGCATTCGACCCGGGCAAGCAAGCGGCGAACCGCGTGCGCGATGGATCACGTCATCGATGGGCCATCCGGTACCCGGATTCGCGACGCCGAGGTCGACCCGGATCTGGCTCGCGTCACCGCGGCTGCGACCCTCGAACCCGGTGAGCACCTCGAGCTGGTGAAGTTCCTCGCCTACGGATGGTCGAGCGAGCGCTCGGTGCCGGCCGTCGCCGACCAGGTCGACGCCGCGCTCACCGAAGCCATGCACCGAGGCTGGGGTGGACTCGTGGCTGACCAGCAGGAATACCTCGACGACTTCTGGGCCGGCGCCGACGTCGAGATCGAAGGCGACGAGCAGCTCCAACAGGCAGTCCGATTCGGCCTGTTCCACACGCTGCAAGCCGCGGCGCGCGCCGAAGGGCGAGCGATTCCGGCCAAGGGTCTCACCGGCCCCGGTTACGACGGCCACACATTCTGGGACTCGGAGATCTTCGTGCTTCCGGCCCTCACGTACACGGCGCCGGCCGCCGCGAAGCACGCGCTCCGGTGGCGCTCACGCACGCTCGATCTCGCCCGGGAGCGAGCGGCGCTGCTCGGGCTCGAGGGCGCAACGTTTCCCTGGCGGACGATCCACGGTGAGGAATGCTCCAGCTATTGGCCCGCCGGCACGGCTGCGTTCCACATCAACGCCGATATCGCCGATGCCACGGTGCGCTACGTCAATGCGACCGGCGATGAGGATTTCGAATGCGGCGTGGGTCTCGAGCTCCTGGTGGCGACCGCTCGGCTCTGGCGATCACTCGGCCACCACGACGCGCGCGGCGCATTCCGCATCGATGGCGTCACCGGTCCCGACGAGTACAGCGCCATTGCCGACAACAACGTGTACACCAACCTCATGGCGCAACGGAATCTCCGCGCCGCCGCGGCGGTCGTCGAGAAGCACTCGGAGAGATCGCGCAAGCTCGGCGTGGATCGCGAAGAGTCCGCCGGCTGGCGGGACGCCGCCGACGCGATGGTCCTCCCCTACGACGACGCGCTCGGGGTGCACTGTCAGTCCGAGCGCTACACCGATCACCAACGTTGGGACTTCGATCACACCGCACCCGAGCAGTACCCACTCCTGCTCCATTTCCCGTATTTCGATCTCTACCGGAAGCAGGTCGTCAAGCAGGCCGATCTCGTGCTGGCGATGCATCTCCGTGGTGACGCGTTCACGGAGGAGGAAAAAGCGCGCAACTTCGACTACTACGAGCAGCTCACCGTCCGCGACTCGTCGTTGTCGGCGTGCACCCAATCCGTGATCGCGGCCGAGGTCGGGTACCTCGAGCTCGCGCACGACTACTTCGCGGAGGCAGCGCTGCTCGATCTCGACGACCTCGAGCACAACACTCGGGACGGGGTACACATCGCGTCGTTGGCCGGCTCGTGGATCGCAGCGGTGTGCGGATTCGGCGGGATGCGTGACCACGACGGTCAGCTCAGCTTCGCGCCGCGCCTTTCTCAGCGACTCACGCGGCTCCGCTTCCGGCTCGGGTACCGGGGCCATTGCCTCACCGTCGACATCAACCATGAGCGGGTCACGTACGCGCTCACCGACGGCGATCCCCTCCCGATCCGCCATTACGGCGCGTCGCTCACCGTCAAGCCCGGGACGCCGGCGCGTCGGGCGATCCCGAAGTTGCAGCAACGGCCCGCTCCGAGTCAGCCTGCCGGACGCGCGCCGGCTTCGACCATGGCCGGTGACCGACCCGCGGCGCCATAGGCCGAAGCTCTGAGAGGACGTGCCCGATGCCGATCAGCCCGATGGACGAGTTCCTCGCCCATCAGACTCCCGAGACCTTCGATCATGTCGCCACGTCAGACCGCAATTTCTACGACCGGTACTACTTCAACCTCCACGCGTCGTCCGATGAGATCTTCCTCGTCACCGGGATGGGTCAGTACCCGAACCTCGAGGTCATCGACGGGTTCGTGACGATCTCCCACGGTGATCGTCAGTACACGGTGCGGGCGTCGCGCGAGTTGGGGGGCGACCGCCTCGACACGAGCGTGGGCCCGTTCACCGTCGAGGTGATCGAGGGTCTCAAGACGTTGCGGCTCACCTGTGAGCCCAACGAGTGGGGCCTCGCGTTCGACCTGGTGTGGCGCGGGGCGACGCCCGCGCTCGAGGAGCCGGTCACCTTCTCGCGCCGTGGCGCTCGGGTCACGATGCACACGTCTCGGTACGCGCAGGTCGGGTGCTGGGAAGGCACGCTCGAGGTCGCGAGCCAGCACTACGACGTCACCCCCGACCGTTGGCACGGCGCCCGCGATCACTCGTGGGGGGTCCGCCCCGTCGGCGAGCCGGAAGCACCGGGCATCGGCATCAAGCCGTACCTGAGCGGAGAGTTCGGGTTCTTCCACAACTGGATGCCCATGCAGTTCGACGACCACATGATCAAGGTGTCGATCGACGAGGACGCGGACGGGAACCGGATGGTCGAGGAAGCCGTGCGGATCTACAACGTCGGTGACGACCGGCCCGAGGATCAGCTCGGCCGCCCCGAGGTCGCCATCGACTACATCCCCGGCACCCGGGAGATGGCCCGCGCCGAAGTCACGTTCTCGGATGGGCCCAGCATCACGAACACGCCGCTGCGAACTGTCTTCCTCAAGGCCGGCTCCGGCTACTTCTACGACGAGGAGTGGGGCCACGGCGCCTACCGGGGCCCGCTCGAGGTCCAGGGTCTCGTCCACGACATCGGTTCGCCAGCGGAGCGGCGCGACATCGCGGATCTCTGCGAGACGCTGTGCCGCTTCGACCTCGAGACGGGCCAGGTCGGTTACGGCATGCACGAGAACATGTGCCTGGGGACCCACCACCCGACCGGCTTCCACACCCCGGACGCAGCCGCGCCCTGACCGCGTCGCCCCGGCCGCCATAGGAGTCGGGTGGAGGAGTCGGCGGTTGCTGGTCGGGGGAGAACACCGTGTCGGGTCGTGCCTGTTCACGACCGTCAACGGTCATGGTGATTCCCGCTCCGGTCACACGAGCTTGGGGAAGATGATGAGGAAGACGACGCCTGTCCCCATCACCGTCAGGGCCAGGCTGATCAGGAGCACTCGAGCCCGCAGGGTGTCCATCTTCGAGCTCATTCCCGCGAAGAACAGCACGGAGGCGAAGAGCACCGTGACGAGGACGTAGTTGTCGCTCCGTTGGTTGGCCGAGCGAGCCGTGGCCGAGCTCTGATCCGCGGTGCGGCTGAGATCCTCGGAGCGTTCGGCCGGCTCCAAGGTGTACTCGGGGAGCGCGAACGGCGTGTCCGCGGCGTCGGGATTCTCGAGCGGGTCCTGGTCGAGCCAGGCCTCCAGCGCGGGTCGGAACTCGTCGCGGAACCGTTCGAAGAGAAATCCCGAGAGCGTTGTCGGGTCGGGCGTGTACTCACCGTCGTCCTCGAGCCCGCCGCTCCCCGCGGCCAGCTCTTCGGCGTTGATGGCCGCGAGCCACTGGAGGTACACCTGGACGTCGATGACGGTGAGCGCGCCTGCCTCGGTCGCGGCGATCGAAGCTTCGGTGCGCTTGGCCGCGGCCTCGCTGTAGCTGTTGGCCTGGTGCCCGGACCACTTCGTGGACTGGAACGCGGACCACGCGGTGAGGACCGTCGCGATCGCGAGGATCACGGCCTCCCAGAACTCGAAGCGGCGGTCGAGGCGTTGGGCGCGTGGTGATCGTGTGGGCGCGCTGTCCGTATCGGTGTCGACGTCAGACATGACGGTCATTGTGGTCGGTGAGGATCGCGTCGTGACGGATGGTCGGCGCCGAATGGTTGCTGCGCGAGACCCTGTGGCTGGGGCCGGTTCGATCCGCGCCGGCCGGGTCAGCGGTTCGGGGTCCGGCGCGACGCGTGGCGCCAGGCCACGATCACGACCCAGACACCGACCATCAGCCAGATCGCGGCCAACACACTCGTGATCGCGGTCGCGTAGTCGAGCGGTTGGACCGTCGGGTTGTCGGGCGCGGTGGCCCGCCCGTAGCCACGCAGCGGCGCCCAGCCGACGGCGAGCACGATCGCCGAGGCCATGAGCCCGGCTCGGAGCGGCGGGCGCCACCGCGCACCGACCGCGGCGACGATCACGACCCCCACGAGCACGACGAGCGGTGCGATCACCAAGTCAGCCAGGAGGTCGGCGCCGACGACCCAGGTCGCGAGGTCGAAGGGCCGAGTGCCCCGTGACTGACCGAGTACGCCACGGATACCGGAACCCATGATCGCGATGCCGACGGCCGCCCCGATCCAGAAGACCGCGCCGCCCGGCTCCTCGGGCGGAAGGTCATCGCCCGCCGGCTCATCACCGGCAGGCGTGTCGCGGGTGGGCTCATCGTGCGGGCTCATCGCACCACCAGTCGGGTGACCCACTTGGTCTGCATCACGCCCGGGCGGTTGGGTCCGATCAGCCGCAGCGGGTACCCGTGGTCCGAGTCGAGCGGCTCGCCGCCGACCAGCAATGCCAGCAGTGTGTCCGGGTCGTGGGCCTGCCACGGGTTGAGCTGGGAGCTGCGGTAGCTCCGCCGTTGCTGGAGCGAATCGACCCGCACCGAGGCGCCCGGGTCGGCGCCGGCCCGTTCGAGCAGGTCGCGTACCCGCACGCCGGCCCAGGACTGGGAGGTGCTCCAACCCTCCACGCACGCGATCGGAAGCACCGCGGAGTGCTGCGGCAGCGCGCGCACCTCTGCCAGCGACAGGTCGAGCTCGGTGCTCACCCTGCCCGTCACGGTGAGGCGGAAGTCCTCAGCCCGAGCCGAGTCGGTGACCCCGGCGGTTCGTGCGGTTCGGTTGACCGGGAAACCTTGGGGCCCGTCGTTCGGTCGTCGAGGTGCGAGGAGGGCGAGCCGTTGCAACGGGGCGAACGTCTGGCCGACGGTCACCAGCGTGAGCAGACCGCTTGTGCCGAACACCGTCGCGAGGAACTGCCGTCGGTCGGTCCGGGCAAGCTTCTCCGCGGCCGCGTCCGCCGCGTCACCTTCGTCGGTCCCGTCAGTTCGGGTCGCGGGGCGCGGTGGGACCGAACGGCGGGCGAACGCGTGACGGGTCGTGGTCCACTTGGCACCCACGTGTACGACGAGGGCCCCGATGGTGATCCACGCGATCCAGTAGTGCGCGGCACGGAAGTTGAACGGCCACGGGTACCAGAGGTTGATGTTCGCGAGACCACTGAAGAGCATGAACAACCCACCGCCGACGAGCGGCAGCAGGCTCACCCGCTCGATGAGCTGCGCGACGCTCGTGAACGGTGGCCAGGCGAACAGCTTCGGGTAGACGACCCACAACTTCGCGAGCAACAGTGGAATCGCGACGATGCCCGTGGCGACGTGCAGCCCCTGGGTGACCCGATACAGCCCGGCGGGGCGCGACGGAAGGCGAAACCAGCTCGTCGGGTCCTGGGCGAGGTGCGAGTAGAGACCAGTCGCGAAGCAGACGACGAACGCCGCTCCCAACGCGCAACCGAGGATCGCGGCCAGCCGCTCGTGGTGGAGGCGGCTCGGGAAGCTGTCGGCCCGAAGCGGCTTGTGCTCGGTGATCGCCGCGAACCTCATCGCCGGAGCTGCGCGAACGTCCGGTCACCGTCGCGCCAGAGCTCGACGACCGCGAGGCCCGCGTCGGCGGCGTGCACCTCCAGCTCCCCCGGGCCGACATGGGTCCACGCGAACCACGGACCGGCGTGCTCGGCGGTCTCGAACCGCACCTGCTCGACCGAGGCCCGTCCGTCGGCGGCGTCGAGCTCGACGAGGAGGCGGCCGTCGCCTCGGAGCAGCGAGCTCGCCCGGCGGAGCAAGGTCAGCGGGCAGCCGCCGATCCCCACGTTGCCGTCGAGGAGCAGGGCGGTGCCCCAGCGGCCCGCTCCGGGGACGCGCTCGAACACCGAGCGATGCAGCACCGGCGCGCCCTGGGCGTGCGCGACGCGCAGCGCCGGAGGGGAGATGTCGATCCCGAGGGTCACGACACCGGCCGCGGCGAGGCTCAAGACGTGGCGTCCGGGCCCGCAACCGACGTCGAGCACGGGGCCGGCAACGCGCACGAGGACCCGTAGGTCGACCGCAGACGGTGCCGCGAGCCAGCGAGTGGTCGGGAGGTCGAGCACGACCCCGTCGCGTCGGCGCAAACACACGCCTTCGCCTGCGGGAGGCCCCCCGGGGGTCCCGCCCGTCCCTCGGGCTTCGGTGACCGTCACGGTTGAACCTCGGCGAGGTGGTCACCGGCGTCGATCTCGACGAAGCGGCGGGCGAACGACGTCGTGGGAGCCGCGGCGGCGACCGACGCGGCGTCGCGGTACTCATCGACGTCGCGAAGCTCGGTGAGCCGCCGCGGCCGGTGGCCCCGAGCGACGAGGCGGTCCCACTGGAGGGCGCCGGTACGGTCCGTGCTCATGGGCACGCCCAGGAACACCTCGGGGTCGGGTCGTCGGAGCCCGATCGCCCACCAACCGCCGTCGAGAGCCATACCCAGCACCGCGTCGGTGCCCGGGGCATCCAGCGTGGCCATCGCATCGGTGAGGAGTCGGGCCGTCATCTGCGGTGTGTCCATGCCGACGAGCAACGCCGGGCCGCCGGCCTCGTCGATCGCGGCCGCGAGTCGGACGTCCAAGGTGGCATCGGGTTGCGGTACGACGTCGAAGTGTGTCGGTAGCCATGACCCGGAGCGCCCGTCGAGGGCGACCAGTCGACGACGTGCCGGTGTTGCCGCGACCGCGGCGCAGGTGTCAACGAGCGCAGCGGCCGCGAGGCTCGCGGCCTCTTCTGCAGTGCACGGAGGGCACAGGCGGGTCTTGACTCGGCCCGGGATCGGCGCCTTGGCCATCACGACGAGCGTGATCGTGTCGTGCACGGTGCTCATCGCAGCAGTCGACCCATGTCCCGCACGGCGCGTGCGGTGCCCCGCACGGTTCCGGTGACCTTGGAGCGCCCGACGCGCTCGGTGTAGGACACCGGCACCTCGGTGATCCGCCAGCCGCCGGCCGCAGCGGCGAGCACCATCTCGAGCGGCCAGCCGAAACGTCGGTCACGTAGGCCCAGTCCTACCAGCGCGTCACGTCTTGCCGCGCGCATCGGTCCGAGGTCGCGCAGACGCACGCCGGCGCGACGCCGGATCTCCCACGCAAGCGCCCGGTTGGCGAGCCGGGCGTGGAGCGGCCAGCCACGCGCGTTCGTACGTGCGCCGAGGACGAGGTCGGCGGAGTTGTCGACCACGGGGGCAACGACGTGGGAGAGGTCTCGTCCGGAGAACGATCCGTCACAGTCCATGAAGCAGACGACGTCGGTGCGTGCGGCCGTCAAGCCTGCCCAGCACGCCGCGCCGAAACCCCGCAGGGGCTCGGTGACAACGGTGGCGCCGCCGGCTCGAGCGACATCGGCGGAGCCGTCGGTCGATCCGTTGTCGACCACGATTGGGTGGAAGCCGTCAGGAAGCGATGCCAACACACCGGGTATGGCCCCAGCTTCGTCGAGCACCGGCAGGACGAGGTCGATCACGTCGGCGAACGTACCTGCGGCGCGTCGGGGATCGGTGGTGCAGGCGCTTACGATTCGCGAAACTCACCCGGTGGGCCGGGGTGCGCCGACCCGGCGTTTGTAGTCTCAGGTCGTGACGGACGTCGCCCAGCGCGCTCACGGTGCCATCCGCTCGACGGTCGACGTGTCCGGAGCAGGTGGCGCGCCCGCTCTCGAGGAGCGCCACCGGGACCGCGGCCACTGGTGGCTCGCGGTGCTCGCGCTCGCCGTCTGGTTCGCGATCATCGCGATCACCAAGGTGTGGGGTGACCACGTCGTGGCGGTCGGCGACACCCTGCGGCTCAACGCACCGCCGCTCACCGGGGCGTATCGCGCGCACATCGACGCGGGAATGATCCCCACCATCGCGGTGGGACTGGCGGCGATCGTCGTGCTCCCGACTGCGGCCATGCGACTGCGCTGGGGGCAGCTGTTGCTGTTGGTCGGCACGTTCTCCGTGGCGTTCGCGTTGGCGCTCGCGGTGCTGCGCGGCTGGGGTGGAATCACCGATCCGCTGCTCGGTGGGCAGTACATCCGGACGGTAGGTCGGGTCGGGGACCCCTTCACCTTCCTGAGTCAGTTCACCGATCGACTCGCCGAGTACAACATTCACACCCAGGGTCATCCGCCCGGCATGGTCCTCGTCCTGTGGGCCATGGCCCGGGTTGGATTCGGTGGCGTCGCGTGGAACGCCGTGCTCGTGATGGCCGGTGGCGCCGCGTCCACCGCCGCGGTCCTCGTGGCCCTACGGGATCTCGCCGACGAGGTACAGGCGCGCCGTGCCGCACCCTTCTTGGCCGTGGCGCCGGCCGCGATCTGGTGGTCCTCGGGCGATGCGCTCTTCGCGGGCGTGTCGGCGTGGGCGGCGACGCTCGTGATCCTGGCGACGAGCCACGACGGCCGGCGGAGCGATGTCATGGCGGTGGCCGGTGGATTCCTGTTCGGCGTCACCGCGTTCTTGTCCTACGGGTTGGTCCTCGTCGCGGTCATCCCGCTCGTCGTCGCGGTCGCTCGGCGCCGGTTTCGCCCGCTCGTGCTCGCCGCGCTGGGTGCGGCACCCGTCTTCCTCGCGTTCCTTGCCGCCGGGTTCTGGTGGTTCTCGGGTCTTCTCGCCACGCACGAGCGGTACTACGCCGGTGTCGCCGGCCGCCGGCCGTACGAGTACTTCGTGGTCGGTAACGTCGGTGCGTTCGCGCTCGCGCTCGGTCCGGCGGTCGCGGTCGCGCTCGCGTGGCTGCGCGACCGTCGGGTCTGGCTGCTCGCCGGCGGTGGGTTGTTGGTCATGGTCTTGGCCGATATCAGCGGCATGTCGAAGGCCGAGGTCGAGCGGATCTGGCTGCCGTTCGTTGGTTGGGTGCTGCTCGCGACCGCCGCGCTCGGTGCTCGTTCGCTCGCTCGGCTCCCTGCGCGCCGCGCGTGGCTCGCGCTCCAGGTCGCGACCGGATTGGCTATCGAAATGGCGATACGGTCGCCATGGTGACCGTCACGCCACCGCACGTGCTCGTCGTCGAGGATGATCCGACAGTGAGTGAGGTCGTTGTGCGCTACCTCGAGCGCGAGGGTCTCACGGTGGACGCGGTCGGTGACGGCCAGGCCGCGCTCGACCACGCGGCCCGACAATGGCCGGACCTCGTGGTCCTCGACCTCATGTTGCCCGGGATCGACGGTCTCGAGGTCTGCCGGCGCCTGCGGGAGGACGCGCCGGTGCCGGTGATCATGCTCACCGCCCGAGGCGACGAAGACGACCGCGTGATGGGTCTGGAGCTCGGCGCGGACGACTACATCGCCAAGCCGTTCTCGCCGCGTGAGCTCACCGCTCGCGTGAAGGCGGTCTTGCGTCGAGCCGCGGGAACGGTGTCGCCGAGTGAGGAGCTGCCCGACGAGATCGAGGCCGGGGATCTGTGCATCCAGGTCGCGGCCCACGACGTGCGCAAGGGAGGCGTTCCCGTGGCGCTCACGGCCCGCGAGTTCGACCTCGTCGTGTTCCTGGCGGCGCGTCCGCGGCGTGCGTTTCGTCGGGAGGAGCTGCTGGAGCGAGTCTGGGGTTATACCTACGGCGACACCGCCACGGTGACGGTGCACGTGCGCCGCCTGCGCGAGAAGCTCGAGGACGACCCTGCCTCGCCCCGGCATCTCTCGACCGTCTGGGGCGTCGGGTACCGGTGGGACCCGTGAGCCCGACCCCCCGTCGGTGGGTTCCAGTGCTCTCGGCCGGCCTCGGAGGACTCGCGCTGTGTGTGATGACGGCGCTCGCGACCTCGATGTCGGCGGCAGATGCCTTCGAGCTGATCGGCATTGCCGCCGGGATCGCGCTGATCGGCATTCCGGTCGGCCTGCTGGTGCTGCGTGCCCTGCGCACTCGGCCGCTGGGTGTGCAGTGTGCGGCACTCGCGCTGACGACGACCGGATCGCTGATGCTCGGCGCCTTGGCCGCCGCCCAGGCGATGTTCATCTCCGAGCACGATCTCGCCGCGCTGTCCGTTGTGCTCGTCGCTTCGGGAACCGCGGGCGTGATCACATCCCTGCTCCTCGGTGCCCGAATCGGCGCGGCGAGCAGTGATCTCGTCGAGACCGCGCGGCGGATCGGCGGCGAGAACCCAGTCGGTCCGGTCCGGGTGGTCGACGCTCCCCGGGAGCTGGCGCGCCTGGGCGAGGAGCTCGCGGAGATGGAGATCCGTCTCGAAGCGGCGCGCCGCGCCGAGCGGACCCTCGAGGCGTCGCGGCGTGAGCTCGTGGCATGGGTATCACACGATCTGCGCACGCCGCTCTCCGGCATCCGCGCCATCGTGGAAGCATTGGAGGACGGTGTCGTCGACGATCCGGCCACCGTCGCTCGCTACCACCGGACCCTGCGGGAAGAGGCCGATCACCTCGCCGCTCTCGTCGACGACCTCTTCGAGTTGAGCCGCACCCAGGCCGGCGCGCTGCACCTCCGGTTCGCCCGGGTCTCGTTGAGCGACCTGGTGTCGGATGCGTTGGCGAGCTCGGCGCCCGTCGCGGCGGCCAAGGGAGTGAAGCTCGAAGGGCGGGTGGTCGGTCCGCCGCCCGAGCTCGACGCGTCAGCCCCGGAGGTACTGCGGGTGCTGCGCAACCTGTTGGAGAACGCCATCCGCCACACGCCGAGCGATGGCTCGATCCTCGTCGAAGCCGGGATCGACGACGACGCGCCCGAATCCGTTTACGTCTCGGTGCACGACAGTGGCGGTGGGGTGCCCGAGGACGACCTCGACCGCATCTTTGACGTCGCGTTCCAGGTGGATCACGCGCGTACGCCGGGCTCGGGCGCCGGTCTCGGTCTCGCGATCGCGAAAGGGTTCGCGGACGCGCACCAAGGCGAGATCACCGTGTGCAATGAGAGTGGTGGCGCCCGGTTCACCCTGCGGCTGCCCTGCGAACGCGCCGAGTGAGGGTTCTCGTCACCGGCGGCGCCGGTTTCATCGGCAGTCACATCACTGAGGCGCTGCTCGGCGCCGGTCACGAAGTCGTCGTCGTCGATGTGCTTCATCCCGCAGCGCACCGCGGCGAGCCGACAGACCTCGACCAGCGGGCCGAGTATCGGTGGCACGACGTCGGCGACCGCATCGCGCTGCGCCGCGCGGTCGCCGGTTGCGACGCGATCTGCCATCAGGCCGCGATGGTCGGCCTCGGCGTCGACTTCGGCGACGTCACCGACTATGTGACCCACAACGACCTCGGTACCGCCGTCCTCCTCCAGGCGCTGCACGAACAGGGCTTTGCCGGACGACTCGTGCTCGCGAGCAGCATGGTCGTATACGGCGAGGGTCGCTACCGGTGCGCGGAGCACGGCCTCGTGCGGCCTGGACCCCGAGATACGGCCGCGCTCGAACAGGGCCACTACGAGGCCGGCTGCCCGGAGTGCGGGCGGGATCTCGTCCCGGAGGCGGTCCCCGAGGACGCCTCGGTGGACCCGCGGAACGTGTACGCGGCAACGAAGCTGCACCAAGAGCACCTGTGCGGCGCGTTCGTGATCGAACACTCCGGTGTGGTCGCCACGATGCTCCGCTACCACAACGTGTACGGGCCGAGGATGCCGCGCGACACGCCGTACGCCGGTGTGGCGAGCCTCTTTCGCAGCGGACTCGAGCGGGGCGAAGCGCCGCGCGTGTTCGAGGATGGCGGCCAGATCCGCGACTTCGTCCACGTTCGCGACGTGGCCCGAGCGAACGTGCTCGCGCTCACGAGGCCGGAGCCCGTTGCCGGTGCCCTGAACATCGCCAGCGGTGCGCCGCACACGATCCTCGATGCAGCCGTCGCGCTCAGTCGAGCGTTCGGTGAGCGTGCACCGTCGCCCGCGGTGGTCGGCGGGTGGCGCGCCGGTGATGTCCGCCACGTCTTCGCGTCAGCCGAGCGGGCGCGCGACCGGCTCGGGTTCGTCGCCGAGGTGGACTTCGACGCCGGGATGCGCGAGCTCGCGAGCGCGCCGCTGCGTCGGTGACCCCTCGCCGGCACGGAACGCCACGGCCGGCCCACTAGCCTCGACCCACCATCATGGGGGCGCCCGCTCCCGGAAGTCCGGCTCGCGGGAGATTGTGGATTGACGACCGGAGTCGCGATCGTCGAGCGGTTCCGGTCCCTCGCGCGCAACTTGGTTCGGAAGACTGCCGGCCCGGTGATCGGGGCCTGCTTGCTCGCGGTCGTGGGCCTGCTCGCTGCGGCGGAGCCCGCATCGGCGGTGTCGAGAGTGCCGCGAGCGGCGCCGCCCGCGGGTGCTGCTGACAGGGCGGGGCCGGGAGTGCGCCGGGTCCTCGTGATCTCGTTGCCGGGCGTCGGCTGGCGCGATGTCGACGCGGACCGCACGCCGAACCTCGCGGGGCTGTTCCGCGTGAGCGCCCTGGCCAACCTCTCGACTCGGGCACCAACGCTGCGTACGGACCTCGCCGGTGGCTACGTGACGTTCGGGGCCGGGGACAAGGCGGTCGGGCCGGCCACGCTGGACGCCGGCGAGGCCTTCGGGGTCGACGAGCCCTTCGGCGCCGGTACAGCAGGCGAGGCATTCCGGCGCCGGACCGACGACTCGGTCTCGCAGGGAATCGTCCACCTGGGGATCGAGGCGATCCGATCGGCGAACGCGACGAGCCTGTGGGAGGCCGATGTCGGGGTGCTCGGTGCCGCGCTCGACGCCGGTGGTTTCAGGGGCGCCGTGATCGCGAACGCCGACCTGGACACTGCCGAGATGATCGAGCCGATCGTGACGTCGCCGTACCACCGCGAGGCCGCCGCCGCGCTCATGGACCCCCGCGGTGTGGTCGGCGCCGGGCGCGTCGACCCGGCTCTGCTGCGTCGCGACCCCAACGCGCCGTTCGGCGCTCGACTCGCCCCCGAAGCCGTCCGGCGTGCGTTCTCGGACGTCTTCACGGATGGCTCGGTCGTGCTCGTGGAGGGATCGGACATCGTGCGCGCCGACGCGTATGCGGCGGGCCAGACACCGGATGCTCGGATGAGTCTGCGCGCCGACGCGCTGGGGTGGACGGACGACCTCGTCGGCTTGCTGATGGAGCAGGTCGACCTGGAGCGTGATGCCGTGCTCGTGATGGGGCCGGCACCGTCGCCCCGAGACCGTCGCGCCCTCACCGTGGTGGCGCTCCACGCTCCCGGCTTCACCGGTGGGTTGCTGCGGTCTCCCACCACGCAACGGTCCGGCTACGTGCAACTCATGGATCTGGCGCCGAGCGTGCTCGATGTCGTCGGGATCGAGCGACCCGATTCGATGCGCGGTCGCCCGGTGGCCCAATCGGGTGGCGGCACGCTGACCCAACGGCGAGCAACGCTGGTCGACAGTGACCGAGCGGCGCGCTTTCGGGCCGAGATCCGCGATCCGCTGGCGCTGGGCTTCGTCGCGGCCGAGATTCTCCTGGCGGCAGCCGCAGTCATCGTCCTTGCCCGCTCGCAGTCGCGCGGGCGACGCGCCCTGGTCGTGGCGGCACGCGCGATCCTCGGTCTCGTGGTCGCGGTGTTCCTGGCTCGCCTCGTGCCGTTCCACGACATCGGTGCGGGCGCGTACTTCGCGTTCGTGGTTGCGCTGGGTGTGGGCATCGGATCGGCCGTCGGTCTCGTGGGCCGGCGCGATCGGATCGATCCGACCATCGC
>DASRPD010000073.1:0-24543 GCA_035646535.1 Acidimicrobiia bacterium
CATCAGGCCGAGCTTCGTGGCTGAACGGGAGGTCTCCCTACTGCTTTGGCGTCGCAGGTGATGAATTATTCATGACCTGCGACGCCAAAGCAGTAGGGAGACCTCCCGTTCAGCCACGAAGCTCGGCCTGATGCGCCGAGACGACGGCCTCGATCGCCCGGCGACGCAACCCCGCGACGTCCTCATCGGTGAGCGTCCGATCGGGCGACTGGTAGTGCAGCCGGAAGGCCAAGCTGCGTCGGCCGGGACCGAGCGCGTCACCGCGGAACTCGTCGAACACCCGCACCGAGTCCACGAGATCCGCGCCCGCGACGGCCAGCGTGTCGACGACCGCGCCCGCAGGAATCGAATCGTCGAGCACGAACGCCAGGTCGACGTGCGACGACGGGTACCGGCTCGGCGCCCGGAACGCGGCGTCACGTCGGGCCCCCGTGAGGAGGGCGTCGAGGTCCAGCTCCAGTGCGACGATTGGTCCGTCGGTATCCACGAGCGTTGCCGGCAGCTCGCCGGCACGCCCGATCTCGGCACCGTCGAGACGCACGACCGCGGACCGACCGGCCACGAACCCGACCACGCTCGCCGCCACCAGCTCGAGGGTGGCGAGACCGAGGCCCTGGCCGAGGGCGTCCACGACATCGGTGATGTCGTGGACGTCCACCGGACGGTCCGGCTCGACCGGACGGCGCTGCACCAGGCCCACCAACACGACCGCCAGGTGATCACGCTCATCGGGCAGCACGGCCTCGGCGATGGGTGTGTGAAAGACGTGGCCCATCTCGAAGAGGGCGACGTCGGGCCGACCGTGTGCGGCATTGCGGGACACCGCGGCGACGAGACCAGGCAGAATCGACGGCCGCAGCACGGACTCGTCGGCCCGCAGGGAGTTCAGCGCGTGGACGAGCCCATCGGCGGGCAGTCCGAGCCGTTCGAGATCTCCCGGCGCGATGAGCGGTACCGACACGGCCTCCGAACACCCCAAGCCGACGAGAACGTCCGCGACGAGGCGGCGGTCGCGCTGTCGGGCACTCAACCCTCCCCGGCGACCGGCAACATTGGGCAGGGTTCGGGGGATGCGGTCGAGACCGATGCTCCGAGCAACTTCCTCGACGAGATCGATCTCGCGCTCGAGGTCGGGGCGCCAGCTCGGCGGCACCGTGTCGAAGTCCGGTCCATCGCCCGCGACGTCGATCCCGAGCGGCATGAGCGCGTCGCGCACATCCTTCGGGGTGAGCGCAGCGCCGAGCAGGGCACCGACCCGACCGGTGCGGACGGCGATGTGGGGACGTTCGTGGGGACGGGGGTACTCGTCGATGACGTCCGGCGACACCCGCGCCCCGGCCACCTGCTCGAGCAGCTCGACCGCGCGTGCCGCCCCTTGGGCCACGGCGTCCGGATCGATCCCGCGCTCGAAGCGATGGCTCGACTCGGAGCGCAGTCCCAGACGCTTCGAGGTGCGGGCGATGCCCATCGGGTCGAAGTACGCGGCTTCGAGAAGGACCGTCGTCGTCGAATCGCTGACCTCGGAATCCCCACCACCCATGATCCCGGCCAAGGCCTGCGGACCCCGCGCCGCGTCGCAGATCAAGAGGTCGCTTCCCGTGAGTGTCCGCTCGACACGATCGAGGGTCGCGATCTGCTCACCGTCGTGCGCGAGGCGAACGACGATGCCGCGCCCGGCCAGGCGATCCAGGTCGAATGCGTGGAGGGGTTGATTGCGCTCGACCAGCACGTAGTTCGTCACGTCGACGACGTTGGAGATGGGCCGCATCCCCGCGAGCACCAGGCGGCGTGCCATCCAGGCCGGTGACTCCCCCATCACCACCGATGCCACCCGAGCGAGGTAACGGGGGCAGCGGTCGGGCGCCTCGATCGTCACCGAGATCGGGGCACCGAACGCCACCGCGCCAACCGGATCACCGGCTTCGGGCTCGGCGACGGTGCACGGGAGCCGGTAGTGCGCTGCGAGCTCCCGAGCCAGTCCGACGATGCTCATCGCGTCGGGCCGATTCGGGGTGATCGACAGATCGAACACGACGTCGTCGAGTGCGAGGGCCTCGACGACGCCGACGCCGATCTCGGTGTCGGCACCGAGCTCGAGGATGCCCTCCTGGTCATCGCCGAGGCCGAGCTCGCTCTGAGAGCACAGCATCCCGTCCGAGCTCACGCCGCGGATCGTGCGGGGCTCGAGGATGACGCCCCCCGGCAGCGTCGATCCCCCGCCTGCGTAGGCGACGATCATGCCTTCGGCGAGGTTCGGTGCTCCACACACGACCGTCGTCTCACCGAGTCCGAAGTCGACGTCGACGAGGCGCAGGCGGTCGGCGTCGGGGTGCGCCCGCACCGCAAGCACCCGCGCCGCGACCACGCCACCGATGTCCCGACCAGGCTCCTCGATGCCTTCGACCTCGAAGCCGAGCTGATCGAGGGTGTCCGCGAGCGCGTGCGGCTCGGCGTCGAGCGGCGTGAAATCTCGGAGCCAGGAGAGCGGAGCGCGCACGGTCAGTACTGCTCGAGGAAGCGGACGTCGCTGTCGTAGAACGTCTTGATGGGTTGGACGCCGTACTTGATCATGGCCATGCGTTCGATCCCGAACCCGAAGGCGAAGCCGGAGTACTCCTCGGGGTCGATACCCACCGCACGAAACACGTTCGGATCGACCATGCCGCAGCCCCCCAGCTCGATCCAGCTCGTGTGGGAACACACGCGGCAGCCTGCACCGTCACAGAAAGGACAGCTCACCGCGTACTCCGCGGAAGGCTCGGTGAAGGGGAAGAACGACGGCAACAGCCGTGACTGCACGCCTTCACCGAAGTATGCGGTGGTGAAGGCCGCCATGGTGCCCGAGAGGTCACCGAAGGTGATGCCCCGGTCGACCGCCAGGCCTTCGATCTGGTGGAACACCGACGAGTTGCGCGGGCTCGGCGCCTCGTTGCGGTAGACGCGACCGGGCGTCACCGCGAAGATCGGTGGCGGCTGGGTTTCCATCACCCGGATCTGGACGGGTGAGGTGTGCGTGCGCAGCACGACCTGTTCGGGCTCACCGAGCTGCACGTAGAACGTGTCCTGCATCGCGCGGGCCGGATGGTCGGGCGGGAAGTTGAGCGCTTCGAAGTTGTGCCAGTCGTCTTCGACCTCAGGTCCCTCGGCGACTTGGTAGCCGAGGTCGATGAACACGTCCTCCAGCTCGCGCTGGGTCTGGGTGATGAGGTGGAGGTGCCCGCGCCGGCGCCCGTGGCCCCCGAGCGTGAGGTCGACAGACGGCCCCGACCGACCCGCCTCCGCACGGGCCAGCTCGCGACGACGATCCTCGATGGAGGCCTGTACGGCCTTGGTGAACTCCGAGACGGCCCGGCCGACGACGGGTCGCTCGTCGGCCGGCAAGGTCTTGATGGACTCCTTGACCGTCGCCGCGGCCGAGCGCTTGCCGACGAGAGCGCGCGCCACGTCGTCCAGCGCCTCGGCCGAGTCGGCCGCGGCGATCGCCGTGCGCGCTGCGGTCAGGTCGAGGGCGTCGGCGCCGCTCACAGCCGGCTCCGCTGCCGGGCTGCCTCGAACAGCATGACGCTCGCCGCGACTGCGACATTGAGGGACTCCCCGCGACCGGCCATCGGAACGGTCACGGTGCGCTCGAGCCGGGCCGCCACCTCGGCTGCCAGCCCGTGGGCTTCGTTGCCGACGACAAGGGCACCCGGCCGGGTGAGATCCACCGACGTGTACTCATCACCGCCGTGGGCCACCGCGCCCCAGCTGGGCCGCCCCAGCGTCGCGAGCGCGTCGAGCACTTCCACCGCGTCCACTGCCTCCACTATCGGGATCCCGAAGAGCGCGCCGGCCGAGGCTCGCACGACCTTGGGGTTGCGCACGTCGACCGTTTCGCCGCAGCAGACTACCGCCGCGGCCCCGGCGGCTTCGGCACTGCGCACCAGCGTGCCGAGGTTGCCGGGATCGCCGACATCGGCGGCGACGAGCACCGGTCCGACACCGAGGCCCGCGACCGCGAGCATCTCCACCCGTCCGATCGGCGGCGCCGGCGCGATCGCCACCAGCGGCTGAGGCGCGCGTGTGGTTCCTGCCTGGGACAGCACTCCGGGGCGACATTCCCGCGCCACGATTCCCCGCGCCATGGCCTCGCGAGCGACGTCGAGGATCACGTCCTTCGCGTCGATGTCGAAGTAGACGACTTCCAGCGCGACTCCGCGACGCAGCGCGTCGGTGACGAGGCGTGGCCCCTCGAGGACGATCCGGCCCTCGGTTCGCCGCTCGTTCGCGTCGCGCAGCAACGCCCGCAGGTGCCGGATCTCGTGATGCCGCGCGCCGAGCGCGGCTGGGTTCACGCCGCGGTCAGGGCTTCGCGGGCCGTGGAGACGAGCGTCGCGAACGCGTCGGAGTCGCGAACGGCGATGTCGGCGAGCAGCTTGCGGTCGACGTCGACCTCGGCCACGCGCAGGCCCGCGATGAACCGTGAGTAGCTCATGTCGTGCTGGCGGCACGCCGCGTTGATGCGGACGATCCAGAGCCGACGGAACTCACCCTTGCGAGCCCGGCGGTCGCGAAAGGCGTACGCGCCTGAGCGCATGACCTGTTCGTTCGCCTTGCGAAAGCTCCGGCTCTTGGCGCCCGAGTACCCCTGGGCTGCCTCCAAGACCGCCCGGCGGTGCTTCTTGGCATGGACCGAACGTTTGACTCGCGCCATGACTCCGCTTCTCCTCCTGCCCCGGCTTCGCCCGGCGCGGACGTTGCCGCGCCGCAGGGCCGTGGACTCCTCGAGCGCCGTCCGGTTGTGCCCGCCGCGCGATCGCGCCGCGAGCTGGGCCGAGCCGGTGTGGTCGTTGTCGGGTTATGCCCGTCCGAGCAGCTTCTGGACGTGCTTGCGGTCGCCGCCGGTGACCTCTGCCCCACGGCCGAGGCGGCGGGTGCGCTTCGTCGGCTTCTTCTCGAGCAAGTGCGACCGGTTCGCCTTACGGCGACGGATCTTGCCGGTACCGGTGACGGTGAACCGCTTGGCCGCACCGCGGTGAGTCTTCATCTTCGGCATCGCTGCGCTCTCCTGCTACGAGTTCTTCTCGCCGTTGGCGGCCGAACTGCTCGGCTTGCGGCCTTGCCTCCGGATGGGGTGCAGCACCATCGTCATGTTCCGCCCGTCCTGGCGCGGGGCCGACTCGACCATCGCGAACTCGCTCACGTCCTCTGCGACCTGGTCGAGGATCCTGAGGCCGAGCTCGGGGTGGAACACCTCCCGACCGCGGAACATGATCGTGAGCTTCACCTTGGCACCCTCGCCGAGGAACCGCTCGACGTGCTTCATCTTGGTGGTGTAGTCGTGACTGTCGATCTTGGGACGGAACTTCATCTCCTTGGTGACGACGTTCGTCGTCTTCTTGCGAGATTCCTTCCGGCGTTGCTCCTGTTCGTACTTGTAGCGGCCGTGGTTCATGATCCGACACACCGGCGGGTTCGCGCTTGCCGCCACCTCGACGAGGTCGAGCTCTTGCTCCCGGGCTACGGCCAGCGCCTCGGGAAGGGGTTTCACCCCCAGCTTGGTGCCGTCGGCGTCAACGAGGAACACCTCGCGTGCGCGAATCTGGTCGTTGATCCTGGCTTCGTCGGTAGAGATTGGAGCATCACCCCACGGGCTCGGTTCCACTTGCACGCGCAAGCGGCGGACACGGGAGCGTCCGCCGCACTGCTGCCGGCCCCGGATGTGACCCGAGACCCCAGCCGAATGGAGACGACCCGGCTACCACCACGGCGATGAGCGGTGAGGCCCACAACGCACGGTGTAGCCGGGTGGAGGATCGCCACCGACCTCTCGGTCAACCGGCGGCACCCACTTCCCAACTAGGTTGTCGCCGTGAGGATAGCAGCGACGCGCACATGCGCCGGTCGGAGCAGCAGTCAATGAGCACCCTCTGGACACCCGGCGGCGAGCACGCCCCCGAGCCGAAGCCCCCGACCGGCCAAGATCCCAGCCCGGGACGGCCCGCACCTGAGCCCGGCGGCCCGGGAGATAGGGGCCCGGGCGGCCCCGGACCCGAGATCGACGAAGCCCAGATGCGCGAGGCGCTCGCCCAGCTCGCGGCCACTCCCGTCGCCGCGATCCTGGCCGACCATGCCGTCCGGCTCCACGAGCTCGCCGTGCTCCACCTCGGCATGTCGGCCGAGCGGACCGAGTCCCTGGACGAGGCCGCCCTTGCCATCGACGGGATGGCCGCCCTGGTCGAGGACCTCGGCGAGCGCCTCGGCGACGCCGCCGACCCGCTCGCCGAAGCGTTGAGCCAGCTCCGCCTCGCGTACGTGCAGGTGCGAGACGGCCTGGCGTCAGCTCCACCGGTCGATGCCACTCCCGCGGACGGGGCGTGACCGTCACCGCTGTCCACATGACGCGATGACGCTGGCGATCGAGGACTACGCCCTCATCGGCGACACCCAGACGGCTGCGCTCGTCGGCATCGACGGATCGATCGACTGGTGGTGCGCACCCCGCTTCGACTCGAGCGCGTGCTTCGCGGCGCTGCTCGGCAACGAGGAGAACGGCCGCTGGCGGATCGCGCCCGCCGGCGGACTCCAGTCCACGACGCGCACCTACCGTGACGACATTCTCGTGCTCGAGACGACGTTCGTCACCGATGGCGGATCGGTCAAGCTCACTGACTGCATGCCGATTCGCGCCAAGTCCGTCGACATCGTGCGCCTCGTCGAGGGCGTGAGCGGCAAGGTCCCGATGCGGATGGATCTCACCATCCGATTCGACTACGGGTCGATCGTGCCGTGGGTTCGTGACGTCGACGGTGACCTGTTCTCGGTAGCCGGTCCCGAAGCGACCGTGCTCCGCACCCCCGTTCGGACCGAGGGGGCAGGCCGCGAGACCGTTGCGGACTTCACCGTGTCGCCGGGAGACAGGGTGCCGTTCGCGATGTCCTGGCACCAGTCGCACGAACACCCGCCGCACCCGATCGACGTCGAGCGCGCCATCGCCGGAACCGCGCGCTGGTGGCGCCGCTGGGCCGGCCAATCCACCTACGAGGGGCGGTGGCGTGATCTCGTCACGCGTTCGCTCATCACCCTCAAGGCGCTGACCTACGCGCCGACCGGCGGCATCGTGGCCGCGCCCACGGCCTCGCTGCCCGAGTGGATCGGTGGCGTCCGCAACTGGGACTACCGCTTCTGCTGGTTGCGCGACGCGACGTTCACGCTGCTCGCGCTGATCCAGGCCGGCTACCTCGACGAGGCCCGAGCCTGGCGAGACTGGCTCGTCCGCGCGGTCGCGGGTTCACCGGCCGACCTCCAGATCATGTACGGCCCGGCCGGCGAACGTCGCCTCACCGAGTTCCAGGTGGACTGGCTGGCCGGCTACGAGGGCTCCGCGCCCGTTCGGGTGGGCGACGCCGCATCCGAGCAGTTTCAGCTCGACGTGTACGGCGAGGTGTTCGACGCCAACTTCCACGCGGTCGCAGCCGGCGCCGAGCCCGACGAGGACCTGCTCAACATCCAAGCCCAGTTGCTCGAGTGGCTCGAAGGGGCGTGGCACCGGCCCGACGACGGCATCTGGGAGGTCCGGGGCGAGCGTCAACACTTCGTGCACTCCAAGGTCATGGCCTGGGTTGCGTTCGACCGCGCCGTGCGCACGATGGACCGCTTCGGGATCGACAAGGAACGCCAGCGCCGGTGGAGACAGGTACGCCGGGAGATCCACGACCAAATATGCGCCGAGGGCTACGACACCGACAAGCAGGCATTCGTACAGGCGTACGGGTCCAAGCGCCTCGACGCGGCCGTGCTCATGATACCGCTGGTCGGGTTCCTCCCCGCGACCGACAAGCGGATGCAGACGACCGTCGCCGCGATCCAGCGCGAGCTCATGCACGACGGTTTCGTCGCCCGGTACGACACGAGGGGTGTCGGCGATGGGCTGCCGCCCGGTGAGGGCGCGTTCCTCCCGTGCTCGTTCTGGTTCGTCGACAACCTCGCCCTCATGGGCCGGCGCGACGAAGCGGTGCAGATGTTCGAGCGCCTGGCCGGCCTCGCCAACGACGTCGGCCTCCTCGCCGAGGAGTACGACCCGGTCGCCCAGCGTCAGCTCGGCAACTTCCCGCAGGCGTTCACCCACATCCAGCTGGTGAACTCCGCCTGCCACCTCTCCGGCGATGGCGGGCCCGTCCACAGGCGAGCCCGCGACCCGAGTTGACCGGGGTTGGCGACGGACGCGGCGATCAGCTCCGGACTGCCACGAGGTCGGTCGCCTCCCACCGGCCGGGCATGCCCGCCACGACCTCGAACCGGACCGCCGTGCCGACGGCAATGTCGCGTGTGCCGTCAGCGATTCGGATGCTGTGAAACCCGAGCACGCGCCCTTCCGGCGTCGTGACCGTCCCCAACCCGGTGTGGCGATCGAGGTGCGTGACGGTGCCGTCCACCTCGTCAGTGCACGATCTTCGAGATGGGAAGCTCGATGATGTCAGCGGCGCCGTGGTCCTTGAGCGCGGGGATCAAGATGTTGATCTCGTCCTTGGCCACCACCGTCTCCACCGCGTAGCCGCCCGAGCCGAACAGCTTCGAGACGGTCGGCGCCTTGAGCGCGGGCAGCAGCTCGATCACCTGGTCGAGCTGAGCCTCGCCGACGTTGAGCTTGACCAGCACCCGCCCCCGAGCCTCGAGCGCGCCGGCGAGAAGCGTCTGGATCTGCTCCATGGCCTTGCGCTTGGCCGGCTCCGCGTACGCGTCGCGGTTCGCGATGAGCTCGGTGTAGGAGACGAGGATCGTGTCCAACACGGTGAGACCGGCTGCCCGCAGCGATCGACCCGTCTCAGTGATCTCGACGACTGCGTCGGCGATCTCGGGGATCTTCGCCTCCGTCGCCCCGTAGGAGAGCGTGATCTCGGCGTCCACGCCACGACCCTCCAGGAACCGGCGGGTCAGCTCGGGGTACTCGGTGTGGACCCGCACCCCGGTCGGGAGGTCCTCCACGCGCTCGTAGGTCGCATCGCCGCCGACCGCGAGCACCATACGGATCGGGCGCGCGGTCGCCTTCGAGTAGTGCATCTCGGTCAGCGTGACCACGTCGGAGCTCGTCTCCTCGATCCAGTCACGGCCCGTGATCCCGACGTCGAACAGGCCGTCGGCGACGTAGCGGGGGATCTCCTGTGGCCGCAGGATGCGCACGTCGTCGACCCGGGGATCGGTGATGACAGCCCGGTAGTCGACGTCGGACGCGCGCTGCACGGCCAGATCGGCGTCTTCGAACAGCTGGAGCGTCGATGGTTCCAGCGAGCCCTTGGGCAACACGAGGCGCAGCATGAGGACCCTTTCTAGCGGGTCGGCCCGGGCAAGCGCCGCATCACATCGACCATCTCGAGCGCGCTGAGCGCCGCCTCCTCGCCCTTGTGGCCCTCGGCACCACCGATGCGAGCCTCGGCCTGGCCGACCGTATCGGTGGTGAGCACCCCGAAGACGACCGGGACACCGGTATCGAGCCCGACCCGCATGAGACCGGCCGCGGCCTCGCCCGCCACGAATTCGAAGTGCGGGGTGTCGCCCCGCACCACCGCACCCAGCGCGACCACCGCGTCGTGGCCGGCCGTGAGACGTTGCGCGGCCAGCGGCAGCTCGAACGCCCCCGGCACCCAGGCCACCGTTGGATCGGGCGCGTGATGGCGTGCGAGCAACCGCCGGGCTCCCTCGAGCAGCGGTCCGGTGATGTGGCCGTTGAACCGGCCGACCGCGATCGCGACGCGGGTTCCGCGGGCGTCGATGGCGTCGCTCGGCGGTGCGTACTCCCCCACGGTTCAGCCTCCGCCCAACTCTTCGCCAGTCGTCTCTTCGCCCGTCGCCACGTCGCCCGTCGCCACGTCGCCCGTCGCCACCTCGTCGAGGTCGAGCAGGTGGCCGAGCTTCTCCCGCTTGGTCGTCAGGTAGGCGATGTTCTCCGCGTTGGGCGGGGTGGAGAGTGGAACGCGATCCACGATCTCGAGCCCGAATCCGTCCAGGCCGCCGTACTTCGCCGGGTTGTTCGTCATGAGGCGCATCGTCGTCACACCCAGGTCGACCAGGATCTGCGCACCGATGCCGTACTCGCGCGAGTCCACGGGAAGGCCGAGATCCTGGTTGGCCTCGACCGTGTCGCGGCCTTGTTCCTGGAGCGCGTAGGCCCGCATCTTGTGGCCCAGGCCTATCCCGCGGCCCTCGTGGCCCCGCAGGTACACCACCACACCCTCGCCGGCCGCGGCCACCTGAGCGAGCGCGGTGTCGAGCTGGACGCCGCAGTCGCAGCGCAACGACCCGAACACGTCGCCGGTGAGACATTCCGAGTGCACTCGGACGAGCACGTCTTGTTTGCCGGCGACGTCGCCCCGCACGAACGCGATGTGCTCGACGTCGTCGAGCAGGGACGCGTACACGTAGGCCGTGAAGTCACCGTGGCGGGTAGGGATGCGGGCCTCACCGACCCGGCGCACGAGCTTCTCGCGTCGACGCCGGTGTCGCACGAGATCGGCGATGGAGATCATGAGCAGTCCGTGTTCGTCGGCAAAGCGCTCCAGCTCGGGAGTTCGCGCCATCGTGCCGTCGTCGTTCACGACCTCCGCGAGCACGCCCGCGGGCACACATCCGGCCATGCGCGCGAGATCGACGCCGGCCTCGGTGTGGCCGGCGCGTTTGAGCACGCCGCCTTCGCGGTAGCGCAGCGGGAAGATGTGACCGGGTCGGGAGAGATCGTCGGGCTGAGTGCGCGGGTCGATGACCGCGCGCACGGTCGCGGCCCGATCGGCCGCGGAGATGCCCGTCGTCGTCCCGTGCCGCGCGTCCACCGACACCGTGAACGCGGTGCGGTGCTGCTCGGTGTTGTCGGCCACCATCGGTGGGAGCCGCAGCTCGTCGCATCGCTCACCGGGGAGTGGCATGCAGATCACGCCGCTGGTGTGACGCACCATGAAGCCCATCGTTTCGGGCGTGACGCGCTCCGCCGCCATGATGAGATCGCCCTCGTTCTCCCGATCGGCGTCGTCGACGACGATCACCAGCTCTCCACGGGCGATCGCCTCCACTGCTGCATCGATCTCGACGAACGGCATCGTCAGGCTCCCTTGTCGGTGAGGAGGCGTTCGACGTACTTCGCGAGCACGTCGACCTCGAGATTCACGACATCGCCGGGCGCGAGCCGACCGAGTGTCGTGATGTTCTGCGTGTGCGGGATCAAGGCGACCGCGAAGCCGTCGTCACGCACATCGGCGACGGTCAAGCTCACTCCGTCCACGGTGATGGAGCCCTTCTCCACGATGTAGCGAGTGAGGTCTGCGGGGGTCTTGATATCGACACGGGTGGACCCGTCGCCCAGGGGTGCACGATCCGTGACGGTCCCGAGCCCGTCGACGTGGCCCTGGACGATGTGGCCGCCCAGCCGGTCCGCCATCCGCAGCGGGCGTTCCAGGTTGACCGAGTCGCCGATCTCGAGGCGGCCGAGGGAGGTCCGATCCAGGGTCTCGACGATCGCGTCCGCAGCCCACCAGTCGGGACCGAAGCCGACAACGGTCAGACAGCAGCCGTTCACCGCGATGGATGCTCCGACCTCGATGTCTTTGAGCACGGCGTCCGCGCCGAGCTCGAGCCGCGATCCGCCGTCGTGAGGCTCCACCCGGCGGACGGTGCCGAGCTCCTCCACGATGCCGGTGAACATCAGACCGGCTCCCAGTCGAGCCGGACGTCGACTCCGACGGGACGGACCGCGGCGAGCCGCCAGCGGGTGGTGTCGGTCAGGGTCACGGGGCCGGGACCGCCGATCGCGGCCAACCCGTCGGGGCCGAGGATCGCGCCACCGAGGTACTGGACCAGCGCATCGGCGAGTCGGGCGACGACGAACGCACCGTGGACGGTCGCGCCGCCCTCGATGAGAGCGTGGAGCACGCCCTCACCTCCGAGGTGTGCCAGCGCGCTCGTGAGATCCACCCCGCCGGAAGGCCCGGGTGCGATGACCTCGACCTTCGCGCCCGCGGCCCGCCATGCCGCGACCGACCGCTCGGGCGCGCGCGCGGTTGTGAGCACGAGCGTGGGCGCGAGATCGGGGTCGAACAACGGTCCGGTCGCCGGGACGCGCCCGCGGCCGTCGAGCAGGACCCGCGTCGGCCGGCCCGGGGGGGGTTCATCGGGCCGCGCGTCGGAATGTCCGGGGGGTCGCTCGGCGGGACGGGCGGTGAGTGTCGGACGGTCGGTGAGCGCGGTGCCCGCGCCGATCACGATCGCCTGCGCGTCGGCGCGCAGCTCGTGCGCGTCGGCGCGGGCCTCGTCACCGGTGATCCACTGGGAGGTGCCGTCGGCCGCGGCGGTGCGTCCGTCGATGCTCGTCGCCGTCTTGAGCTGCGCCCACGCCCGTCCGGTGCGGCGGTGGTGCAGGTAGGGCGCGAGCGCTCGGGCGGCTTCGGTCGCGCCCACCCCGACCGTGACGTCCACACCGGCGGCGCGCAGCCGAGCGAGACCTCGCCCCGCCACCCGGGGATCGGGGTCTTCCAACGCCACGACGACTCGGCGAACCCGTGCCGCGGCCAGAGCGTCGACACACGGCCCGGTACGGCCGTGATGGGTACAGGGCTCGAGGGTGACGTAGGCCGTCGCGCCGGCCGCCCGGGCTCCGGCCGCAGCGATGGCTCTCACCTCGGCGTGATCGCCGCCGGGTGGGGCAGTCGCACCGGTCCCGACGATCGCGTCGGCGGCATCGACCAGGACGCAGCCCACCCACGGGTTCGGAGCAGTGCGGCGACGGGCTGCATCGGCCGCGTCCACGGCGTGTGCCATCCAGACACGGTCACGCTCGGCGGCCGAGCCGGCGGGGCCCTCGCTGTCGGTTCGCACCACTGCGCCCTCTCGCCTCGGGGCAGTCGGGAACGCCGACGCGGGCGTGCACGAGGCACACCGCTCGACCCTCTCCCATCCGGACTCTCACCGTCGGCCCCGGAATTTCACCGGGTCAACCCGTAGCCGGCAGCTACGGGTTCGCGGGCTCTCACCGCCGGTCGGGACTTTCACCCAACCCCGAGGGCTTGCTCGATTGTGCCCATCAGGGTACCACCGTTCCCACAGAATTGAAACGCGTTCTATTTCCCCGATCGCTTTGGCGTCGCAGGTGAGGAACTATCCCCGACCTGCGACGCTGGAGTGTGGTCGGCTAGTGGGGCCGACCCCCGGCGAGAAGGTCGAGTGCGTGAGCCACCACGGGGAGGATGACCTCGAGCCCTTCGAGTGCGCCGGACGACGAGCCCGCCAAGTTGCACACGAGGGCCTCGCCGACGGTGCCCGCCTCCGCGCGCGACAGCATCCCGAAGCCCCGGCCGTCGGCGTCGCTCGCTCGGCGGATCGCCTCGACCAGACCGGGTGCGTTCCGGTCGAGGACCACCATGGTGCCTTCGGGCGTGAGATCCCGGGGCCCGAAGCCCGTACCACCCGTGGTGACGATCAGACCGGCGAAGCCGTGGGTCAGGTCCGCCAGTGCGTCGGCCACGGACTCGACCCCGTCGGCGGTGACCCGCGCCTCGACGACGTCATAGCCGGCCGCGCGCAACGCGTCGACGAGCGCCCGACCCGAACGGTCCTCGCGAGCACCGGCGGCAACGCCGTCCGACACGGTCAGCACCTTCGCCCGGAGACCCGCCGCCTGGGGACTCGCCGCCTGGGCACCCCCCGACTGAGGACTCCCCGCCTGAAGGTCGCCGGCCTGGACATCGCCGGCCTGCGGGCGCTCATGCAGCTCGCTCATCGTTCGCAGCGGTCGAGAACGTCGGCCGATCGCCGGAACCGCCCCGGCGGTGCGGCCATCGTGGTCGCGATCAGGAGGATGCCGGCCACGCGGCCTCCCGGATGCGACGGGCCGCAGCCGCGGGGTCGTCGGACCCGAAGATCGCGCTCCCCGCGACCAGGATGTGCGCGCCGGCCTCGGCCGCCGCGTGGGCGGTCTTGGTCTGGATACCACCGTCGATCTCGGTCTCGACTGCGAGGCCCCGCTCGTCGATGAGCGCCCGGGCCGCCCGCAGCTTGTCGAGCACCGCGGGGATGAACGCCTGGCCACCGAAGCCCGGGTGCACGCTCATGACGAGGAGGACGTCGATCTCGTCGAGGTACGGCTCGACCGCGTCGAGGGGTGTCTCCGGGTTGAACGCCAGGCCGACGCGCAAGCCGAGCGTCCGCATGCGTTCGAACAGCGGCCGCGGGTCGCCGAGCTCGACGTGGATGTCGACGCCGTCAGCGCCGGCCTTGGCGAAGTCGTCGAGCAACACGCCCGGGTTGTCGACCATGAGGTGACAGTCGAGGTACAGGTCGGTCCGCCGACGGAGCGCCTGGACGACGGGGGGACCGATCGTCAGGTTCGGCACGAAGTGGCCGTCCATCACGTCGACGTGCAGGAGGTCGGCCTCGGCGGTCACCCGCTCGACCTCCGCCGACAGCTCGGCGAAGTCGGCGGACAGGATCGACGGGGCGATCTTCACGTCGGTCACCCTACTGTGAGCGCGAGCACGAACATCCCGTCGGTTCCCGCGACCGTCGGGAGCAGTCGAGCTCCCCGCCCAACCGGCTCCCACGGTGGGCCGGGGGGCGGCAACCCACGACACCCAGGCCGGTGCTCCGCGAGGAACGCGTCGACGGCGGTCGTCTCGACGGCGGTGAGCGTGCACACCGAATACACGAAGCGGCCTCCGGGTACCAACGCGGAGAGGGCGGTGAGGCACAGCGCCCGTTGAAGCTCCGCGTGGTGGGCGGGCGCGTCGGGCGTGACCCGCCAGCGGGCATCGGGCCGCCGGCGCAGCACCCCGAGCCCCGAGCACGGGGCGTCGAGGAGCACCCGGTCGAAGCTTGCCGGGCGGACGGGGAGCGCGCGGCCGTCGGCGAGGACGGGCACGACCGCGTCGAGCCCGAGGCGGATGGTCGCCTCGGTGATGCGTGCCAGTCGCTCCGGCCGAACGTCCACGGCCGCCACGAGACCCCGGTCCCCCATCCGTTCGGCGATCGCGGTGGCCTTGCCTCCCGGCGCCGCGCCGACCTCGAGGATGCATTCGCCCGGCCGGGGGTCGAGGATCTCGACGACCGCCTGGCTCGCCTGGTCCTGGGGCGAGGCTCGACCCTCGGCCACCGCGGGGAGGACGGCCAGGTCGCCGGCCCCCCGGACAACGGCCGCGTCGGCCACGAGCCCGCCCGGCTCGACGTGGATCCCCGCCTCGGTGAGCTCGGCCATCAGCGTCGCGGCGTCGGTGCGGAGCCGATTCGGTCGTAGCGTGACCGCCGGAGGCTCGTTGTCGAGAGCGAGCACCTCCCGAGCGCGGGTCGAGCCGAGCTCGTCGCACAACATCGCGACCATCCAGTCCGGATGGGACGTTCGAACCGCGAGAGCGGCGACGTCTGCACCCGCCGGACCATCCCACGGTGGGCCGTCGCGGGCCACCGCCCGCAGTACCGCGTTCACGAAGCCGCGGGCGTGCGGGCTGCGTTGGCCGAGCGCGCCGACGGTCTCGCCCACCGCCGCGTGGGGCGCGACCCCGAGGCGAAGCTGGGTCACGCCGAGCCGCAGCGCGGCGCGTACATCCGGATCGAGCGCGTCAATGGGACGGCGGAGATGCGGTGACAAGAGGTGGTCGGTCAGTCTTTGCTCGCGCAGCGTCGTGTAGACGACGTCGCTCACGAACGCGCGGTCACGTCGCGCGAGCGTGGTCGCGCGCAGCCGAACCGGCAGCACGACATTGGCGTGCGCGCCCGGCTCGCCTTCGAGCTGCACGAGGACGTCGATCGCGACTTCCCGGCTCGTCACGCGCGCCCGAGCACGGGTGGTGCGCCGCGCAGACCGGTCCGCCATGCCGCTGCGGTCATGCGGGACCTGCCCTCGGGCTGCACCTCGTCGAGATCCAGTCGGCCGCCGGCAACGTGAGCGCGCCAGACCTTGATCCGCCGACCCTGGTGCTCGAAGAAGGCCCCCGGCCGAGGATTGGCGGCGCGCACGAGCCGCTCGAGCACTTCGGGGTCGGTGTCGGGCTCGAGTCTGAACTCCTCGACGGTGACCTTGTCGGCGTAGGTGGCGTCACCCGATTGCGGGACCGGCGTGCAGGACCCGAGGTCGACGAGCGTGTCGACGAGGAGGTCGGTGCCGAGCGCGACGAGCCGGGCGCGCAGCTCGCCGGTGGTCTCGTGTTCGCCGATCGCGACGCGGGCGCGCGCGTAGACCGGCCCGGTATCCAGGCTGGCCTCGACGCCCATGACGCACACGCCGGTCTCGCGGTCACCGGCGAGGATGGCCCGTTCCACGGGTGCAGCACCTCTCCAGCGGGGCAACAACGAGAAGTGGAGGTTCACGAACCCCCCGGGGAGCGCGTCGAGCAGCGCCGGTGGCAGGAGCTGACCGAACGCGACGACGACACCGAGCTCGGCGCCGCTCCCGCCGACGGCCTCCACCACCGCAGCGGCGCGCTCGGGCGTCGCGACCGCGAGCCCGAGCGCGGCGGCGGCCGCCTTGACGGGGCTCGGGGAGGCGGCGCCGCGCCGGCCGCGCCGGCGGTCGGGTTGAGTGACGACGAGCGGGACCTCATGTCCGGCCGCGACGAGCGCGCGCAGCGGCGGGACGGCATCATCGGGAGTGCCGAAGTAGATGAGACTCGGGTGCGTGCTCAGAGCCGGAGGCGGCCGTCGGCGGGCGCGCTCGGCGGGCCGACGTTGACGAGCTCACGCCGACGGAGCTCGCGGAGGGCCTGCTTGCGGTCCGTCGGTTCGAGGCGATCGAGGAGGAGGACGCCGTCGAGGTGGTCGATCTCGTGGAGGAACACCCGGCCGAGGAAGTCGTCATCTTCGATGACGACCGCATTGGCGTCCACGTCGAGGCCCGACACGGTGACGCGCTGGGGGCGCACGACGTCGAAGTGGAGACCCGGCACGGAGAGGCACCCTTCCTCGTGCACCCACTCCCCCTCGGCTTCGGAGACCACCGGATTGATCATGACCTGCGGACCTTCGCCGACGTCGTAGGTGAAGATCCGCTTGCGCATGCCCACCTGGGGGGCGGCCAGACCCACGCCGACAGCCTCGTACATCGTCTCGTGCATCATGTCCACGACGCGGGCGAGCGCACCGTCGAACTCCGTCACATCGCGCGCCGGTCGCGTCAGGACCGGATCGCCGAAGACCCTGATCGCGTACATACCCACGACGTCAGGATACCCGCGGTTCAGAGCCGTAGGGGGTCCACGTCGACGCGGAGTCGGCCGTGTGCTCGCGCCGCGCGGACCGTGTCGGCGAGCGCATCGGCGAGCGTCGCGGCGCTCGCCGCCCGGACGAGCGCTCGTTTCGCCCCGCCGACGTCGATCGACCCGACGACCGTGACCGTCGGATCGGCACGCAACGCCTCGACGAGCGCAGTGACGGCCGGGGGGCTCCCACTCAGCTCGGCCAGCCCCCCGAACGGAGGGTCACCGAGCATCTCGCGGCGGGCTCGCTCCGCGGCGAGCGCGCCCGCCGGGTCACCACGCACGGCCGCGTCGACGACCTCGTGGTCGGGCACGCGTGTCTGCACCAACAAGCGGCCGGGGCCCGAGCGCGGCCCGACCAGGCGGGCGGCCCGAACCAGCAGGTTCATGGCTTGCTCCGCGGCGCGCGGGCGCGGCGCGAGCAACTCCTGGTCAAAATCGCAGAACGCGATGGTGTGAATGGGCCGACTCGTCGAGTGCGGGATCCGGTGCAGGACGGCCTCGGTGCCGACGAGGACGTCGACGATGGGCACCGTCTTGGTCGTCGCGTCCACCTCGTTGACCTCCGCGCGGGGCAACAACGCAGCAACATCGTCACGCAGCCGTGATACGCCCGGCCGCACGGCCTTCATCCGAGCTCCGTGACAAGCCAGACACACCATGGGTCGCGTCGTGGCGTCGCGCGGGCAATCGAGCGAGCCGGCGTCGCTCTCGATGACTGCAGCGCCGCACGTTTCACAGCGGGCGAGCTCACCGCAAGCGACGCACGCGAGCAACCGAGCGCGTCCCTTGCGGTTCAGCACCGCCACCGCCCGCCCTCTGCCTTCGAGGGCGCGGCGAAACCCGTCGGCGAGGGCACCACTGAGCAACCCGGAACCCGGACGCTCGGTGCGCCGATCAACCACCTCGACGTGGGGCCAACCCTCGCGTTCGGTCGGCCGCGGCGGGCGCCGCGACGCGCTCGCCGCGACTTCGGCCTCGACGGTCGGCGCGGCGCTGACCAGCTCGACGCGAGCGCCGACTCGGCGGGCCCGTTCGATGGCGACCTCCCGGGCGTGCCAGGTGGGCGCTCGCTCTTCCTCGAGGGCCTCGTCGCCTTCGTCGAGCACGATGATCGCGGCGAGGTCGGGCACGGGCGCCCACACCGCGGCGCGTCCTCCCACCACGATGTGATGACCGGACCGGGCGGCAGTCCAGGCGCGGGTGCGCTCGGGATCGGACCGGTCGGCGCGCAGCACCACGATGGGCCGGCGCGGGGAGGTCAGCCCGGGACCCGGCGTCGGCGAGGGCGAGGGCGCGGCCGCCAGCGCGCGCACGAGCGCGGGTGTTCGTCGGCCGTCGGCCAACACCACGATCGTCGAGCCGGTCTCGGCCACGAGACGGTTGACCAGCTCGGCACGCGGCGCCGCCGGAGGCCAGCGATGCACGGTCACACGCGGCGGTTCGCGGACCGGTTCTCCGGAGACGGGTGCGGGTAAGCGTGCGACCTCCGAGCTCGCGGCGGGACGCGGCACGACGAGAGCCGGCGATGCGACCCGAAGGAACGGGACGGGCGTCCCGGCCCAGCGCCATGCCGCCCAATCCGCGAGCTCGACGAGCTCGGGTGGCGGTCCCTCGCCGACGACCTTCTTGAGCGGACGGAGCCGCTCGAGGTCCGTGGCGGGTTCGACGTCGACCCCGACGACCCAGCCGCGCACCGAACGTCCGTGCAGCGGCACCCGTACGATCGTGCCGACGCCGACGTCGGTCTCGTCGGGCACCGAATAGTCGAACAACCGATCCAACGCGGGAAGGTCCGGCCGGACCCGGCACACCCTCACCCCGCCACCATCACGGTCCGACCGAACGTCGGTGCGCGAACCGTCGCCAGAGCCACCCCGAACGCACCCACGCTGACCGGGCTGGACGTCGGGTGCGGGGTCAGGCGACGGATTCGGCGGCCTGTTTGAACGCCTCGGCGTGGTCGGTGTACTCCCAGGTGAAGTCCTTCTCCGGCCGTCCGAAGTGCCCGTAGGCGGCAGTGCGCTGGTAGATCGGTCGTCGGAGGTCGAGTCGCTCGATGATCGCCGCCGGTCGCAGGTCGAAGTGCCCCTCGACGAGCGCGGGAATCTTGGCCGGGTCGATCTTGGAGGTCCCGAAGGTCTCCACCATGATCGAGATGGGATGGGCGACGCCGATCGCGTACGCGACCTGCACCTCGCATCGGTCGGCGACCCCGGCAGCGACGACGTTCTTGGCCACGTGACGCACGGCGTAGGCCGCCGACCGATCCACCTTCGTCGGGTCCTTGCCGGAGAACGCGCCTCCGCCGTGGCGGGCCATGCCGCCGTAGGTGTCCACGATGATCTTGCGGCCGGTGAGACCACAGTCGGCGTGGGGTCCACCGAGCTCGAATGTGCCGGTGGGGTTGACCAACACCTCGAAGTCATCGCCGGCGAACTGCTCGGGCAACAACGGCCGGATGACATGCTCCACGAGATCGGGCTTCATGAGCCCGTCGCGGTCGATACCCGGCGCGTGTTGGGTCGAGATCAGCACCGTCTTCAGCCGCTTGGGCATGCCGTGCTCGTAGTCGATGGTCACCTGGGTCTTGCCGTCCGGCCGCAGGTAGGGCAGCGCCGCCGACTTGCGGACCTCGGCGAGGCGGTACGCGAGCTTGTGGGCGAGCCAGATCGGCATCGGCATGAGATCGTCGGTCTCGTTGCAGGCGTAGCCGAACATCATGCCCTGGTCACCCGCGCCCACCTCGTCGAAGTGGTCGCCGGTACCGGCGCGCTGTTCGACCGCCTTGTCGACGCCGATGGCGATGTCGGGTGACTGGTCGTCGATCGAGGTCATGACCCCGCAGGTGTTCCCGTCGAACCCGTAGGACTCACGGTCGTAGCCGATGCCGCGGACCGTGTCTCGCACGACGCGCGGGATGTCGACGTAGGCCTGGGTGCTGATCTCGCCGGCGACGATGACCATGCCGGTGGTCACCATCGTCTCGCAGGCGACGCGGCTGTTGGGATCGTCGCGAAAGATCGCGTCGAGCACACTGTCGGAGATCTGGTCACACATCTTGTCGGGATGACCCTCGGTGACGGATTCCGAGGTGAACGTGAACGTCTCGTTCATGAGTCCTTCCGGAGGTTGGTGCGTCGGAACCCGCAGATCCGATCGAGGATCACGTCTGCGAGCTCGAGCTTCGTCTGGAGCGGTTGCTCCTCGACTGAACCCGAAGAGTCAAGCAGGATCGCCCGGTTCGTGTCGACCTCGAAACCCGCATCTGCTTGCGAGACGTCGTTCGCCACGATGAGGTCGAGGCGTTTGCGCCTCAGCTTCGCGGTCGCGTTGGCGACGACGTCGTCGGTCTCGGCCGCAAAGCCCACGAGAACCTGACCGGGCGGCTTGGCGGCACCGAGATCGACGAGGAAGTCATGGGTGGGCTCCAGCACGATCTCGGAGAGCCCCTCGTCCTTCTTGATCTTGCGATCCCACGGCGCCTTGGGCCGGAAGTCCGCGACGGCCGCGGCCATGACGATCACGTCGGCGTCCGGCGCCCGGGCCATGACCTCGGCCTCCATCTCCGCCGCGGTCGCGACCCGTACCGTGTCGATCCGGGCCGGCACGGTCCGCTCGGTGGCGGTGACCAGGGTCACCTCTGCCCCTCGGGCCAGGCCACGTTCGGCGATCGCGTGTCCCTGCTTGCCCGACGAACGGTTCGTGATCACTCGGACCGCGTCGATGGGTTCTCGGGTACCCCCGGCGGTGACGATGACGCGGGTCCCGGCCAGGTCGCGGGTCGGCGCCAGCTCCGCGCCGGCCGCGACGACGATCCGGGGCGGGTCGGCGAGCCGTCCCTCACCCACGTCACCGCCGGCGAGCCGTCCCGACTCCGGGTCGATGACGATCACGCCCCGACCGCGGAGCACGTCGAGGTTCTCCTGGACGGCGGGGTGCTCCCACATCTCGGTGTGCATCGCGGGAGCGATGAGCACAGGGGCGCGGGTGGCGAGCAGTGTGGCGGTGAGGAGATCGTCGGAGATCCCGGCCCGGTACTTGGCGATGAGCTTGGCGGTGGCCGGGGCCACGACCACGAGATCGGCCGACTGGCCGAGGCGGGTGTGGGGAATCGACTCGCCGCCGTCGAAGAGGGACGTGCGGGCCGGTTCCGATGCCAGCGCGGAGAACGTGAGCGCGCCGATGAACCGCTGCGCGTCAGCAGTGAGCACGGGCACGACGTGCGCGCCGGCGTCGACGAGCCGGCGACAGACGTCGACGGCCTTGTAGGCCGCAATACCCCCGCAGACCCCGAGCACGACCCGGGCGCCCGCCAGCGCAGCGAGTGGCTCGACCATGGGCGCGATCAGGCGGTGCTGTCGCCGGCGTCGGTCGCGTCCTCGACCGCGAGGATGGCGGCCGCCTCGGCTTCCGGGTCAACCTCGACCTCGGGCTCGGCCGGACGAGCCTGGATCTTGTCGACCGCGATCTCTTCCAGCGCGATGGTGAGCGGCTTGCGGGACACCGACGTGACCTGCGGCGGCACGATCCTGCCGAGCCCCTCACCGAGCTGGTTGTAGTAGTCGTTGATCTCCCGGGCGCGCATGGCCGACAGGGTGACGAGGGTGAACTTCGAGTCCACCTTCTCGAGAAGCCCTTCCATCCGGGGCTCCATCAGTGACGCGCGGTGCTCAGCCATCGTGCTCCCTCGGGGTTTGACGGGAATTGCTCAGGATAGCCTCCACCCGCTCCACCGTCGGCTCGAGGTCCTCGTTCACCACGACGGCATCGAACTGCGGCGCCAGCGCCTCCTCGGCGGCGGCCCCGGCCAGCCGACGAGCGACCTGGGCAGGATCGTCACTCCCCCGGCCCACCAGACGGGCCTCGAGTGCGGCTTGTGAGGGCGGCTGGATGAAGATCAGCACGGCCCCGGGAGAGGCCTCCTTCACCGCCAGGGCACCCTGCACGTCGATCTCCAGGAGCACGTCTCGGCCGGCGGCCAGATGCTCCTCGACCGGGCCGCGCGGTGTGCCCTTGAGGTCGCCGAACACCGAGAACCACTCGAGGAACCCACCGTCGTCACGGACATTCTCGAAGTCGGCTCGGGTCATGAACCAGTAGTCGATCCCGTCGCGCTCTCCCGGCCGAGGCGCGCGGGTGGTCGCCGACACGGAGCACCAGATGGTGGGATCACGCCGGACGAGCTCGGCGACGATCGTGCCCTTCCCGACCCCGGAGGGGCCGGCGAGCACGACCAAGACAGCCAGGGGACCTACTGCCCGCTGAACGTCTGCAGCAGCGCGCTTCGCTGCTTGGTGCCGAGGCCGCGCAGACGGCGGCTCTCGCTGATCTCGAGCTCGGCCATGATGCGACGCGCGCGCACCTTACCGACGCCCGGCATCGACTCGAGCACGCTCACGACCTTCAGCTTCGCAAGGATGTCATCTCGCTCGCCCTGCTCGAACAGCTCCGGGAGGGACAACGAGCCCATCTTCAGCCGCTCCTTGACCTCGGCGCGCACGCGCCGCGCTTGCGCGGCCTTCTCGAGTGCAGCTTGACGCTGCTCGGGTGTGAGCGTGGGCGGGAGCGGCATGAGCGAAGGACCTCCGCGAGGTAGATGCAGACGAGGCTGGTCAGTATAGGCAGGGCCTCAGGCCATGCTCCCAGCCGCAGCCGAGCGGCTGACCTGGTCCGCCGCGGCCTCCGGGTCGCTCGCCGCGGTCACCGTCCGGCCGACGACCAACCACGTCGCGCCCGCGGCGAGCGCGTCAGCGGGCGTGACGGCGCGCGCTTGATCGTGGAGGTCTGTATCGGGTAGGCGGATTCCCGGCACCATCGACGTGAGTCCCACCGCGCTGACACGCGCGATCTCGTACGCGCTGCATACGACACCGTCGCATCCCGCGACCCGGGCCCGATCGAGCCGCGCGTCGAACGCGTTCGCGTCCGGCTCCGATGTCAGCACGGTGACCGCGAGCGCCGCCGGTGGCTCCGCACCGACGTCACGCGCGCCTTCGTGGAGTCCCGCCACGAACGCCCGCAGCATCACCTCACCGCCGGCCGCGTGGGCGTTCACGAACCCGACTCCGTGGCGGGCAAGCGACCGAGCGCCGCGCTCCACCGTGGTCGGAATGTCGTGCAGCTTGAGGTCGGCGAAGACCTGGAACCCCATATCCCGCAACCGATCGAAGGCTTCGGGACCGGCCGTACCGTAGAGCTCGTAGCCGACCTTGGCGATTCCGAACCAGGGCTCGAGGCGCCGAGCGAGTACCAGGGCATCGTCGAGATCGTCGACGTCGAGCGCGAGCGCGAGCCGGTCGCGAACCTCTGTCATGGTCGGAGACCTCCGGTGAGCTCGGCGACGCGGGTGACTCCGTGCGCGCGGCACCACGCAACGACCTCCGCCGCGATGCGGGCCGGCGCGCGTGGTTCGCGAAACGTCACCGTGCCGACACCGACGGCGGATGCACCGGCGAGCAACATCTCGATCGCGTCGACGCCGTGGGCCACACCGCCGGTCCCGATGATCGGCACGTCGGGCCGAGCGCGGTGTACCTCGTGGACCGCACGCAACGCGACCGGCTTGATCGCCGGTCCGGAGAGCCCTCCCCCACCGGCACCCAGGGTTGGGCGGCGAGTCTCGGCGTCGATCCCGAGACCGAACACCGTGTTCACGAGAGTCAGGCCGGTCGCGCCCGCATCGAGCGCGGCGTCGGCGATGTCGACGATCTCCCACGTGTTGGGTGACAGCTTGGCGAACACGGGTACGCCGTCGACCGCTTCGACCGCGTTCAGCGCGTCGACCGCGGCGTGGACCGCGGCGTGCGTCGCGTCGGCGGAGTGCGCGAACATGCGCGCGCGATCCTCGAGGTTCGGACAGCTGATGTTGAGCTCGACCGCGACCAGCTCACCGAGCGCGGGTACGAGTTGCTGCGCCGCGCGCGCGAAGTCATCCACGGTGCGACCCCACAGCGATGCGATGACGCGCGCACCGTAGGAGCGCAGCGCGGGAAGCTCGTGTGCCACCCAGTGCTCGACCCCCGGGCCTTCGAGACCGACGGAGTTGAGCATCCCCGCCATCGTGGTCCGCAGCCGCGGGGGTGGGTTCCCCGCCCAGGGGTGGGCCGTGAGCGACTTCACCGTCACCGCACCGAGATCAGACGGGTCGCACAGCCGGGCCAGCTCGTCTCCGTGGCCGAACGTGCCCGACGCGGCGACGATCGGGTTCGCCAGCTCCACCGGTCCCAGCCGGACCGACGTGTCGACATCCTGGCCGGCGGCCCGCCGCCACCAGCTTCGCCCACCCGCACCCGGGCGAGATCGGCGACGTTGCCGGAAAGCGGGGCCGGTCATACCTCGA
>DASRPD010000074.1:0-10451 GCA_035646535.1 Acidimicrobiia bacterium
GGGTGTACTTCACGAGGTGCGCGTCCCCGTGGCGCGACGCCCGCGTCGCGAGCTCGGTCACGATCCCGCCCATGACGGCTTCGGGCGCATGCCACACCGCGGCCGCGGCGACTTGAGGCCCCGCGTCGAGCGCGTCGGCAAGCTGCACACCGGGATCGGCCGGTGCGTACGCTCGCGCGAGGGGTCGGGTCGCGAGGGCGGCCCGGAAGCCGACCACGTACGTCGCCGCCACGGCCAACGCGACGTTCGGATCGCGCGCGTGGCCGGCGATGCCGAGCGCGGCCTGGGGCATCGTGAGGCAGTGGCTCCAACCGTACGGGGCATGCTCGGGAGGCTCCTGCAGCATCGACAGCGCCGCGGCGCGCAAGAGCAGTCGACCACCGGCGTGCACGTCGACGCCCCTGACCGGCTCGCTCAGCAGCTCGGCCGCGACGCCGGACTCATCCACCTGGTGCATCACCGGGTAGATGAACGTGCTGCCGAGCACGCCGAGCGGCGGTGCCGCCGCGACCGCGTCGAAGAGCGCCTCCGGTGGGAGCACCGCCGACACGGCCGGGCCGCGGTCGAGCCAGCCGAGGCTCCAGTCCGGAAACCGGGCGAGCTCCCGGGCGAGCGGACGAACCAGCTCGGCGGTGAGCTCGCCGCCGGGCGCCACGCGCGCCATCTGGTACAGGAAGATCGGCGCGTGCGCGGCGGCCGACAAGCGGGGGAGCAGGGCGTCGGTCAACAGAGCGGGCAAGTCCGCTCCGGCCGCGGTCCGGCCGAGCTCCGCCGCGACGGCGTCGACGGTGTCCAGTTCACCGGCCGCGATGGCGTCGCCGAGCGCGATCGCACCCTCGGCGGTGGACTCGAAGGTGACTGACCGCGGTGGCGGCACTGCGACTCCGAACGCCGCGTACTCGCCGGCGATCGCCGCGATCCGAGCCCGCGCCGCGATCCGAGCCGATGGTCGGACGAGCGGAAGCAGGGCCGAGCGCGCCGCGAGCTCGAGTGGGGCGTGCAGCACGAAGGAATCGGCGATCTCGACCCGAGGCCGGCGCACGACGCCGGCCACCGCAGCGACGAGCGCGGCGTCAGAGAGGCGCTCGTCGGTCGTCTCGATCCCGGGTACGTCATGGATGGCCATGGCGTGACCGTAGAACTTCAAGTTGACTCGAGGTCAAGCTACGATCGAGCCGTGCCCGACGAACCCCCAGCGACGATGCTGACCATCGGAGAAGTTGCCGATCGTACCGGGCTCAGCCGGTCGGCCTTGCGCTTCTACGAAACCGAGGGCCTCGTCGACGCGATCCGGACCGACGGTGGGCAGCGCCGCTACCACCGGGACGTGCTGCGCCGCCTCGCGTTCGTCCGGTCGGCCCAGACGGTCGGGCTCGAGCTCGATGACATCCGCGCTTCGCTCGCGTCCCTGCCCGAGCGGCGCACGCCCACCAAGGCGGATTGGGCGAGCCTGTCGCGCCGTTGGCGACCGTTGTTGGATGACCGCATCGCCGAGCTCGTTCGACTGCGCGACCAACTCGACGAATGCATCGGGTGCGGGTGCCTGTCGCTGCGCTCGTGCTCCCTGTACAACCCCAGGGATCGAGCGGCCGCGTTCGGCAGCGGCGCCCGATATCTCCTCAGCGACGAACGCCCGTCCGGGATCGGCTGAGCGGGTCGGGGTCGCGCCGCGGTTCAGCCGGCGCTGCCGATGAACCCGAACGGTGCCAGCGTGAGCGGGTTGCCGATCTCGTTGTCGATGTGGGCGACCCACGTGTTGCCGGCGCGAAGCTTTATCGGGGCGATCGCGTTCAGGAATCGGTTCCCGATCACGACGACGCCGTGCGACCCGCGCACCGACACCCCCGAGATCGCATCGTTGCCCTGGACCGGCACGCGGTTGTCTCGGACCTCGAGCCCGACCACGTCGCTGAACGCCATCACGCCGCCGCCACCCTGACGCTGACGCTTGTTCGAATAGTTGCCGATGACGCGGTAGTTCGAGCGGGTGCCGCTCGGCGGGTTCACGTGGATCGTCATGGCTTTGCCGTTCAGCCGGTTGTAAAGGATGTTCACGCCGTCGATCGGTGCCGCGCGTCCCTCGCTCGCAAAGAAGTAGAGGCGTCCCGGGCCGATCAGGTTGTTGCTGAAGGTGATGTTGCGCGCCGCGTCGCGCCGGGAGCTCGGCTCCATGTCGATCGTGGCGCGGCGCGTGTGGGTGATGGAGTTGTTGTCGAAGGTGATGTTCTCGCCCCCGGCGATGGTCCAGCCCTGGCGACCGTTGTGCGCGAAGGAGGAGTTCTTCACGAGAAGGTCGCGCGTGCGCGGGCCGACGTACACGAAGTCGCCGTAGACGTGGTAGCCGACCACTCCGTCGAGGACCATGCCCTGCACGCCACCGACCGTGTACGCGGTCTGGGCCTCGAAGGGGGCGTAGTACGCCTTCGCATTGAGGCCGTTGTACGGGTTCACGCCGACCGCGATCGTCCCTCGGACCGTGAGGTTGCTGCCCTGCCAGAACGCGAAGATGCTGCGCCGCCGCGCCGCGGACGGGCCGAGCTCGCTCCCGTCGGTGAAGGCACGGAAGACAGCGCCGTTGCCCTCGATGGTGAGCCCGTTGCGATACTTGAGCCGCACGGTGTTGTCGACCCGGTAGCAGCTGCCCGCCGCGAACTCGATCGTCGAGTAGTCGGGAACGCCGGCGATCCAGTCCACGAGCTCCGCGGTGACGTCCCGCGAGCAGTCGGTCGAGATGGTCGCGGGTGGGCGGTACACCGCCGTGTCGGCGGCGGGGGCGACCGCGGCCTCGGGGACTGGAGCGGGCGCTGGGGTCAGAGTGGGATCGGGTGTCGGAACGGGCTCTGGGGTGGGAGTTGGCTCTGGGGTGGGAGTTGGCTCTGGGGTCAGAGTGGGTACTGGGGTGGGAGTTGGCTCGACGGTACCGGCATGAGGCGTGCCGGCGATCGTGAGCGCCCCGACCAGGAGGAGCGCACTCACGACCGTGCCGGCACCGCGTTGGACGGCCCCTACTCTCCGCATGGGTTTGATATCGGCAGAGGGGCTCGCGAATCTGAAACTCCGAATTCAGAACTGCGCGAACCTGGCGGCGATGCGAACCCGTCGGTCGGTGCTGAGGATCGAGTCGGGACCGTGTTCGGTGACGCGCACCGCGACGCCCGCGCCATCGTGGTGGAAGTCCGGCCCGGCACCGCGTCGGAAAGCGAGAGGGACGACAAGATGAGCACGGTCGAGCAGGCCAACCGAGCGTTGATCGATCGTTTCTGGTCCGACCTGGGCAGGCGCGACTTCGACGCGGTCGCGGGGTACTTCGGTGAGGAGTCGCACTACACCGACGTGCCCGCGCCGGAGGAGGGGGCGTTCGGACCGGCCGCGATCGTTGCCCGACTCCGACTGGGCCTCGAACCACTCGAACGCTACGAACCCCTCGACGGGCGCATGGTCGCCGGAGGCGACACGGTGATGCTCGAGCACTCCGAGGCCTGGTACTGGCCGAGCGGCGAGCACGTGGTGCTGCCGTTCGTGTCGGTGTTCGAGATCCGAGACGGCGTGATCATGCGCTGGTGGGACTACTGGGACATGGCGACGCTGATGAACGTGGCGCCCCAGTGGTGGGTTGAACACATCATGGTGGGCTACCAGTAGCGACCGTTCGCCGCGGGCGGGATCCCGACTCAGGAATATTCGTAGAAACCGCGACCGCCCTTGCGGCCGAGGCGACCGGCTTCGACCATCTGGCGCAACAACGGTGGCGCGCGGAACGCGTCTCCGTAGGCGACTCGCAAGTCGTCCAGGATGGACAGGAGCGTGTCGAGCCCGATTCGGTCCGCGAGCGCGAGCGGACCGACGGGGTGGTTGTACCCGAGCCGCATTCCCGTGTCGATGTCGGCGGCGGACGCGACGCCCTCCTGCAGGGCGCGGATCGCCTCGCACATCAGCAACGTGCCGAGGCGGGTCGTGATGAAGCCGGGCAGGTCGCGGACCTCGATCGTCTCCTTGCCCAGGGTCGCGCAGAACGCCAGCGCGCGTTCCACGATCACGTCGTCGGTATCGGGTGCTCGAATGACCTCGACGAGACTCATCGCCGGCACCGGGTTGAAGAAGTGCAGACCGAGCACTTGCGCGGGCCGGCCCGCGGCCGCGCCGAGCACCTGGACCGGGAGCCCGCTCGTGTTCGAAGCGAGCACCGCGTGGTCCATCGCGGCGGCTCCGATCGCTTCCCACACGGAGCGCTTCAGCGCGAGATCCTCCGACACGGCCTCCACGACGACATCGGCGTCGGCCACCGCGGCCGCGAGCGCGGTGGACATCGAGAGCGGCCCGAGGTGCTCCAATGCGTCGCCGCGCGCGCCCGCCCGCCCCTCGTAGTGCTCGACTCGCTCCCGGGCGGGGTCGACGAATCGGTCCTCCGACTCGACGATGGTCACCGGCAAGCCGCAGGCGCGCGTCACGAACGCAATGCCGGCGCCCATGATCCCGCCGCCGATGACGGTCACGCGCGTCTCGCTCACGATGCCTCCTTGCGGCGGAGGAAGAACGTGGCCGACGCCTTCGAGATGAGTGCGCCCTCACCGTCACGGACCGTCGCCTCGATGTACGCGACCTGGCGGGCCAGCCGCACGACCTCGCCGCGCACCGCCAGGACGTCACCGGCCTTCGCGGCGCGCATGGTCGAGTAGGTGACATCCAGCGTGGCCGCCCGATCCCCCGACGACAGCGCCGCGTTGGTGGCAAAGTTCATGGCCGCGTCGTGCACCACCCCGTAGACCCCCCCGTGGACCGTGCCGAGCGGGTTGCACGCCATCTCCGTTGGTGTCCACGTCGCGGTGGCCCAGCCTTCGCCGTAGCCGTCGAAGTCGATCCCGAGCTGGGCCAGCAAGGCCATCCCGCCATCGCCCAGCGATCGGTCCATGTTCCGTGCCACGTCGCCTGCTTCGGTTGGTCGGCGGGTCTGCTGGTCGCTGGTCTGCTGGTCTGCTGGTCGCTGGTCTGCTGGTCTTCTGGTCGGCGGGTCGCCGGCGGGCACCCGCAACCGGGCTGGACACTACCGGTCGGAATGGTTCGCACCCCGAGCGCCGTTTGACCAATGGATGCGCCACCATCGAGAATCTTGACCGCCCGGTCTAGTGGGGCCTCATGCCCCCGGCCCACAACCTCTGGAGGCACCACCATGCCCACCGCCGTCATCGTCGACGCGATCCGCACCCCGATGGGACGGCGCAACGGCAATTTCGCCGACGTCCACCCTGTCGACCTCGCCGCCCACACCCTCAGCGCACTCGTCGAGCGCAACGATCTGGACCCGGCGCTGGTCGAAGACGTGCTCATGGGTTGTGTCATGCAGGTCGGCGAACAGGCCGTCAACGTCGGCCGCAACGCCGCGCTGGCTGCCGGCTTCCCCGAGACGACCGTCGGCACGACGATCGATCGTCAGTGCGGGTCGTCCCAGCAGGCCGCGCATTTCGCTGCGCAGGGCGTCATGGCCGGCGCGTACGATGTCGTGATCGCCGCCGGGGTCGAGAACATGACCCGCGTGCCGATGGGCGCGTCGATGACCGGCAACGGATTCCCGTTCGGGCCGAAGATGACCGAGCGGTACCCGAATCTCGTCCCGCAGGGGATCTCGGCCGAGCTGATCTCCGAGAAGTGGAACGTCACCCGCCAGGACAACGACGCGTTCTCGGTTGAGTCGCACCTGCGCGCGGCCCGCGCCACCGACGAAGGCCGCTTCGAGAACGAGATCGTCCCGTTCACGGTCACGCGCGAGGGCGGCGCTGAAGAGGTCATCACCCGGGACGAGGGCATCCGGCCCGACTCGTCGATGGAGACTCTGGCCAAGTTGAAGCCGGCGTTCAAGCCCGACGGCGTCGTCACGGCCGCCAACTCCTCCCAGATCACCGATGGCGCGTCCGCGCTGCTCATCATGAGTGAAGACAAGGCCAACGAGCTCGGGCTGACGCCCAGGGCGCGGTTTCACACCTTTGCGCTGGCCGGTGTGGACCCCGTGCTCATGCTCACGGGTCCGATCCCGGCCACGACGAAGGTGCTCGATCGGGCGAAGATGAGTCTCGACCAGATCGACATCATCGAGATCAACGAGGCCTTTGCCCCGGTCGTGCTCGCCTGGGAGAAGGAGCACCACCCGGACATGGCCACGGTGAACGTGAACGGCGGCGCCATCGCCCTCGGTCACCCGCTCGGCTGCTCCGGTGCCCGCCTCATGACGACGATGCTCAACGAGCTGGAGCGCACCGGCGGCCGATTCGGACTGCAGACGATGTGCGAGGGCGGCGGCATGGCCAACGCCACCATCATCGAGCGCATCTGACGTCTGGGGGTACGGCTCGTGGCCTGGACCGTCGTCAAGTTCGCCGTTGCGCTCGTGGCGGCGTTCGGGATCTACTCGCTCTGCACTCGGCTCCTCGTCTCGTTCACGAGGGTGCCGCCCGAGGAGCCCGAGCCAGGTGATCTCCAACCGGTGGACCTGCGGTACCGGTGCATCGTCTGCTGGGCAGAGCTGACGATGACCGCAGCGCCCGGCGGCGAAGAGCCCGAGGCCCCACGGCACTGTCGCGAGGACATGCTCCTGATCGCCGACGCGAGCAGCACCTGAAGAGCCACGATCCGTGGTCACAGAGAAATCCACAGAGAGTGGACAACGCTGTGGGGAATCACATGCGTGTGATTCCCCGGCATTCTGGAGTGGGGACTCGTCGGGCAGACACGGCGCGGCCTCGGCGTTCGGGGCCGAGCGGTTCAGCGGTAGCGAGTCGCCATGACGAACCCGCCGGTGATCTCGGCCAGACCGAGGAACAGGTAGCGGTTCTGCTGGTCGCCCGGTAGGACACCGAGATAGTTCACGATCACGATCAGCGTGCCCACCAGGAGGAGCGAGAACATCATCACCGGGATCCACAAGGGGCTCGGCGGCTTCTTCTTGGGCGACGGCGGCGTGTACCGGGACCGTTTGCTCTTCGAGACGGGCACGACCGGACAATAACCGGCTCATCGGGCGAGCTGCTCCTCGCCTACGGTGAAGCCGATGGCCGCGCGGCGCGTTCTCGTGATCGACAACTACGACTCGTTCGTCTACAACCTCGTCCAGTACCTCGGCGAGCTCGGAGTCGAGCCCGTCGTCTACCGACACGACGCGATCACCCTCGACGAGATGAGCGCGCTCGAGCCCGACGCGCTGCTCGTCTCGCCCGGTCCCGGACGACCCGAGGACGCCGGCCTGTCGAACGCGGCGATCGAGCTGTTCGCCGGGCTGGGCGTGCCGGTGCTCGGGGTGTGTCTCGGGCATCAGTGCATCGGCCAGCTCTACGGCGGCGAGGTCGTGCGGGCGCCTGCGGTGATGCACGGCAAGACCTCCGAGATTCACCACTCGGGCCGCGGAATCTTTCGCGGCGTTCCCGATCCGCTCACCGCGACCCGCTACCACTCGCTCGTGGTCGATCGAGATTCGGTTCCCGACGTGCTCGAGATCACCGCCGAGACCACCGACGGGCTCGTGATGGGGTTACGCCACCGCGAGCTGCCGGTCGAGGGGGTGCAGTTCCACCCCGAGTCGATCCTCACCGTCTCCGGCCACGAGCTGCTCGCCAACTTCCTCGGCGCCGTCGCGGCCTGACTCGCGCCCGCGCCCGCGCCGCCCAGTTTGGTCACTGGGCGCTCAGAGTGCGCGTCGAGTGACCGAGCTCAGAGGGGCTGTGGGCGCGGCAACCTGGGCAGGCGGGCGACGGAGCCGTCGATCGCGGCGAGACCGTCGGTGACCAGCGAAGCGAGCGCGTCGGGGTCCAGCTCGGCGACGTCGGCGGTGTCCGCGGTGCGCAGGCGGGCGAGCACCTGACCGCGGCGTTGCCGGAAGGATCCTTCGAATCGGGTCTGGGTGTGGCGGGTCTCGTCGGCCAGGACACCGCGAGCGACACATCGCCGGTGCAGCGGACAGGCGCGACACCGGGGATCACGGGAACGGCAGACCGACGCGCCGAGATCCATGAGGGCGAGCACGCGCTCACGCGCGTGCAGCGGACGGCCGATGCGGAGCGATGCGGCCTCGGCTTGGGTCGTCGTGAGTCGACGGCCGGCGATCCGCTCGCAGACCCGGCGGATGTTGACCTCGACCGCGGGAGCGTCGACGCCGTCGACCAGCGCGCTCAGCGCGGCGGCCGTGTAGCGCCCCACACCGGGAAGCTCGGCTAGATCCGCGGGCCAGCCGTCAGTGGTGATGATGCACGTGGCCTCCCAGAGCCGCCGAGCCCGCCGCGGGTAGCCGAGACGCCCCCAGGCCTCGATCACCGCGCCGGGACCCGCGGCCGCGGCGGCCGCCGCCGTCGGGAAGCGGTCGACGAAGCGCGGCCATGCGTCGGCCACCCGCGCGACCTGGGTCTGCTGCAGCATCACCTCGGAGACGAGAACCGCCCAGCGATCGCGCGTGTGCCGCCAGGCGAGCTCGTGCCGACCGTTGGTCGCGTACCAGTCGGCCAGTCGCGACCGGCGGTGAGTCACCCGGAGGAGCCGAGGCCGTCGCCGACCTCGATGGTGACCGGGGACCCGCGCTCGACGAGCGTTCCGCTGCCGGGCGACTGGCCGGTGACGATGCCGGTGTCGGCGGGCGAGGACGGTACGTGCACGACCGAAGGCGAGAGACCCGCGGCGGAGATGCGCTGCTCCGCGCTCGACTGGGTGTCGCCGATCACGCCGGGAACCTCGACGCGTCCGAGACCGCTCGAGACGACCATGATGACGATCGAGCCCTCCGACGCGCGGGCGTTGGGCCCCGGGCTCGTGCTGATCACCCGGTCCCGAGGAACCGTGCTGTTGGCTTCCTGGCGCACGTCGACATCGAATCCCTCTCGGCCGAGCCGGTTGGACGCCGAGGCCGCATCGAGGCCGATGATGTCGGGCACGGTGACCTCGGGGGCGCCGGTCGAGACGACGAGTGTCACCTGACTGTTCTTCCGCTGGGACGTGCCCTGGCCCGGCACAGCCCTGATGATCAAGCCCGCCTCGACATCGGAATTGGCTTCCTCGCGCGTCGCGACGCGGAAGCCGGCACCCTCCAAGAGCGCGGTGGCGGTCGGCACGTCCTTGCCCTCGACCTCGGGTACCACGGCCTCACCCGGGCCGTTGCTGACGCCGAGCGTCACGGTGTCACCTTGTTTGAACATCGTCCCGGCGACCGGTGTCTGGTTCGCCACGGTGCCTTCGGGCAGGAGGTTGTTGTTGACGAGGTCGACGTCCACCTCGAAGCCCTCATCGACGAGGATGCGACTCGCTTCCTCGATGTCGAGCGCCACGACGTTCGGCACCTCGACGGTGGCGCTGCCACCTTGGGTCGAATCGAAGTCGCGGGCGACGAGGATCCCGATCGCGCCCAGGATCAGGATGATGAGCCCGGCGACACCGGCGATCGCCCACGGGCTGCGGCTCGGCGTGTCCGGATCCACCGTCTGTGGCGTGATCGCGCTCCGGGCCACGGTCGTGGCGGGCGCGGTGGTCGCGGTGGTCGCGCCGACGATCACCGGGACGGGGACGCCTTGAATCGCCCGGCCCCGCCGGAATCGCAGCAGGTCCGCGCGCAGGTCATCGATGCGCCGGTAGCGCGCCGCGGGGTCCTTGCACAGCGCGGTCATGATGATGTCGTCGAGCGGGCGGGGGATGTCGGCGTCGCGCATTCGGGGTGGCTGCACCGGCTCTCGGACGTGTTGGTAGGCGACCGAGACCGGGTTGTCACCGGTGAAGGGCGCCGTGCCGGTGACCATCTCGTAGAGCACGACGCCGAGCGAGTACACGTCGGAGCGACCGTCGACCGGCTGGCCCTGGGCCTGTTCGGGCGAGAAGTACGTCGCCGTGCCCATCACCGAACCGGTCTGGGTGAGCGCGTCGTCGGGGCCGGCGCGCGCGACGCCGAAATCGGTGAGGCGGACCTCACCACCGCGGGTGATGAGCACGTTGCCGGGCTTGACGTCGCGGTGCACGACTCCGGCCTTGTGCGCGAACGCGAGTCCGGCGGCAACGTCGGCGGCGATCACCGCGGCCTGGTCGGGGCCGAGCCTGCCTCGTGTTACCAACAGATTGCTCAGCGATTCACCGTTGACATACTCCATCACGATGAAATAGGTGCCCCCCTCGTGGCCCCAGTCGTACACGGGGACGATGTTCGGGTGGTTGAGATTGGCCGCGGCCTGCGCCTCGCGGCGGAACCGCTCGACGAAGCTCGGGTCGCGCGACAGCTCGCTCGAGAGCACCTTGATCGCGACCGGTCGGTCCAGGTGGCGGTCGTGGGCGAGGTAGACCTCTGACATCCCGCCGCGCGCGATGATCCGTACCACCTCATAACGGTTGGAATAGACGCGCGGTTCGTCCGGCATCGGCGAGAGACCCTACCGACCTATCCGACCGGGATCCCGAGCAACGTCTGGATCATCTGGCGGGCGATCGGCGCCGCGACC
>DASRPD010000075.1:0-12845 GCA_035646535.1 Acidimicrobiia bacterium
GCCTCCCATGATGAAGAGGCGCCGGAAGAGCGGCCGGTCGGTCTTCAGGTGCATGTAGTAGCTCGCCACGACCACGAACTTGAACAATCCCATGCCGAGGAGCAGCACGATGATGAGACCGTCGGGGATGTCGCCTTCGAGATAGCTGACGCCGACCTCGACGGCAGTGACCACGACGAGGATCATCGCGATGATGACGTACTGGACGGGGCTGGGATGGGCCGTCAGCTCGCCGGGAAGGAGCGGGAGCTCCTCCGGCGGGATCTCCGAGAGGCCGTAGGTCTTCTCGGCGGCACGCTCGGCGGGCGAGCCGACCAGCATGTCCTGGTCGGGATCCTGGACGGGTTGGGTGCTCGTGTCGGATTCGCTCACGGTCAGTGGGTCCTACCTCGGGATCAGGTACACGACGGTGAAGATCACGATCCAGACAACGTCGACGAAGTGCCAGTACAGCCCGGCCACCTCGACCTTCTCGGAATCGCGCTGCGTGAGCCGGCCCTGGGAGGCGAGGCCCCACAGCGAGAGCAGCCAGACGATACCTGCGGTCACGTGGAGCCCGTGCAAGCCGGTGAGCAGGTAGAAGCTCGAACCGAAGAGGTTCGTCTCGATCTTGAGGCCCTCACGGACGAACTCGGTGAACTCGAAGATCTGACCGCCGACGAACGTCATCCCGAACAGCGCGGTGGCGATCAGCCAGATCTTCAAACGGCGCTCATCGCCCCGCTGGATCGCGGCGAGCGCGAGCACCATCGTGAGGCTGCTCATCAGCAGGATGAACGACGTCGCCGACGTGAACGGGATGTTGTAGACGTCGTCCGCGGAGATGCCTTGCGAGCGGTCGCGATAGAGCAGGTACGTCGAGATGAGCGCCCCGAAGAGCAGACATTCGGACGACAGGAACAGCCAGATGGCCAGCTTGGCATTGCTCAAGCCGGTGCCCGTGCCGTGGTCTTCGTGCCCGCCGTGTTGGCCCGGGCTGGTCGCGACCTGTTCCATCAGTACCTCCTCCCGCCTACTCGCTCGAGGGCTCGAGGGCCCAGGCGTACATCCCGAACAACAAGACGGCGACGCCCACGGCGCCGAGCAGCCAGCTGTGGAACACAACGCCGTAGGCGAGGACCGGCATGCCGGACGTCATGACGAGCGGGAAGTACGACGGCGAAGGCATGTGGATGCCATGGCCTTCGTCTCCGCCTCCATGGTCACCGGTGGGGACGACATCGCCGCCGTCGCCACCGTCACGTTCGAGCGTGGCCACCGCCCCACCCTCGTCTGCGCCGGCGCGGGCGGGCTCGTCGGCGCCGCCACCCGGGAGCCGAATGGGCCGCCCGTCCTCGTCCTCGGTGTACTTGCGGTGCCAATACTCGTCGCGAGCCTCGACGTTCGGGATCTCCTCGAAGTTGTACTCCGGGGGCGGATACGACGAGACGCTCCATTCGAGCGTGCGCGCGTCCCACGGGTCATGCGGCGCGATCTCCCCGCGAAGACGGCTCACGACCATGTTGATCACGAGGAGCAACACCGAGGCCGTGATCACGAACGCGCCGACGGTCGCGATCATGTTCATCGTGTCGAAGCCCATGCCCTCGGCGTAGCGGTACGTGCGTCGAGGTTGGCCCTGCAACCCGAGGATGTGCATCGGGAAGAAGGTCAGGTTGAACCCGACGAGCACGAGCCAGAACGTGACCTTGCCGAGCCTCTCGTTCATGAAGCGGCCGAACACCAGCGGGAACCAGTAGAAGAACCCCCCGAAGATCGCGAACACGAGACCGCCGAACAGCACGTAGTGGATATGCGCAACCACGAAGTACGTGTCGGTCTGTTGGGTGTCGGCAGGAACGACCGCGTGCAGCACACCCGACAAGCCGCCGATGGTGAACATGGCGATGAAGCCCAGTTGGAACAGCATCGCGGTAGTGAGCCGTAACGATCCGCCCCACACCGTGCCGAGCCAGTTGAAGATCTTCACGCCGGTCGGGATGGCGATGAGCATGGTGGACAAGCTGAACGCGGAGATCGCGACGGGACCGAGACCGGTCGCGAACATGTGGTGGGCCCACACCCCGAAGCCGAGGAACCCGATCGCGATCCCGGAGAACACCACGACCGAGTATCCGAACAGCGGCTTGCGCGACATGACCGGGAGGATCTCGGAGACGATCCCCATGCCCGGCAGGATGAGGATGTACACCTCGGGATGGCCGAACAGCCAGAACAGGTGCTGATACAGCAGCGGATCACCGCCCGCGGCGGCGTTGAAGAAGTTCGAAGCCAGGTTGCGGTCGAACCACACCATCACGAGCGCGACCGTGACGATGGGCATGGCGAAGATCGTGAGGAACCCGACCACGAGCATCATCCAGCAGAACACCGGCATGCGCATGAGCGTCATGCCGCGCGCGCGCATGTTGAGCGTCGTCACGATGATGTTGAGCGCGGACGTCGTCGAGCCGATGCCCAGCATGATCAGCCCGACGGCCCAGAAGTCGGGCCCCCGGCCGGGCAGTGTGCCGATATCCACGGGAGACGACGTGAGCGGTGTGTAGCCGAACCAGCCACCGTTCGGCGCGCCTCCCAGGAAGAAGCTCGAGTAGATGAAGCTCCCGCCGAAGAGCACGACCCAGAACCCGAAGGCATTGAGACGTGGGAAGGCGACGTCACGCGCACCGATCTGCAATGGGATCAGGTAGTTCCCGAACGCCACGGCCAATGGCATACCCATGAGGAACACCATGGTCGTGCCGTGCATCGTGAACATCGCGTTGTACTGCGCCGCCGTGAGCACGGTGCCGTTCGGCGCGGCGAGCTGGAGGCGGATCAGCAGCGCCTCGACGCCACCGAAGACGAGGAACACGATGGCCAGCCCGCCGTACATGAGGCCGATCTTCTTGTGATCAATGGTGGTGAACCAGCTCCAGAACCCTCGCGTGGCGGTCGGACGCCGGAGCCAGTCGCGGCGGGTCTTCGGTGGAGTCAGTGTGGGGGACACCGTGGTCATCGACGGGCTCCCGTAGTCGAGTGATTGGTCATCACGTGTTCGCCAACAGGTAGTCGGCGATCGTCTCGGCATCGGCGCGGCTCATCACCGGTTGGCCCTTCGGCGTGTCCTTGGTGAACGACGGCATGCCGATGCAGCCGAGCCCGGGCGTCGCGGTCGGCTCTCGACATGTCTTGGACTGCATGGGGACCATGCCGGGCGCGTCGAGGAGCCAGCTCACGAGGTTCCGGCGGTCGAGCTGGTACGTACCACCCGCGAACGTGTCGCGCGACCCGACGTGGACGAGGTTCGGTCCGTAGGTCGGCTGGCCGGAGTCCTCGAAGGTGTGGCAGTTGGTGCACGCGTACGTCGCGCCGGTCAGCGCTTCGATCTCGCCGGTGTAGGCCTGTTCCGGCCCACGCTGCTGGCCGGCGGCCCAGGCCTCGAACGCGGCTCGCTCCTGGACGATGACGCGCATTCGCATGTCCGCGTGAGCAAGACCGCAGTACTCCGCGCACTGACCCAGGAAGGTCCCGGGCTTGTCACTGTAGAAGGTGATGTGCTGCTTACGTCCCGGGATGACGTCCTGCTTGCCGCCGAGCTCGGGAATCCAGAAGCTGTGGATCACGTTGTCGGAACGGAGCTGAATCCGCAGGGGTTCGCCGGCGATCATGTGGACCTCTCCGGCGGTCACGAAGCCCTCGTCGATGCCCGCCTGCTTGGCGTACTCGATCTGCCACCAGAACTGCTTGCCCGTGACCTTGGCTTGCACCACGTCGCCGGTCGGCTCCCGGGCGATCTTGAAGATCGTCGCGATCGTCGGCACCGCGATCACGGCCAGGATCACCGCCGGAACGATCGTCCAGCCGATCTCGAGCGGCGTGGAGCCGTGGATCTGCTTCGGGTTGTCATCGTGGCCGGGCCGGTGGCGGAACTTGATCGCGAACCCAACCGTGGCCCCAACGACGAGAACGCCGATGACGACCGCGACCCACAGGATCGGGATGAACAGGTTGTCGATCCGCTCGGCGTTACCGCCCTTGGGATCCAGCGAGTTCTGGCCATTGTCGTTCGAACAGCCGGCGACGATGAGAGCGAGGGACACCAGTGCGGCGGGCAGAGCTCTGCGCAGGACTCCGGGAGACGCCCAACGTCGCCTCCGCCGTGCGTGGTTCGTCATGTCCCCATTCCCAGGCGAGTCCCCGAGTGCTCCCGTTGGCCCGGCGACTCTACCGCCGCGCTTCGGCGGATCCGCAACTCGTGAGCCAAGAACCTGTCCGGGCTTCTCAGAGGCCGAGCCGGTCGAGCGAGGCGGCACGACGCTGCCAGTGTGGATCCACCCGGACCTTCGTCTCGATGTACACGCGTGTGCCGAGCAGAGCCTCCAGCTCCCGGCGCGCCGCCGTTCCGGCATCTCGCAGGACGACGCCTCGGCGCCCGATGACGATTCCCTTCTGGGAGTCTCGTTCGACCCGGATGACGACTCGGATCCGGAGCACGTCGGGATTCTCACCCGGCTCGGGTTCGATGAGCTCGCCCGTGGCGTTGATGGAGTGGGGCAGCTCGTCACGCGCGATGACCAGGAGCTTCTCGCGCACGAGCTCGGCCGCGAGCGCCGACTCCGGCTGATCGGAGACGGTGCCTTCCGGGTAGTACAGGGGTCCTTCGGGGAGGCGAGCCTCGAGCTCGCCCACCAGCGCATCGACGCCGTCACCGGTTCTCGCGGAGACCGGGACGTAGGCCGCGTACTCCCCCAGCTTGGTCGACGCGCTCGCCAGATGGTCGGCGATCGCAGCCCGATCGGCAACGTCGGTCTTGTTGACGACGAGGATCGCCGGGGTTCCCACCTCGTGCACCGCCCGGGCGACGAACTCGTCTCCCCGGCCGATGGCCTCGTTCGCGGCGATGACGTGGCAGACGGCATCGACCTCGGCCAGGGTCCCGACGGCGCGCTGGTTGGTGCGTTCCCCGAGCAGCGTGCGCGGGCGGTGGACTCCGGGGGTGTCGAGGAGGACGATCTGGGAGTCCGGTGTCGTCCGCACGCCGCGCACTGCCGTGCGGGTGGTCTGCGGACGGGCGGAGACGATCGAGACCTTCGTACCGACGATCTGGTTCACGAGCGTCGATTTTCCGACGTTGGGTCGGCCAACGAGGGTGACGAAGCCGGAACGCACGTCAGCGGCGCCGGTCGGGCGGCGGGGACGCCACCTCCGCCGGCTCCGCACCGTTTGGGCTCGGCGTGATGGTCACCGAGACGATCCGGTGGCCCTGCACACCGTCGGCGCGAAACTCGAGCCCCTCGAAACGCACCGTCTCACCGTTGGCGGGGACCTTGCCCAACAGGTTGAACACCAACCCGCCGACGGTGTCCCACTCGTCGTCGGGAAGCTCGAGGCCCAGTGCTTCGTTGACCTCGTCGATCGACGTGCGCCCGGCCACGCGCAATGCGCCGCCGGCGAGCGCCTCGACGTGTGGCGCCTCGACGTCGGTCTCGTCGACGATCTCACCGACGATCTCCTCGAGCAGGTCCTCCAGCGTGACGAGCCCGGCGACGCCGCCGTACTCATCGACGACAATGGCCATGTGGAACTTGTCGCGCTGCATCTCGCGCAACAGCTCGGCGACGCGTTTCTGTTCGGGCACGACGACCGCGTGAGCAACGGCGCAACGGACGGCCTCGTGACCTTCACCGGCTCGCGCCCGCTTGAAGAGATCCTTGAGGAACGCGATCCCGAGCACGTCGTCGAGCGTGGCCTCGTAGACGGGCAGCCGCGAGATCCCTCTCTCGATCCCCCGCTCGAGCGCGCACTCGATCGTCTCATCGGCTTCGATCGCGACCATGTCCGGACGTGGCTGCATGACCTCGCGCACGACCGTGTCACCGAACTCGAAGATCGAGTGGATCAGCCGGCGCTCATCGCCCTCGATGGCATCCTCGTCGGCAGCGACATCGGCCATGGTGCGGATCTCTTCCTCCGACACGAACGGGCCCTCGCGTAGCCCCTTGCCGGGCAACACGACGTTCGCGAGGCCGATCAGCGACCGTGAGATGAATCGCAACGGGGGGAAGTGGGTGATGGCGTAGAGAGACCCCGAGACCGCCAACGCGGCGCGGTCGGTGTGCTGCACCGCGAAGGTCTTCGGGGCGACCTCGCCGATCACGAAGAACACGACGACCTGCAACAGCACCCCGATGAGCACGCCAAGGGTGCCGGCGGCTCGCCCGAGGAGGACTCCGAGCAGGGTCGCACTCGTCAGCTGGGTCACGAGCACCAGGAGCAACACCGAGTTGAGCGTCTGGGTGGGGATCTCGAGCAGCGAGACGAGCTTGCGCGCGCCGCGTCGATCCTCCTCGGCAAGGGTGAGCGCGCGCACACGGCTGATCCGAACGAATGCGGTCTCCGCCAGGGCGAGAAAGATCGACACCACAAAGAGCACAAGGATGACGACGACGATCATCCAGTCCGCGCCGCTCATCGCCGGGCCCGCGTCGGCTTCCGGTTTCGACTCGCGCGCTTCCGACTCGGGCTAGGTGGTGGCTTGCTCACCGTCACGCCCCCGCTCGCGGAACTGGTCGAGGAGCTCGCGCTCGCGACGTTTCATCGCCTCGGCTTCCTCGGGTACCGCATGGTCGTAGTTCAGCAGATGCAGCACTCCGTGCACGACGAGAAGGCTCAGCTCGTCGTCCAACGTGGCTCCGGCGCCGCGGGCCTGACGATCGGCCACGGCCGGGCAGACGACGACGTCACCGAGGAGTGTCGGCGGGTCCGTCGGCTCGGTCGGTGAACCCGGGCCTCGCCCACCCCGGTCGGGCTGGCGACCGCCGAGCACCAGCTCGTCGTCCATCGGGAAGGCGAGCACGTCGGTGGGACCCGACCCGCCGAGAAACCGCTCGTTCAGGCCGGCCATCACCTGCTCCTCGACGAAGATGACCGACAGCTCGCTCTCTCCGGGCACCTGCTCGGCGTCGACCACCAGCCGAGCGAGGCTCACGCACCGCTCGAGCGCGACCGGGTACTCCGTCTGCTCGTCGGCGCCGAACACGTCGTGACTCATGGTCAAGTGTTCGCGCCTTGGCCCTCGTGGGCCCCGTAGGCGTCCACGATCGCCTGGACGATGCGATGGCGCACCACATCGCCCGAGCCGAGCTCGACGAACGCGATGTCGCCGATGTCGGTCAGGATGCCCCGCGCCGCGAGCAGTCCCGAACGTCCGCGGCCTTCGGTGAGGTCGATCTGGGTGACATCGCCGGTGACGACGACCCGTGACCCGAAGCCGAGCCGGGTGAGAAACATCTTCATCTGCTCCGGCGTCGTGTTCTGGGCCTCGTCCAAGATGATGAAGGAGTCGTTGAGTGTGCGTCCCCGCATGTACGCGAGGGGCGCGACCTCGATGACACCGCGCTCGAGCAGACGCCCGACGGCGACGGCGTCGAGCATGTCGTGCAACGCGTCGTACAGGGGACGGAGGTACGGGTCGACCTTGGCCATCATGTCGCCCGGCAGGAACCCGAGCCGCTCACCTGCTTCGACCGCGGGCCGCGTGAGGATGATCCGGTTGCATTGCTTGGCTTGGAGTGCCTCCACTGCGAGTGCGACGGCGAGGTAGCTCTTTCCGGTTCCGGCAGGACCGATGGCGAACGTGACGACGTTGTTGCGCACCGCGTCGACGTACCGTTTCTGACCGGCCGTCTTCGGCCGGACCGTCCGCCGGCCGCTCAGCACCTCGGTGGTGAACACGTCGGTCGGCCGCTGATCGGCCTTCAGCATGTCGATGCTGCGACCCAGGCCATCCCGGTCGAGCTCGTGGCCCTGCTCCAGCAACGTGACGAGCTCCTCGAACAGCCGGGCCACCCGCTCGGCCTCGGCCGCGTCACCCGAAACCGTGATCTCGTTTCCCCGCACGAGGATCGCGACATCGAACGCGCGTTCGACCACCCGCAGCAGCTCATCTCGCTGGCCGAGCAGATCGACCATCAGGTGGTTGCCAGGTATGAGGACTTTGATCTGGGTGGACGGCGACACGACCTGTTCAGGATATCCCGACCCCCGACCCGCAGGGCCCTCGGGCATGCGCCGGGTCAGGCGCGGGCGCGCAGGCCGAGCTCGCCCAGCCGGGCGCCGAGCTCCTCGGGGCGACGGCCGAGCACCGCGGCCAGAACTCGCAGGTCGTCGTGACGGATGGTCAGCAACCGACCGTTGAAGTCCTGGCGTTGCAACTGAATCGTCGACGCGTAGCGCGCCAGTACCTGGGCCTCGGGGTCGTCCAGGGCGTGCAGTCGCACGAGGTCGATCACGAACGCGTCGTCGTGATCAGCAACACGCTCGGTCAGGTTGATCTCGACGTCCCCGTCGCGCGGCAGGAGCTGGTCCGCCGGGACCTCGTAGATCTCCCCGAGCCGCAACAGACGCGGCACCGAGATCGCCCGCTCACCTCGCTCGTACGCCCCGAGCACCGACGCCTTGAACTCCGATTCGGAACGCGCCTCGACGTCGTGCAACGAGAGACCCTTCTGGCGACGGATCGCCCGCAGGCGATCGCCCACGTGGGCCCCATTCATTCCCACCTTGCCCCCACTCACCGCCGCCCGGACAGCCTCCGTGCAAGGCCGTGACACTACCAAAGGGGTTCGACAAGCGCCCGGGGCGGGGGAGAAGGTCAAGATCCGGGCGCCACGGAGCCCGTGCGGTCTCGGCCCACGAGCATCAGGTGAACACGCTCATCGATGGTCGCGAGCACGGGCCAACACCGCGGCCAGGCCCACCGCGGCCGTCTCGGAACGCAAGACGTGGGGCCCGACGGCGAGCCGCACACCGCCGGAGAGAAGGTCCAGCTCCCCGGGCGTGAACCCGCCTTCCGGCCCGACGACGAGCAGCCACTCCGGCACCGATACCGGCGGCGGGCCGGGTCCGTTCGCGCCGGACGCGTCGCGGGTCCCTACCACCAGAGCGGGGTGTCTCGCCACGTCGCCGACCACGGCAACGGGATCGACGCGAGGGACCCGGGCGCGGCGACTCTGCATCGCCGCTTCGCGGCCGATGCGACGGAGACGTTCGAGCGCGCGGGTCTGGCGGGCTGCGTCCCACTGGACCACGCACCGCTCGGCCGCGAGCGGCACGATGCGATCCACGCCCAGCTCGGTGAGCTGTTGGGTCATTCGCTCCGGCCGGTCGCCCTTGGCGAGCGCGAACGCGACCCCGAGCGCCGGGCTCTGTACCGGCTCGACGCGCACCTCGGCTTCTGCGGTGAGGGTGACCTGGCCGCTCCCGACCGCGCGTACGCGGTAAGGCCGCCAGCTTCCCACCCCATCGGCGGCGGTCACGATCTCGCCCGTACGAAGGCGCCGCACCCGGGCGAGGTGATGCCCGTCGGATCCGTCGATCTCGCATTCGTCGGTCAGCCCCGCGACGAACACATGGGCCACCGCCGGGCAGTCGGCCGCCCAGTCACCCGGCCGGGGGATCACCGCTCGCTGCTACTGGAAGGCCGACCGGATGCGCGAGAACAACCGGCCATCCTGTTGCGGTTCGACATCCTCACCTCGCGACCGCGCCAGCTCCCGGAACAGCTCGGTCTCCTCGTCGGACAACCGTTCGGGCACGCCGACGGCGATGTGGACGAGCAGGTCACCGCGACCGCGCCCCTGCAGCACGGGGACGCCCCGGTTGCGCAGGCGGAACACCCGGCCGGGCTGGGTGCCGGCCGGGATGACGAGCTCCTCCGGTCCGTCGAGCGTCTCGATCGTGCACGCCGTCCCGAGCGCGGCCTGCGCGACGCCGATTGACAGCGCGTGCAGCAGATCGTTGCCGTGCCGCTCGAACGCCGGGTGGGACGCGACCCGTACCTGGACGTACAGGTCGCCGGGCGGCCCGCCGCGAGGGGCGGCGACGCCGCGACCCGCGAGCCGCAGGCGCTGGCCGTTGTCGATGCCGGGAGGCACCTCGACGTCGAGGCGACGGTCGCCGATGACGCGGCCCTCGCCGGAGCACGCGCGACAAGGAGACGGGATGACGCTGCCCGCACCCCCGCAGTGTGGACACGCCCCCGCGGTGACGATCTGGCCGAGGAGCGAGCGGCGCACCTGACGAACCTGACCGGCGCCGTCACACGTCTCACAGCGCGCCGGGTGGGTCCCTGCCTCACAGCCCGAGCCGTCGCACGTCTCACACGGCACGGGAAGCCGCACGTCGAGCGGCTTGGTCGCGCCGAAGACGACGTCGTCGAGCGTGAGGTGCAGCTCGGCCTCGATGTCGCTGCCGGCCATCGGACCGGCCGGGCCACCCCTGCCGAAGGGATCGCCGCCGAAGAAGGCGTCGAAGACATCGCCCAGGCCGCCGAAACCGTCCGCGCCGGGTCGGCCGGAACCACCGGCGCTTCCTTCGGGACCGAACATCTCGTAGCGGCGCCGACGTTCCGGGTCGCGCAGCGTCTCGTACGCGACCGAAACCTCCTTGAATCGGGCCTCGGCGGCGGCGTCACCCGGGTTGGCGTCGGGATGGTGCGCCCGGGCCAGCACGCGGTACGCCCGCTTGATGTCGTCGGCGGTCGCGTTGCGAGCAACGCCCAGGATCTCGTAGTAGTCGGTCGGCATCAGCTCTCGAGGCTCCGACCCAATTGCTGCGAGACAACGCTCACCGCGGCGAGGGCCCGCTGGTAGTCCATGCGCGTCGGGCCGAGGACGCCCACCGTGCCGGCGATCTCACCCTCGACCGCGTACGGCGCGAGCACGAGCGAGCAGTCGCGCAGATCCTCGTACTCGTTCTCCGCACCGATCCTGACGGTGATTCCCTGGTCGAGGATGCCGCGCACGAGCGCGACCACCACCACTTGATGCTCGAGCAGCTCGAGCAGACGGGCTGCGCTCCCCTCGCTCGGGAACGCGGCCTGTTCGAGCGCGATGCGGCTCGCGCCGCTCACGTAGAGGGGATCGTGATGGTCCGCCGCATGGGTCCGAAGCGCGTTACGCGCGGCCTGCACGTACTCGTCGACGACCGGGTTGCCGGTGCCGCCGGGTTCGGGCAGATCGGCGAGGGTCGAACCGGAGAGCTGCTGATCGAGTGCGGCGGCGGCGGCCGTGAGCTCGGCGTCAGTCGCGTTGGCCCCCAGCTCGAGCACGGACTTCTCCACCGCGCCATTGGCGAGCACCGCCACCGCGAGGACCACGCCCGGCTGGAGACCGACGAGCTGGACGGTCCGAACTTCCGCCGCCGACGGAGCCGGACCGATCACCACCGATGCGTGGTGGGTCAGCCCGGCCAGGAGCTGACTCGTCTCATGGAGCAGATCCTCGAGCGCTCGGTGCGCGCTGGTGAAGAAACCGGCGACGGTCCGACGCTGCGCGGCCGGAAGCCCCGGGGCGTGCGCGAGATGGTCGACGAAGAACCGGTACCCCTGGTCGGTGGGAATGCGACCCGCGGATGTATGCGGCTGTGCGAGGTACCCCTCCCGCTCCAAGACGGTCATGTCGTTGCGGACCGTCGCGCTCGACACGCCGAGCTCGGTCGAGGTCGCAATGGTCTGGGAGCCGACGGGCTGCGCGGTCGTGACGTACTCCTCGACGATGGCCCGCAGCACCCGCGCCCGGCGTTCATCGAGCTGCGGCTGAGGGAAGCTCTCGCCGTCGTCGATGCCGTCGGTCTTGGGGACCGTCGGGGATGTCGAATCAGTTGGCATCCGGGTTCGCCTCGGTCGCGGGGGTACACCCAGCCTGTGGGCTGGCACTCGATTGTACCGAGTGCCAGCTCGAGCCGACGGGCGAGGGCCTCATGGTCGACCGGCCGCGCCGGCAAGGAGCAGGCGTGCAGTGATGTCATCGGCGAGGAGCCGACCGGCCGGGCTCAGCGTCGCCCGAGCCCGACTCGCGTCGGAGATGAGCAGGCCCGCCCGGACCAGCGCGCTGACCTCACCGGCAGCTGCGGCGGCCACGGTTGCTCCGGATCGGGTGCGCAGACCCAGGGAGAAGACCTCCTCGGAGCGTTGGCGGGCATCCAGACATTCCGAGCCGGCCCGCGGGCACTTGTCGGAAGTGACCGCCTCGATGTAGCGCTCGGGGGTTCTGACGTTCCACCACCGCTCCCCGCGCCGGTGACCGTGCGCCGCGCAGCCGATCGCGACGTAGTCGCCACCGCTCCAGGTGACGAGGTTGTGACGGCATTCCCGGCCGGGTCGCGACCAGTTCGAGATCTCGTACCAGTCGAGACCGGCGGCGGCCAGGCGCGCCTCGGCGAGGTGGTACTTGTCGGCAAGGTCGTCGTCATCGGTCGCCGGCGTGGCCCCGGCGGCAATGCTCCGCCCGAGCGGCGTCGAGGGCACCACCGTCAGGGCGTAGGCGCTCACATGGTCGGGCTCCAGCGCGACCGCCGCGTCGAGGGTCTCGCCCCAATCGGCCATGGTCTCGCCGGCGGCACCGAAGATCAGATCCAGGTTCACGCGCTCGAAGCCGAGGGCGCGGGCCGCGTCGAGCGCCTCGTGGACGTTGTCGGGGTCATGGGTGCGACCCAGCGCCGCGAGCACGTGCGGACGCATCGACTGGACGCCCAACGAGAGCCGGTTCACCCCCGCGAGGCGGTACACGGCCAGCTTGGTGACGTCGACGGAGTCCGGATTGCACTCGACCGTGACCTCCGCGTCCGGCGCGCGGGGAATGGCCTCCAGCAGCCGGGCGAGCGTCGGTCCCGCCAGCAACGACGGCGTGCCGCCGCCCACGAAGATCGTGTCGGCGGCACGGCCCGCGAAACGAGGGCCCGCGAATTGACGACCGATGTCGGTGATGCAGGCGTCCACGTACTGCCCGACGAGGTGCTCACGGTCCGTCCAGGTCGCGAAGTCGCAGTAGTCACACCGAGTCGCGCAGAACGGCACGTGCACG